>NZ_DAGX01000001.1 GCF_002498315.1 Methanofollis sp. UBA420
CAGATGTTCGCATCGTATCATGGGTCTCCAGTCCTTTTTCGGGATTATGAAGATCCATGGTGCCCCATTTATAAAACAATTCTGTGTAAATCGTCTATCTATCGGGAAAGGTACGGCTGACACAAAAAAAAGGGGAGGGGAAAATTCAACGGCGCTGGTACTTCCTGAAGTAATACCAGACCCCGCCCGCGATGCCGGCGAGCATGAGGAGACCGAGGATCGCGGCAAAGGACTGCTCCTTCACGACGATCCTGAAGTCGTCGCTCTGCTCGCCCTGCTCCGAGACCGCCTTCAGCGTCACCTTGTATTCAGAGGCGACGATATTCGGGGGCGGCACCACCTTCACGTTCACCTTCTTCGACTCGCCCGGCTGGAGACTCGTGACATTCGACGGCGTCACCGTCGCCTTCCAGCCCTGCGGCGCGCTCACCTCGAAGTGGATCCCGGTCAGGGCACCGGCATTGCCGATGTTCCGCACCAAGGCATCGAACTCGAGGGTCTCGCCCATGTTCGCCTCATAGCGGTACCGGTCCGCGGAGAGCCTCATCTCATAACTCCCGCTGATCTTCGCGGTCAGGTCCTCGGTATAGACATCCGAAGAGGACTCGATGACAGCATTGAAGGAGTAGTCACCGACCTTCGTGCCGTACGGCGGGATCGCCTCCAGGAAGAGGGTCTTATCCTCTCCGGCAGGGACAAGGATCTCCGAGATGTCGCTCGTATCCGCGGCATTCTCCTTGTACCTGGCATACCAGCCCTCGGGGAGGCCGTCGGTCGTCAGCCTGTAGGTGTCGTCGGCCTTCCCGACATTCCGCAGCTTCATCTCAAAGGTCGGGTTCTTCCCTGCCGGCGTCGTGATCAGGGACGACTTCACCGTCACCTCGGCCGCATACGAGGACTTGTCCAGCATCACCGTGCCGGCGTCGACCGTGATCCCGCACTTCACCTTCACATCCTTCTTCTCGACAGAAAGGAAGCCCGGTTTCGTGATGACCAGGCGGTAGACGTCCTGGGGGAGACCAGTGCTGATCCGGCCGTCGGCCGTCGTCATCACCCTGTCGAAGGCCTCGTGTTCATTCCCGCGGAAGACCTCGATCGTCGCACCCTTCACCTTCTCCCCGTCCTTGTCCGTCACCAGGAGATTGAGGGTGCCGAGTTCGCCGGTGTGCGTCTTCGAGATGCTCACGTAGAGCCAGATCGAGCCGTCGCCGACATGCACCTTTACCGGGTAGTCGCCGACAGGCGTGTCCGCGGCCGTCTCCACCTCAAGGGTGACGGTCTTCGACCCGCCCTCCGGGATGGAGACGCGGTTCACCTCGGTCTTGCCGTCAATAAAACGCATCTCCCAGTTCCTGCTTCCGACAAATTTCTCCGTCCACAGTTTGATCTGGCCGCCTTCCGCCGCCGCGTTCCCGTTGTTCGCCGCGGTGAGGGAGAAAGTCGCCGTCTCCCCGGCCTCGACAACCTGGCCGGGGAAGTCGCAGGTGACCGAGACCGTCCCGGACGCCACCCCTTCCGCCGCAACCGGCAGGGGCAGGACCGTCGCGGCGAGCATCAGGAGGGCAAGGAGGAGGGCGGGCGCCCTCGTTCCGGCGGTCATCTCACGTCCTCCCGCATGAACCGCACCCACGCAAGCCCGAAGAAGAGGGCAGGCGTGATGATCAGCGCGGCGATGTTCTTTGCCATGTCACCGAGGAGGGCGAAGAGCGCCGAGAAACCTTCCTTCGGGATCTCATCGTCCATCTCCACATCCGAGAAACTGGAACTGCTCATCATCATCCGCGCCATGCCCGGATTGGTCACGGCATAGGCCAGTCTCTGGTAGTTGCTCGTCGGCGAGAGGAGAGAAACGGCGTCGCCGACAGCACCTCTCTGTTCCCAGTAGGCCCGCGACTTCTCCTCGTACTCCTGCCAGGCCTCGTCGACCTCAGGGTCGCGCACCATGCCGCCTTCCACGACCTCCACCGACTTCGTCACGTACATGCCGCCATAGCCGCCGTACCGTATCGTGTCGGTGTCTGGGGGCTCGGGGGGCTGGCCAAAGATCGCGGTGTACACCGAGCCGTACGTGAAGATCGGAAGGAGGGATGAGAGCACGATCATGATGATCAGGGTGTAGATGATGGCGCTCCCGCTGTCCTTCGCGATCGTCGACATGAAGAGGGCGATCGCGAAGAACGAGAAGACGAGCAGGAACGAGAGCGCTCCAAAGAGGAACATCCGCACCGTCTCCTCGAAGTTCGGGACGATCCCGAAGAGGAGCATGATCGCCAGCGAGAGGACGAGCACGATCCCCATCGCAAGGGTGATCGCCGCAATACCGCCGAGGGCCTTCCCGTTGATCACCTCGTCCCGGTAGATCGGGTGCGAGAGCAGGATCTTCAGGGACTTGCTCTCCTTCTCCCGCGTGATCAGATCAAAGCCCATCGCGATCCCGAGGATCACGCCGATCGTCGTCATCAGTGTGGTCATCTCGTTGAAGGCCGAGAGGATCGTCGGTTTCCAGGAGAAGTACGAGTGCGACTCGAACTCGTCGTCCGAGACCGCAGCCTGGTTCTTGTTATAGTCGTCAAGCTGTTTCTGGTACTCGACCGCACCGCCGATGAGCCCGATGACGGCGATGACCAGGAAGACCCCGAAGATGAGGTGGAACTTCCTGCTCTGCAGGTGGTCGCGGAATTCCTTCCCCGCGATCACCTTCAGTCCCGCGGACCTCACGAGGTCGCCTCCTCGTGATAGTACGAGAGGAAGACGTCTTCGATGTCGGGTTCGTCGCGCTCCAGGCGCCGGATCCCGGCAGGGCCGACGGCCGCGGCGATGTCGTCGCAGATGTCCGTCTCGGCGACGATCCGCGCCGCATGGTGGCC
>NZ_DAGX01000002.1:0-1262 GCF_002498315.1 Methanofollis sp. UBA420
CGGGTGCGTGGATTGAAACCTGCGTCGCCAAGGGGACCGTGGCCTACAATATGGTCGCACCCTTCACGGGTGCGTGGATTGAAACCGAAGAGGCCCGACGATGAGCAACGATCCCATCGTCGCACCCTTCACGGGTGCGTGGATTGAAACCTGGACCTCGCCGTGAACCAGTCGGATAAATACTGTGTCGCACCCTTCACGGGTGCGTGGATTGAAACTATCTGTACACTCAGGACAGCACCATGCCCTTCACGTCGCACCCTTCACGGGTGCGTGGATTGAAACATAAACGCGGCAATGTGGCATTATGCCCCGGACGTCGCACCCTTCACGGGTGCGTGGATTGAAACCTCGAAACGATCAAGATCCGGGCATTTCTCGATGTCGCACCCTTCACGGGTGCGTGGATTGAAACAACTCAACATAGGAGACAAAGCCCTTCCGTTCTGGTCGCACCCTTCACGGGTGCGTGGATTGAAACAAGGCCACTGCGTTCGATACAGACGGCGAGATCGTCGCACCCTTCACGGGTGCGTGGATTGAAACCTCACCTGCGCATCGTGCCATCACCGGTGGGACGTCGCACCCTTCACGGGTGCGTGGATTGAAACCGCCCAATTTGATGATATCCACGAGTACCCAGAGAGTCGCACCCTTCACGGGTGCGTGGATTGAAACTATGAGGATAGTTATCCTGGAATTTTTGACACTCGTCGCACCCTTCACGGGTGCGTGGATTGAAACGGCATTGGACTCACGAGGGCCCCTGTCTCGATCCAGTCGCACCCTTCACGGGTGCGTGGATTGAAACGCAGGCTGAGAGGTGCTTCGTCGTCGGCTTGTCGGTCGCACCCTTCACGGGTGCGTGGATTGAAACCTGGACCACGGGTTCAAGGACAACGGGGCCCGGAGTCGCACCCTTCACGGGTGCGTGGATTGAAACCGAAAAGGGGCCATCATACCCCCATGTCCAGAGGGTCGCACCCTTCACGGGTGCGTGGATTGAAACACCGTAGTATATGATCGTGTCTGTGGCTCCCTAGGTCGCACCCTTCACGGGTGCGTGGATTGAAACCGAAACGGTTGCGGGCAGCTCTGGAGCGTTTGCGTCGCACCCTTCACGGGTGCGTGGATTGAAACTCGATGACGATCCCTTCCGCCTGGCGTGCGACCTAAGTCGCACCCTTCACGGGTGCGTGGATTGAAACCACCTGACCAAATCCCCGCAGACCACGGTATCATGGTCGCACCCTTCACGGGTG
>NZ_DAGX01000002.1:1357-2099 GCF_002498315.1 Methanofollis sp. UBA420
GGGTGCGTGGATTGAAACGTACTCCTCGCCAGGGGAGAGGGTTAGAGACCCAGTCGCACCCTTCACGGGTGCGTGGATTGAAACACCCTCTCCCAGTCCCTCCGATACGAGTCCCTGACCGTCGCACCCTTCACGGGTGCGTGGATTGAAACGCCGATACACGGCGGTCCTTCGCCCGGATATGTGGTCGCACCCTTCACGGGTGCGTGGATTGAAACAACCCCGATCAAACTCACAAAACTCACCTGCGTGTGTCGCACCCTTCACGGGTGCGTGGATTGAAACTCCCCCGATCGCCTCACGGACGCCCTCGCCGCAGTCGCACCCTTCACGGGTGCGTGGATTGAAACCTGTGCCGACGAGAGCCAGTCGGCGAAGCTCTGCCGTCGCACCCTTCACGGGTGCGTGGATTGAAACCAGGAGGACGATCCCGGCTGTTCCGATGCCGGGGTCCCGGGGTCGCACCCTTCACGGGTGCGTGGATTGAAACCATGAGATGTTGGAGATCGAGAAGGCCTCCCATGGTCGCACCCTTCACGGGTGCGTGGATTGAAACGGGTGTGGACGATAATCGCGGCCTCCCTCCCCGCGGTCGCACCCTTCACGGGTGCGTGGATTGAAACCAGTCCGGCCGCCACGTTTCGCAGCCAGTGCGCGGGGTCGCACCCTTCACGGGTGCGTGGATTGAAACATTTTGTCGAGTTCGTCCACGCAGACCATGCCCCGTCGCACCCTTCACGGG
>NZ_DAGX01000002.1:2305-2706 GCF_002498315.1 Methanofollis sp. UBA420
CGGGTGCGTGGATTGAAACTCGGAGACTGCCGAGAAGATCGCTGGGACCAGGGTCGCACCCTTCACGGGTGCGTGGATTGAAACCGCCTACGGGCGTGGCTCTTGCCGAGGTTTTGAGTCGCACCCTTCACGGGTGCGTGGATTGAAACTCCGATCCTCGCCTTGAATCCGTCTTCTATGGCGTCGCACCCTTCACGGGTGCGTGGATTGAAACCGCCTACGGGCGTGGCTCTTGCCGAGGTTTTGACGTCGCACCCTTCACGGGTGCGTGGATTGAAACTCTGAGTATGGATGGTTTCTCCGTCTCGTACTCGTCGCACCCTTCACGGGTGCGTGGATTGAAACCAAAATCGAACGGTCGTATCGACGAGAAACCGCCCTGTCGCACCCTTCACGGGTGC
>NZ_DAGX01000002.1:342047-342477 GCF_002498315.1 Methanofollis sp. UBA420
CGGATTGGGGGGCGGCAGCCCCCCGGCAAGATCTGCCGGTCCACTGCCTTCCCCCGCCTCTACCATCACCGAGAGAAAAAAAGAGGCCTTCAGGCCTTCTCCAGATACCGCTTATACCACCAGAACCACGGAGTGTCCAGGAAGCCGATGATGTTCTTCGCCACGATCTGGCCGATGATGAGGGGGAGGAGCGGGGCCACGCCGGCGAAGGCGATGGTGACGAAGATGACGCTGTCGATGGTCAGGCCAAGGAGGTCGCTGGAGACACTCCGCAGCAGGATCCTGTCGGGGTAGCGCTCCTTGAGGCGTGCGAAGACCCAGGCGTCGAGGTTCTGCGTGATCAGGAAGGTGATCCAGGAGGCGACGACGATCCTGAGGCTCTGGGCAAAGACCTCCTGCCACATCTCCTCGTAGGCGAAGAAGGGGGCGG
>NZ_DAGX01000002.1:342583-342717 GCF_002498315.1 Methanofollis sp. UBA420
CTCGTAGGCGAAGAAGGGGGCGGGCGTGAGGGTGTTGGTCATGACGATGAAGGTGACCAGGAGCACCTGCGAGAGGAAGGCGATGCCGATGGCGATGTGGGTCATCCTCTCGCCGTAGACCTCGTTGATCATGT
>NZ_DAGX01000002.1:342835-622312 GCF_002498315.1 Methanofollis sp. UBA420
GCCGTAGACCTCGTTGATCATGTCGATGGCCTGCGAGAGGAAGGGATAGATGAAGACCGCGGCAGGGGCGAGGAAGACGGCGATGCCGAGGTCGAACTCCACGATCCGGGTGGCGATGATCTGCGAGGCGGCGAGGTAGACGACGTAGAAACCGACGAGTGCAGCGTAGCCGTACTCCCGGTGGTTCCTGATGATGTACGCCGAGGCGTAGGTGACGATGGTGAGGCTGACGACCCAGTAGAGCCAGACGATGGGAATATCCATGATGTCCTATGAGATTGGACGGCATCGGTATTAGCGACTGGGGTGGCAGGACGCTCTCCCTGGCCCTCTATCTCCGGACGATATACCCGGCCTTCGTCAACGTCTCGATCGCCCGCTCGTCCCAGCGCGTATCGTCGTCCTCGCGGATGACAGCGATGTGCGTCTCCCAGAAGGCGGCGAGGGCCGGGTCGTCTGCCGCGAGGTGGCGCCTCTCCATCACCCTCCCCGCCCTCGTCCCTCCCGCGTTCAGGACGAGGAGGCGCCAGCAGCGGTACTCCCGGCAGATATCGGGCCTCGTGTGGTGAATGGTGCAGCACGCCTTCCCGTCGGCGGGATCCTCGCGGAGGAAGGGGCAGGCCAGAGGCCACCTCTCGAAGATGCTCCTGTCGGCGAGGAGGCTGGCCCTGTCGGGGGCGACCCTGACGGCATGCACCTCGCCGGTGTACCTGTTCTCCATCAGGAAACTCCCGTCGGCGCACTCCTCTCTCACGACATGGACGTCGCCCATCTGGCTGCAGCACTCCCCGCACCGGACGCACGCGAATGGCATTGGGTCTCTCCAGAAAACCCTATCACACCTGCCCGCTCATAAACATCCCGATCATGGCCCGCGAGACGATGCAGCCCGCCGGACGCCTCAGGGAGACTCTGAGACGGATCGACGGCCGGGGATACAGGGCATACAGGGACTGCGAGGGGGCCTACGCCTTCGACGGCTTCACCCTCCTCATCGACTACGCCCAGGCCGACCCCTTCGCCGCCCCGAGCAAGGCGCGGGTGCGGATCGTGGCGGACGTCGCGGGCTTCCCGGCCAGGTGTCTCTCGACGAAGACCCGCGAGACGGCGTTCAGGGACTTTCTGGCCAGGGTGTTCGCCGCGGCCACGAACATGATGATCCGGGATAGGCGGATGCAGGAACTCGTCGCCGACGAGCAGGAACCGATCACGCCCTTCATCGACCGGGCGCAGGCCCTGTACCGCGACCTCGGCGTCTCGACCGTCCTCGTCATCGGCGGGTCGGGTGACTACTTCGACATCGCCGACACCGTCGTCTCCATGCAGGCCTACCGCCCGGAGGACGCCACCGCACGGGCGAAGGCGATCGCCGCACGCCACGCCCCGGACCGCATCGCCTCCCGGAAGGACGTCTTCGGCACATTCAGGCGGCCGGTGCCGGACGCGGGGAGCATCGACGCCAGCAAGGGCAGGCGGGAGGCGAAGGTCGCGGCCGACGGCGTCCGCGGCATCAGGTTCGGCGTCCACGAGATCGACCTCTCGGCCGTGGCGCAGGTCGTGGACCCGGCCCAGACCGCGGCCATCGCCCATGCCCTGCTCAGGGCGAAGCGCCTGATGGACGGGAAGAGGACCCTCGACGAGGTGGTCAGGGCCGTCGCCGCGGAGGTCGAAGAGGACGGCCTCGACACCCTCACCCCCCACCCTGTCGGCGGCCTTGCGGCCTTCAGGCCCCTTCGAACTCGCGGCGGCGATGAACAGACTCAGGACATTCAGGGCAGGGCAGCAAGAGTGAGGGCGCCCGGCAGTGTGACCCACCCGGCACCCGCACACGCCACCAGGGCAAATATCGCAAGGTGTAGCGCCGCAAACAGGGGGACGAGCATAAATTTCGTCTTCTGCGTCTTGTGCCTGAAGACCTTCATCGCCGCCAGTGCGCCGAATGGCCCGAGACATGCGGAGGCAAGGAGCATCGTCTCCGATATCCTCCACTGTCCCCGGCGTGCCCGCCTCTTGTCCAGATAAAACACCGCGGCCGCACCGGCATTCAGGAGGAGGTACGCGGCCAGCAGGTCGAGGCCGGGGACGCTCATGGCGACCGGCCCCGGAAAAAAATGTGGGCAGGGACCATCCGGCTCACTCGGCCTCCTTTTTGCACGCTTTGGTGTTGAAGATGCCGGAGACGCCGAGCAGTTCGTTTATCCACCGCAATTCGTCGCTGCACTGGATCAGGATGATCAGGAGGAGGGTGATCGGGACGGCAAAGATCATGCCGGGCAGACCGAGGATCCAGCCCCAGATAATGAGGGAGAGGATGACGACCATCGGTGGCAGTTCGAACCGCCTCGATGCGAGCTTGGCATAGATTGGATTTTCGACGACGGCGTTGAGGAGAACGACAATTCCCACGACCGCCGCGGCTCCCCAGAGGCCGTACTGGAGCCAGGCAAAGAATATTGCCGGGATGGCCGCGAGGATCAGGCCGATATAGGGGATGAAGGCCAGGATGAAGGTGAGGATCCCCCACAGCACCGCAGAATGGACACCCATGAGCCAGAGGGAGAGGCCGAAGAGGGTGCCATGGATTATGTTCGCCTCAGTCCTGACGATCACAAAATCCATCATGAGTTTGCTCATCTTTTCGACACCCACAAACGTCGTCGGTTCGAGCGCTATCCCCCGCTTCAGGCGCTCGGAGATGTGGGGGATCTCCAGAACGGCGAACATGGTTGTGATCAGGATAAAAAACAGGTACATCAGGACGTTTCCGAGTCCGATGGCATAGGGCTTGGCAAAGGTGACGACCTCCCCGAGGTTGAATGAGGTGGGGGCGAGCAGAGAGGAGTCGATGCCAAAGTGCTGAAACAGCATTAGCAGGTCTGAGAGACGCGTCTGCAGGTCAGACTGGTAGGTCGGAAGGTCGTTGAGCAGAGTCTCAAACGAACTGACCGTAATCACCGCCATGACGAAGAGCACGACAAAGGCGATGGCTGAGATAACCCCCATGGCCGCAATGTCGGGCAGGCCGCGCTTTCTCAGCATTTCCATTGCCGGAAGTGCAAGGATCGTCAGGATCAGAGATACAAGCAGAAGGTTGACGATATACGCAGAGTACTGCATCCCGATGACAATCACGAGGAGTGCCGCCATGATGCCGAGAGTCTGCAGCGTGCCGGAGAAGTCTGAAGGGCGGTCCATAGTATAAACCTGTGTCGTAATGGGAGAGGGAAGAATATCATCTTTGGGAATTTATCCGGAGGATATACGGGGCCAGACCATCTTTTTGCGCCGAATTTCGGCCGTCCAGAGCACGCAGTCCCGGCAGTCCTCTGCCCCGCAGGCGATCTTCTCGATCTTCCACTTCAGCGCACGGGACCAGAAGAAGTCCTACAGGACCTCGACCTCGTCGTCCTGCATCTGGCGAACCCTCTCCTCGTAGGCATCGGGGTCCTGCGCATACTCCCTGATGGCCCGCACGTCCTCCGCCGCCCGCCCCGCGAGCGACGCCTCCAGCACGGCGAGGTCGGCGTCGTGGCGCCCGAGGGCCGCCGCCACCGCCGGGGAGAGGTAGTCCTCTTTTCTCACCGTCTCCCCGTCGAAACGGCGTGCGTCGTGTGCCAGCTGCTCGACCACCGCCGGGGCGTCGCCCAGGACCGCGAGGAGGTGGAGGGCGTGCCTCACCGCCGTGCGGTCGTCGCCGGAACGTCCGAGGGCCGCACGTATCCGCAACGCCGCCTCCTCCCTCTCCGCCGGCAGAGTCCCCTGCCGCACGGCCGAGGCGTACATCACCTGGAGGGCCATCGCCGCCGCCCTCCCGCCGAGGTCGAGCACGCCGACGATCACGTCCAGGGCCGCGGGCGCGAGGGGGTCCACCGCCTTGTACAGGAGGAGGTCGTGGAGGGCGGCATGGACCGCGTCGCGGTCCCCCGCCGCCAGGGCGTCCTCCAGGTCTCTGGTCTGAAAATGTGCCGCCACCATCTCTTGGAAAAAATCGTCCCGGGGACGCATGAAGGTTCCTGCGGCAGAGAAAAAAGAGGAGGGGGACGACGGCCCTTACAGGGCCACCGCCGCGACGGCGAAGACCGGGAGCATCGTCACGAGGGCCATGTGCGCCCCGTAGCCCGGCGAGGTCTGGAAGGTGTACTTCAGGGTCTCCCAGAGCTGCGTGAAGGCCGTGACGGCGACGAGCACCTGGAGGACCGCGGCGGCGGAGACGAGGGCCGGCATGCCGGTCGCGATCGCCGCCAGGGTGGCGAGGAGGGCGAGCATGATGGCGCCGAAGTGGATGGCGAGTTTCATGCCCTGCATCCTGAAGGTGATGAAGCCCGTGACGACGCTGCCGACGAGGAGCGCGAGGGCGATCACCTGATAGGTCATGTCCATTTTTTCACCTCAGAAGTTCACGACCGCGTAGCGGGGGTCGCTCAGGATATTGATGTAGGTCGCCGCGCCGGCCAGCTTCACGCCCGGGACGAGGTCGGCCTCGGTGATCCCCCTGAACTTCGCCGAGAGTTCGCAGGCATAGACCGTGACGCCGGCATGCATGACCTCGGCCATCACCTGGTCGAGGGGGGCGAAGTCCGGGTGCCTGACGGCCGCCGCATTCCCCTTCTTCGCGAGGCTCACGCCGTCCATCAGGAGGAAGATGGTCACCTTCTTGCCCATGCTCGCCGCCACCTTCGAGAAGATGAAGGTCGCATAGGCCCGCTCGGCATTGCCGATGCCGTTGCTCTGCGCGACGAGGACGCTGTCACGGTCCACGACTGCCGCGGGCCCGGCCTTCTTCTCGGCCTTCTCCGCGATGAGGACGTGCCTGTCCCCCTCGACGCCCTGCTCCACGATGACGGAACCGGACGATGTGATCGCCGCGGCGACATCGGCGATGGTGTCCGCGCTCGTGCTCTTCACCTTCAGCCTCTCCCCGACAGGGAGGGAGGCAAGGATGTTCCCCACCGTGATGACGGGGCCGGGGCAGAAGTCCCCACTGACATCGATCTCTTCCATGGTCTTTCCCGAGGGTATCATGCGTGCTTCGACGGTCTTCTCGGACCGGGTCGTCTCCAGTGCGTAGCCGTGCTTCCTGGCCACGGCGTCCATCCCGGCCTCTGCGCCCGGGCTGAGGACGAAGCGGACCTCCTCCCCCGGCGAATCAAGGTGCGTGATGACGTTCGCGGCAAGGAATGAGGCGTTCGGGGCCTTGATGCCGGTGGCCCTGATGGTCTTCACCATTTTTTTATCCCCACTTCTCCGCGAAGATCTTCAGCGCCTCGACGATCGGGGCGAGGTCCTTCGGCGGGATGCCCATGATGACCTCGTCCTCCGCGATCCCCGAGTTCTTCCTGGACCCGTTGCAGCCGAGGGTCATGTTGGGGACGCCGCGCTGCATGACGGCGACGACGGCGTCGGCGCAGAGGGACTGGATGCCGGAGTAGTCGCTGGAGAACCTGCCGCCCGCGGCGTGGAGGTACGCCTGGGTGAGGCGGAGGGCCTGCCTGGGGGTGGCGACGACGACGACGACGTCGGGCTCGAAGTCCGCGGCCTCCAGGGGTGCGTAGATAGAGGCATAGTAGGTCTCCTCGTTCTTCGGGATGGCCGAGACCGTTTCCAGGGCTCCCTCGGCGGTCCTGAAGTTGCCGAGTTTGTGGTAGGTGCTGCCCTTGGCCACGGCCTCGGGGAGGGGCTCGATGCCCATGACGCCGGCGCCGCCCTTGCACATGTGCTCGTCGCGGGTGGCGTAGCCCGTCATGCCCTTCAGCCGGGCGTCCTGCACGAACTGGCAGTGCCTGCTCTTCTCTGCGATCTTCTCGCAGCCTGCCGGCACGTCTGCGGGAGTCTTTGCAAGCTTCACGGCGACAGGGCTCCCCTTGAGTCCCAGGAGCGCTGTCAGGTCTTTCACGACTGCTTCGTATGACATGGTTCTTCCTCCGCACCCCGGGGGGCCGGGGCAGGTATTAGACTTCGTGGTCTAACTATACTGTATAGTATAATGTTCATATATACTTTTCTCCGGGGGCAGATCGCCGCCCTCCCCCCAGGGGAGATATGTTTATCTTGGCGGAGGGATTAGACCATATAGTATAGATGACGATGACAGAGCCAGACGACCTCTCAGATACCGAACACCTCATCCTCGCCTACCTCCAGTCCCACGCCCCCGAGGAGTGCATGCTCGACAAGATCTCGGTGGGGATCAGCAAGAGCAGGGCGACGGTCCTGAAGTACCTGGGGATGCTCCATGCCAGGGGGACCATCGGCTACCGCCTCGTCGGCCGGAGCAAACTCTGGATGCTGAAAGGTGCGGCAGCTGTCGAGGAGAGGAGGGAGGCCGCCGTCGCCGAAGCCCCCTCCGGCGACTCCCGAACACTCGCGTCCCTCGCCTTCGAACTCCACGACCTCAGGCTGCGGGAGGCCGAGGTCGTCGAGGCCCTGGACCGCCCGGAGACGGTCGTGCTGACGGTGACGGACGACCTCGTCATCGTCGGCAGGAACCGCCTCTTCGCCTCCCTCTTCCCCGGTGCGGTCAGCCTCAGGGACCTGGTGCGCCCGGCCCAGGCCGTGAGGCTCGAAGGGGCGATGGAGAGGGCGAGGGCCGGCACGCCGGCCTCCCTGGAGCTCGACCTGATGGAGAAGGCAGGGATCTTCCGGCCCTACGAGGTCACCCTCTTCCCGCCCGGCCCTGACGAACCGGCGGGCGGCACGGCCGTCGTAGGCGAAGACCTCTCCAGCAGGCGGCGGACGCGGCGGCACCTGGAGGCCCTCCTCTCCATCATCAGGGCCGCGGGGAGCGCGCCCGACGAGGAGCGCCTCCTTGCGGAGGCGATGACGGGCGTCAGGGAGAAACTCCTCCCCTACCTCCACGGCGCGGTCTTCATGGCCGACATGCGGATGGCGTACGCCACCTTCACGCTCACCGGGAGCGCCCGCGACGGACTCGCCCCCTTCCTCGCCCGCGCCATGACGGCGCTCGGCACGGTCGCCGCGGGGAAGGACGACGAGGTCGTCCGCCTCCTCGCCGCCGCCACCGGCAGCACGTCGGCGGAGAGCGCCGTCGCCGTCCCCATCCTCGAGGAGGAGAGGGCGACAGGTGCGGTCCTCCTCCTCCTCGACGCCCCCGCGACCGCCACCGACGTCGAGAACGTCGAGATGGTCGCCGACGAGATCGCAAGCGCCCTGAAGATGCAGAGGCTGGACAGAGAGAGGTCCGAATATGTCAACACCCTCCTCGCCATGAACAGGATCTCAGCCATCCTGAACGACACGCGGGACGAGGGGTCGATGCTGGCGAAGTCCATCGACGCGGCGATGGAGTCGCTCGGATTCGAGATGGGCTGCGTGTACCTCAGGGACGAGGCCGACGAGATGGTCCCGCGGGTGCAGAGGAACATGCCCGAGAGCCTCAGGCTGATGTGCCTCTCCGGCAGCTTCGACCGCCTCTTCGACCTGGCCTTCAGGGAGAGGAGGGTCGTCTATATCACGCGGGGGACGCCCGACTATGCCGGCCTCCCCCCTGACGTGAAGGCGAGCGGCGTGGCGACGGTCCTCATCATGCCCATCAGGATCGGGGACGAGGTCGTGGGCCTCCTGAACATGGGGAGCGGGGACGAGAAGCACTACATGGCGACGAGCCTGGAGAACATCTCGTCCATCGGCCTCCAGCTCGGCATGGCCCTCGAACGCTCCCGCCTCGCCCGCGCCCTGGAGGGGGATCACGCATGAGGGGCTATTCGACGACGGGGCGATGAAGAGGCCGGTTTTCGTCGGATCACCCGGCGGATCAAAAAAAGAATTTTTTCCGAAAGCACTCGTCACTCTTTTTTCCCGTAGATCACCAGCCCGTAGGGATGGGCGATCACCTGCCAGCCTCCAAGCTGCGAACGCTTGAGCACGTTCATGATCTCCTCCCGGGTATACGCCGCCCTGACCGAGGTCTCAAACCCCGGCCTGATCTCCGGGGGTTCGCAGGACTCGTACATCTGCCGGTAGATTTCAGGGGAGAAATCGCGCCGGAGATCGGTGATGCAGAACCGCCCTCCGGTCTTCAGGACCCGCGCGATCTCGTCGAAAACCACTCCCGGCGATTCCCATTCGTGGAGGGATCCGTTCGAGAAGACCGCATCAAAGACGCCGTCTTCAAACGGCATCGCGAGGGCGTTGCCTTCCTGATATCTGACCCGGGAGGTAAGGCCATAACTGGCGGTGTTCTTTTCAGCAGAGGCGATCATCGCCGGGCTGATCTCAAGACCGACCAGTCGCGTCTTTTCGGTCGCCTTCAGCCACTCGAGCCCGAAGTAGCCAGGTCCGGGGCCGATCTCAAGGGCCACACCCGATCTGATCCCCGATTCAAGAAGATCCTCGACGGGCAGGTGCCCCTCATCCCTCAGCCCCTTCTGCATCTGTTCATAGAATGCAACGGTCATCTCATCCTGGATGCCGTCGCACGTTTCTGGTTCTCTCTGCTCAAACATCAGTTTCTCCTGATTTTTTTCCTTCGCACGATACCGTGCGTCAGCCACTTCCTCAAGCCTCAGGAGTCTCCCCTCTCTCACGACCGTCATCGACACGTGCAGGCGGTCCCGCGATCTTTTCAGGTCCTGAAGCACGCTCATGAACGACGTATCATCATAAACGCCGGTGAATTTCGCGCACAACATGGCGAAATTCTGCTGCTCGTCTTCCGTCAACCGCGCCATCCCTTCTTCAAGGTACGCGAAGAGCCGTTCTTCGATCGCAAGAATCCACTCCTCTCCCTTTCTGGTGGGGACGATACGATACGTCCGCCGGTCGTCCGGGTCCCGGACCCTCCGAACATATCCCTCCTTTTCGAGATGATTGATGTGATCGGTGGCGGTGCTCCGGGAGACGCCGAGCATGCCGGCAACATCGCCCATACAGATACGAGAGAAATAGGCGGTGTAGAGGATCTCCGTGGCAGCAGGGGAAAGGGGGCTTTTTCGTCCCCGGTCGACTTCCCAGAGCATATTCATGGCGATCTGCACCATTCCCAGCGAGAGGCGGATGCGTGCGGTTGCGGGCATACCCATGGTACACTGTCTGTCCGTGCCGGCCATAAATGTTACGGATATCCGTAATACTTTGGAGCAACAGTATCCGTTTCTCTGCACGGAACGGCTTTGCAGGGCAGGGCCGTTCGGGGTGCAGGGGCGTGAGCGCACTCTCTGGCCCGGCATGGAGCACAGGCCTATCTGACGGCACTGCAGACCGACACCGAGGAAAGACGCGTGCGCTCTTCGCATCCATCATCTCCCTGCTGAAATGCCTCCTCTCCCGGAGGTTCATCCGGTGGGATCACACCCTCCCGACAGGCATCAGGTAGATGGGGCGCTCGTCCTCCTCCATCCTCAACACTCTTCTGACCCCTCCGTCGTCGAAGGCCCCGATCGAGACCGTCCCTATCCCCAGGGGGACGGCCTGGAGGTAGATGTTCTGGGAGGCGTGGCCGGCCTCCATGTACACGTACCTGACGCCCCTCTCCCCGTATTTTCCTGTCGTCCGCTCGTACACGCCCGATATCGCGATGACCGCCGCCGCGTCCTCGATGGCCGACTGGTTCAGGGCGACGCGGGCGAGGGCCGACCGTGCGTCGCCGTCGGCGAGGCGGCGGAGGAGGTGGCCGGACGGGACGTACCGGTAGACCCCTGCCGGGAGGTCGGCGACAGTGCCGGCCGCGACCGTGACCTCCAGCGGGTAGAGAGCCCCTGCCGACGGTGCCGTCCTGTAGCCGCGGACGTCCGTCACGCCCTGTGCCGCCCAGAGGAGTTGCCCGAGGTCGGCGAGGGTGAGGGAGGCGGCGCCGTAGTCGCGGACCGACCGCCGCCCTGCGAGCGCCTCCTCCACCGAGACCCTCCCCGCAGTCTGCGGCTGCGGGAGTTTCACCGTCCCGTTCTCGCTCTCCCCGGCGGCGCCCTTCTCCTGGCCCAGAAAGACCGCGGCCAGACCGACCAGGACGACCGTCGCCGCGAGGAGTACGATGAGTGCCGTGTTCATCTTCACCTCTCCCCTCCACCACCGCACGCTACTTATGGGTATTGCCCGGGAGAATCGCATTTATTTTTCCAGGTCGATTCTCTTCTCATGCACAGGATTGCTTCTCTTCTGTTCATCTGCATCCTCCTCTCTGCCGGCTGCCTCTCGGCGCCCCCCCAGCAGGAGGAGACCGTCCGTCTGATCACGCCGCCGGCGGGTTTCGCCCTCTTCGACGGCCAGGGCACCTACGTCGGGATCATCGGCAACGAGACCCCCGATATCCCGGCGAACTACAGCATGGGCGTGGTCACCATCCCGCCGGGCAACGCGACGCCCCCGCACAGGCTGATCGGGAGCACCGAGTTCGTCTATCTGATCGGCGGCGAGGCCGAGATCAGGTGCGACAACCGCACCGTGACCGCCCGCGAAGGCGAGACTGTCCTCCTGCCCGCAGGCGTGCTCCAGTCGATCGCCTCTGTCGGGACGACCGACCTCCGCTACGTCAACGCGGTCCAGCCGCCCTTCACCGCGGCGATCGAGGTCTTGGGAGACGACCTGACGGCCCTTGCGGGGACGACAGACGGCGTGCCTGTCGTCATCCCCGACCCCAGGGCCGGGATCGAGTGGGACATGGGCTCCGACATGATGATCTACACCCTGGCGAACCCGGTGCTGATGCCCGAGAGGAACCTCCCCATCGACTACAGCGTCGCCTATGCCGAACTCCTGCCCGGCGGGGCGATCGGCTACAACCGGCTCAACGGATCGTCCGAGGTGATCTTTGTTATCAGCGGCGAGGTCGAGGTCTTCACGCCCGATGGCCGAGCGGTACGTGTCCCTGCCGGGAGTGCCGCGTACGTCCCGCCCGACCAGGTGAAGGGGTACCGGAATGTCGCGGCGTCGAACGCCACGATGCTGAGCTTCGTCGACCCGGCCTGGACGCCGGAAAAGACCGAGATGCTGGAGTGACAGGCCTCCATTCTTTTTTCGTGAACGGCCACACAGGCCTTTCCTGAGAGAGTCGTGAAAAAAAGTGATCCGGGCCCGCCCTCAGACGATGGGGCGGATGACGACCAGGCGCCACTCCGCACCGTGCAGGCCGACAGTCGTCCAGTACGCCTCCTTCCTGACGACCCCTCCAAACCCGGTGTCATAGAAGGAGTAGGCCGCATGCCCCGACCAGTTCCCGGATAAAGATCGTGCGGTCTCGAGGACCTCCGGGAAGTCCGCATACAGGGATTCGTTGAGGGTCTCCTTCCCGATCTCTTCGGGGTCCGCGTCGTAGAGCACACGGCCGTCCGACTGGGCGGTCATCACGGCATAGGGCGTCCCTTTGACGGCGGCCTCCGCGTGCCCGCCGACGAGACGGTCGGGCAGGAAGGCGACGCTCACCATGCCGATCATCTCTTCGTCCGGCGAGAAGACCGGGCACTCGATCGTCGCCGCGTACCCGCCCTGCGCGAGGGGGAAGAGGTCTGACATCACCGGCGCCTTCCGGTCGAACACCTCCCGCACGACCGCCTGCTCCCCCAGGTTGCTCCCGACAAGTCCTGTGCCCGCGGGCCGGGCGGCGGTGACCGTGCCGTTGCGCGCCACCACGATCGCCGTGGAGACGGACGGATCGGCCGCCAGCGCACCGTCGAGGAGCGCCTCCGCCTGCGGCCCAGAAAGCCCGGTGCTCCCGAGGCCCGCGGCCGTCTCCGCCGCCGCCCTGTCGATTGCCGTCAGGTTTCCGGTGACCGCCCCCTGCATCCCGCCGAGGAGGGAGAGCATCTCCAGGCGGGCGGCGTCGTCAGAGGCGCCGCTCTCCGCCGGGGCCGTGCATCCCGCACAGAGAAGGGAGGCCGCCACCAGCACAAGAGCGATCGCCCATGCATGAGATTCCATGGATCACCTATCGACAGAGGAGGACAAGAAATCGACGCCTCATCGCGCCCGGAGAAATGACATGTGGGGAAAAAAGGCAGGAGAGCGTCTCCGATCCGGTCCGCGGCGATCCGGAGGGGCGGACGCCACACTACCGATTCTTTTATTTCCTCTATCCCCACTTCTCCGTATGAAACGTACAGGAATCTTTCTGGTCCTGCTGGTCCTTCTTGCATGTGCGCCTGTCTCGGCGTGCACCATCTTCGCGGTCACGCCGGGCGCCTCCGGGGACGGCACCATGTATCTCGGCCACACCAACGACGGCGTCGGGCCTGACTGGAGAAATATCGACGACATCACCCTGACCTATGTCCCGGCGGCCGACCATGCGCCGGGAGAGACGCGGCCGGTCTACTTCGACCCGAACAGCGGTTCCGACGCCGCCGGCAAGAAGGCGGGGAACACCTCGCGCCTGGTCCTCGACTCCATCGAGCAGGTGCCGCACACCTACGCGTATTACACCGCCTCCTACGCCATGATGAACGAGCACCAGCTCCTCAGCGCCGAGTGCACCGACTATGCGAAGGTCGAACTCAACGCCGAGGAGGGGAAGAGGATCTTCTACTCGTCCGAACTCTCGAACGTGGCGCTTGAACGCTGCACGACCGCACGGGACGCGGTCGAACTCGTCGGCAGCCTCATCGACGCCTACGGCTATTACGGGACAGGGGAGACCCTCATCTTCGCCGACCGGACGGAGGCGTGGGTCATCGAGATGTGCTCCAGTCCGGCAGGCACAGGCGGCCTCTGGGTCGCGGAGAAGATCCCGGACGGCGAGGTCTTCGTGGCCGGGAACGAGTTCAGGGTCAGGAATGTCACGGCGGGCGACCCGGACATGCTGTACACCCCCGACCTCTTCTCGGTCGCCGAGAAGTACGGCCTCTGGTCTCCCTCTGAGGGCGCCTTCGACTGGCTGGAGGCGACGAGTTACGGCGAATACTCCCACCCCTACTACTCCCTGATGAGGGTCTGGAGCGTCCAGAACCGGCTTGCGCCCTCCCTGAAGCTGAGCCCCTATGTCGAGGACTCGTACACGACGGCCCTGCCCTTCACGGTCGTGCCCGACACGCCCGTCAACCGCACGACCGCCCTCTCCCTCTTCCGCGACCACTATGAGGGCACGGACTTCGACCTCACGGCCGGCGTCGCCGCCGGGCCCTTCGGGAACCCGTACAGGTACCTCGGCCCCGCCGACGCCCACACCAATTTCCAGAACGACACCTCCATCGAGGTGCGGCCGGGCGCGAACCCGCGGCCTGTCTCGGCGGTCTTCTGCAGTTACAGTTATGTCGCGGAGGCGCGGTCCGGCCTCCCCGACCCTGTCGGCGGCGTCCTCTGGTTCGGCCCTGCCGTGGCCTACGAGACGGTGTACGCCCCGATCTACGCCGGTTCCGAGGACGTCTCGACGTCCTACACGACCGGGACGCGGACGGAGTACGACCCCGACGCCGCCTACTGGACATTCGATTTCGTGACCAACTGGGCGATGCTCCGCTATGACGCGATGATCGAGGACATCCGGGCAGAACAGGCCAGACTCGAAGCCGAGTCGATGAGGCTCGTTGGAGAGACCGACACAGAGGCGGCAGGGATGATCGCCGCCGGCGACGAGGCCGGCGCCCGCCGCCTCCTGACCAATGTCACCGTGCAGAGGGGCGACGAGATCATCGAGGAGTGGCAGGACCTCTCGGCGATGCTCGTCGTGAAGTACTCGAACGGCCTCATCACCGACCCGGCGACGGAGGACGTCGACGAACCCGGATATCCGGCATGGTGGTATCAGGAGGCTGACTACCAGTACGGCCCGAGGGTCTACGACCTCGAGCGCCTCCGCGCCACGCCGGACCTGAACTACACCGGCGAGAGCGTGTGGTTCCCCAAAAACGTCTCTATCGACCAGATCCTGGAGAGGATCTGATCCCTTTTTTTCTGCGGGGCTCCCGCCTCAGAGGTGAGGATTGAGCCGGAAACATCTCGCACGCCTTTATCTCCCTTCAGAGAGACCTAACGATCACTGATCCCCCATGCATACCAGCATTCGCCCCATCCGTTTATGGGTTGTTCTCCTGATTGCCATCGTTCTCATGACCGCGGGATGTCTCCAGGACACACGGCAGGATGGCCCTGTATCCGTGCCGGGAGAGACGAGTCCCATCCAGACACACTACTCGCCAGGCGAAATTACCCGGCTGAGCGAAGCCGCAGAGGAGACTGCAAACGCCTCTCTCAACGCCATCGTCGAGATCCCCCCGGACAGGCGCACCTTCGACACCACGGTCCTTGCCTTCGACCGGGTCATGGCAGACTATTCCGATGCCGTCCTGCCCCTTACGCTGATGGGATACGTGTATCCTGATGCCGCGATCGCTGCTGAGGGCATGGCCTGCGAGGAGTCCGTATCCGCCTTCATGACCGCCGTCTCCACCCGGCGCGACCTCTATGACGCCCTCCGTGACCAGACGCCGCGCACCCCCGAGGAGGCACGTCTCTACAACGTGACCATCAGGGACTTCGAGAAGAACGGCCTGAACCTCCCGGAAGACCGCCTCGCAAAGGTCAGGGAGATGAGGACGGAGTTGAGCGGCCTTGAGACCCGGTACGCGGCCAACCTGAACAACGACACCACCACAATCGAATGCACTGCCGACGAACTCGCCGGAATACCGCCGGCGGCGATGGCGGCGTTCTCGCAGACGCCGCAGGGGACATATATCGTCACCATGAAGTATCCCGACTATATCGCGGTGATAGCCTATGCCGACAATGCCGACACACGCAAGAGGATGCACGAGGCGTCCAGCAACCGGCAGGCGGAGGCGAACACCGCCCTGCTCGAAGAAGCGATCGTCCTGCGCCAGAAAATTGCACGGGAACTGGGGTACGCCACATGGGCAGACTACCAGATCGACGGCAGGATGGCCGGGAACACGAGCAATGTGATGGCCTTCCTCACCTCCCTCCAGGATCCCCTGAAGGAGACGTACGACGACGAGATGGCAGACCTCCTCGCCGTGAAAAAGAGTCTGGACCCGGCGGCAACGGCCGTCGACCCCTGGGATGCCAAGTACCTCCTGGAGGTACAGAAGAAGCAGGAGTATGCCTATGACGAGGAGGAGGTCAGGGAATACTTCCCTCTCGACACCGTCCTTCAGGGCCTCTTCGAGACCTACGGAACCCTCTTCGACATCGAGTTCTCCGAAGTCGAGGGCGCCCCGGTCTGGTCTCCCGACGTCAGGCTGTATGCGGTGAAGGACCGGGCAGACAACGAGACGATCGGCTACCTGTACCTCGACCTCTATCCGCGTGACGGGAAGTACGGGCATTTCTGTGCGGCCCCGCTGATCGGCGGGAGGCTGAAGGACGGCACGTACGCGACGCCGGTCGTTGCGATCCTGGGGAATTTCCACAGGCCCGAGGGTGAGAGGCCGTCTCTTCTCTCAATGTACGAGATAGAGACGCTCTTCCACGAGACCGGGCATGCGATGCACTATCTCCTGACGACCGCACCCTATGGCTCCCTGTCGGGGTTCAGCGTGGCGCTCGATTTCGTCGAGACTCCATCCCAGGCTCTTGAAGAGTGGGCATGGGATCCCGAGATCCTGGAGTCGGTATCGGGCCATTATACCAATGCGTCCAGAAAGATTCCGCCCGAACTTCGCGACCGCGTCATTGGGGCGCGAAACGTCGGCACAGGGATTTTCTACACCCGTAACCCTCTCGCCAACTCCCTGGAGGACATGCGGTTCCATACCGCGACAGGACCGGTCAACGTGACCGAGGTCTGGTATCAGACGTGCGAGGACGTGACCGGCACGCGGCCTCCTGCCGGCACCCATCAGCCTGCATCGTTTGAGCACCTCATGGGCGGATACGATGCCGGGTATTACGGGTATCTCTGGTCGAAGGTCTATGCCCTCGATATCGTCGACGAGTTCAAGGAGGACGGCATGACCAACCAGACTCTCGGCATGGCATTCAGGGACGAGGTCCTGTCGAGGGGTAATATGGAGGACGGCATGGTGCTCCTTGAGAATTTCCTGGGGAGAGAACCGGGGCCCGAGGCGCTGTACCGGCACCTCGGGATAGAGATGTCCGGAGATAATTAATCAGCCAGATCATTTCTCCTCCGATCTTTTTTATTTCAGATTCGGTCCATTACGGGATCTTTGCCGCGGCCTTCACGGCGAGGTCTTCAAGCAGTTCATAATCGGGATCAGGCCCGACGGTCACGAACATCTCATAGATATCGTATTGCGAGAAGGTGATCACGTAGTGAATGTGGTCCTCGGTCGCATTCCGGTCCCGTCCGATCAGTTTGAATGCCGCGGAGTTCTCCCCGATGGCGGGCGGGTCGAGCACTTCGTTTCGTCCGATGGAGTAGGTTTCATAGTCGGAGTCGACCATCTTCGTGGCATTTCCTTCGGGGAAGGTGATGAGCTTCTGCGAGATGACAAGGTCCCCCGGCTTTGGTGCCGGGTCTTCTGAAAAAAATTCCACAAATCCAACATCGGCCCCGAATTCTCTCATGGTCGGAGAGAGTTCAGACTCAGGTATCAACTTGTATCTGGGCGGGGCATAATCTGCGGGGAGATCGTCTTCTGTCAGGAAGAGGTCGAAGAACTCTGTTCTCTGGGTGTCGGGCGCGGCAGGAGTGGTCGCCGTTGTGGGCACAGGTGTCTCCGGGATGGCGTCGGCGTGCCCTTCTGCCGGTGGCACTGGTCCGATGAGCAGGATCGCCGCCATCATGGCTATGACAAGAACATACACCGAGGCAGGCACCCAGAACAACCTGCTTTTTCTGGTGAATGCCGCTTCGCCGCGGTTGATCCTGTCCGCCGTCCTGTAAGCATCGTATATAGAATGTCCAAGGATCCCGAGCACCACCAGGATGAAGAGTAGTATCAGCAACACCGATGCCCAGAATGAGATGAGAAATAGAGGCACGACGAGGAAGGTGGCGAGGAGCGCCGAGACCATATATGCTCCGAGATAGAAGAGGCCGTCATTCGTCCTCCCATTATACCACTGCCCCCACCCGATCCATAAGAGACTGCAGATGGCGGCGACCCAGGGGTTGCGGATTTTATTCACGTCAGGTGATGTGATCGCGGCATTGCGTGATGGCGGCGGGGATTGGTGTGATGAAGCCGCCCCTTCCGGCCAGGAGTCATTTGGGGCCCCGCAGAACGGGCATGCAGGCAGGCTTTCGTCAAAATAAATATCACAGGAGGGGCATCTTTTGACCGACGGCATGGATCAACTCTGATGAAAGAATGCCACCGCACTTAATGTGCCTGTTGATTTTTTTTTAATTTCATCCTCTATCTTTGCCGCATGCACCGTTTCCGGCAGGAATGGCATCTGGCGGGGGGTCATTTTTTGCGGATCTTCAGGAAAGCCGGGATCATTCCAGGCCCTCCTCCCTCCCCGGACACACACCCTGCGGCCGCGTCGCCGGGTCCTTGAGGTACTCTATCACCCTTGCCATCACCTCCGGGTTCCGGGGCAGGCCGATGTGGCAGTACTGCTCTGGCCTCTGCGCCAGGCCGGAGGGGTCGGCAGGGAGGATGTCCAGGCCAACACCCGGCAGGTACGAATCGGTGTGCGGCACGATGCCGTCGCCGGCATAGGTCGTCCGCCACTCCCCGTCAGGGCCGAAGGTCCAGGTCTTTCCCTGGAAGCAGGGGAAGAACGCAGGCGTGGCCGTGAGGTTTGCGGCAAGGACCAGCCGATAGGCGATGTCGTCGCGGGCCCTCGCGCCCTGCAGCGCGGTAATGGTCCTGCTGCCGGGGCGGAACTCCTGCACGATGACGTCGTCCGCGGGGTCGTAGTCGCGGGGCACGAAGACACCCGCGAGGCGGTCGATGACCTCCGGGCCGTAGTCGGGGTCGTTGAAGAGCTCGGCCATGGAAGACCCGTTGTTCGGCGGGCCGAGGCCGATCAACTGCCTGACCCGCTCCTCCCGCCGCCCGCCGTCGATCACCTCCAGGAGGTACCGGGCGATGCAGGTCCCCATGGAGTGGC
Organism: Methanofollis sp. UBA420; assembly: GCF_002498315.1. Taxonomy (NCBI): domain Archaea; kingdom Methanobacteriati; phylum Methanobacteriota; class Methanomicrobia; order Methanomicrobiales; family Methanomicrobiaceae; genus Methanofollis; species Methanofollis sp. UBA420. The sequence continues at coordinate 360,767 of NZ_DAGX01000002.1, forward strand.
AGACCATATCCACAGGTCCGGCATAACCGGTCTCATCCCGCGCCAGGGCAAGGTAGTCCCTGAACGCGGCGGCGATCTCGCCGGGTGCGGCGTCGCCCATCTCGCTGTGGTCGAAGACCCGGTACGGTATCGCCGCCTCTTCGAGCTGCGGTATCAGGCGTTTCCAGACGCCGGGATGGCTCCTCCACCCATGGACCAGTACGGCCGGACATCTCCCTCTCTGCACGAAACTGTCTCACTCTCCGGAGATCGATATCTTCCCTCTCTCTGAACCACCATTATCCTTTGGTTTATCTGCGCCGGTCCGTCCCCTCCAGGAAAAGATATATGATATGGCCCATACTCCCACGCATATGGGCAGCACGATCCGAGCGTCCGAATACTGGGACTGGAGAGAGGAGTTCACCGACCTTGGCGACGACCCTGTCGCATCGTTGATAGAGAAACTCGCCGACGACGATATCGCCGTGCGGTGGAAGGCCGCGTGGGCCCTCGGCCATCTCGGCGACAGCCGCGCCGTCGACCCTCTCATCGCCTCCCTGGACTTCGCCGGCCCCATGGTCGTGGGAGAAGGGGTATTCACCCTGAACATGGCCGCCGCCTGGGCCCTCGGGAAACTGAAAGACCCGCGGGCTGTCGAACCTCTCATCCGGGGCCTTTCAAGCGCCTGCTCCGACTATGTCTGGGTCGCGGCCTGGGCCCTCGGCGAGATCGGGGACACGCGTGCGGTCGGACCCCTGCAGGAGGCGCGGGAGAGGGACGAGTTCGAGTGCGTCTGGCAGGGCGACGCCTCGTGGAGCGAGCGGGTGTCCGACCCTGCGGAGAATGTCGTCCTCACCGCCATCACGGGGCGGACGTTCCACGGCCCGGAGACGCCGGTCGAGAAGGCGCTCGAAAAACTGGGCGAAAAAAAGGATTACACCTGATCAGGCCCGCATCGCCCCGGCGATGGCCCCCCCGATAAAGGCGAGGATGCCGAGGTACAGGAAGACGCCGACGACGAGCAGCCCCCCGACGAAGAACCCCGCAAGGAAGCCGACGCCCCCCATGAGGGCGGTCGCACCGATCAGGACGAGGATGGCGATGATGACCGCCCCCAGGATGCCGGCAAGCGCCCCGGCCTTGCCGCCGTTCCACGCACCCCCCCGTGCGATGTACCCCGCGGCAAACCCGCCCGCGAGAGGCCCGAGCACCGGGACGAAGAGGTCGACGATCACCATGATCACCCACCCGACGACGACGCCGAGCCAGAAATTCCCGTTTTCCCCATCTGCCATATGACTCCCCCGGCCGTCGATAGGTCGAGGGGCATGATAAAAGTATGCGGGCCGGGTGAGGGGGAGTTCCGGAAAAGTTCCGGCCGCTCACGGTCTGTTGCCGCCGCACCTCCGCCGCCATCACCTTTTTGTCGTCCGCTGTCCATGTAGTAGGAGAGCGAGGGTAGCCAAGTCGGCCAACGGCGCCGGACTTAAGATCCGGTCACGAAGGTGTCCATGGGTTCGAATCCCATCCCTCGCATTCTTCCTTTTTGCGATTTGTTACATTATTAATTTCAAACGGAGACGGCCCGCCGTGCTCCCTCGCCTTGCTCGCGACGCACCTCGGGCTTCCTTTCGTACGCCATGGTCCGCACTCTGGTGCGGTCCATGCCGACTGTTGAAAACTTCACTCCGCACCGTGCTGGGGATTGAAGAAACTGGCCCGGCCGTAACGAGAGACAGAAAAAGATCTGGGGGCGGTCCGTGGTGTGCCACGAGCAGGGCAAGCAAACACGGCGAGCCTTCAGCAAACTCTCCCCACACTTTCAGATCACGCACAGCCCACCTTTATCAGATTTTCTGACCCTGTCTATGTATGATGCCTATACGTACGCCCCAAGTAGAGTACAGTATGAAGAGAAACACAGAGTCTGCCCACGAGAATAGATCTAATTCAAAAAGGGAACAATAATAAAATCTCAATTCCAAAAAAAGTAATCATACAATCATACTCTGTGCCGGGAGTCAAAATGAGCCAAAAAACTCGCATGTTTCATACCACGAATGAGTCAAACAGGGACAATGATGAGAGCGAGAAATTTCAAACCGATGAGAAAGACAGATATATTTATGAACTGGTTTCAAAGAGGTATGATGAAGAATCAGACAGATTAAATCGCCTTGATGGAAAAGCGAGTCAAATAATTGCTATTGGGGGGATTATATTAAGTTTAGAGGCAGGTTTTTTAAATAATATTGTCGAACAAATTCCATATGGTTCCGGATACTATATAATTACCAGAATGATACTTCTCGCATCACTCTTGTCCTTGGTAACATCAATCGGTTTGAGTCTAAAGGCATATTCTATAAAAACAGTGAGAGCGGTGCCGGATCCCGGAGTTCTTCTGAGTAATTATACAGGAGATGAAGTTTCTTTCAAAGATGTGCTGATTCAAGTCACAAAGGAGTTAAATAATGCAGTTTCAATATACAAGGGCGTTAACGACAAGAAGGCAAAAGACACAAAACATGGTTTATATGCTCTTGGCCTGGGCATAATCGCATACTTTATATTTGGAATCGGCATTTTATTTTTGTAGGTGAATGATGAGCGAAAATGAAAAGCCAAAACAAAGGCCAAACGCTGTTAGTTGGAATTCTCCAAGGGATCCTGAGTTAAGCGATAAAATTGAGAAATCCTTTAGAGACGGACAGAGAAAAAATAGGACGCAAGAACCGAGATAAGGTAGAGTCCAAGATAGAGAGAAAACCAGGCAACTAACATATAAAGGAGCTAAAAATGTCAAAAGAAAGTGAGAAAAAAAATAAACCGAATGAAGTGACATGGGATAGTCCACGAGATCCTCGCCTTGGGGATACGGTCGAAGAGGCAGAAAAAAGAAAAAAAACAAGAGACCTTTAATTGGAAAGGCAATTAAAAATTCAATTTTTTTCTGTGCTTGTCACATAGATGAGCCTAGTTAGTACAGTCCGCTTCGTGAGGTTTCCTTTTGAGAAATTTTCCTTCGAGTGGAGCACGGTGCCGGCGGCACGGTGCGGAACGAGGTTCCATTGAGCAGCCGGTGAAGAGCAGGGCGACGAAGCTGTGGGTGGTCGGAGACGACAGAACAAGATCCTGGATCACCAGCCCACGGTGGTCATATCGATCCACACTCTTGAAGGCAAGCGTTCACTTTCACGGCGCACGAACCATACGTATCACAAATATTGTATCATCATTATCTATGCCACTCGAATGTGGCGAAAATATCCAGAACCGACGGCAAGTCTGCCGTTTCCCTGATGGAAGACCATGCACTCGTCACCGACACCGACGCATTACCGCCGCGTCGCGGTGTAGAGGGGCGGGTTCAGAAGAGGTTCATGGCAGCCTCGTCATGATGGTCTGAATCCCCAACCTTCACCGAACTTCATTTTTCTTTTTTCGTTGCTGAAACACTGCATTCCACCAGTGAAGGGGAACATCCAGAAGGAGGCTTGTGGTGCGTCACGACCCGACCGCATCGATGCCATCAAACGATGACTTCACAATTCGCTCACATTTCCCTGAGAAAAATGTGACAGGAATGTGACAATCACATTCTGGATCACATTCACTTCATCAGCGATACGCGTACCTGCTTCCCCGTCCCTTCCCCTCAAGGCTGATATGCGGATCTTCCTCCTGGAGTTGCTGCATCAGCCGCACCACCTGATACCGGTCCAGACGGGTGATCTGCCTGATCTCTGCATTCGACAGACCGGCCTCGCCGTGCTCGGCCCGCTGCCTGAGCACGCTCAGCACCCGCGTCTTCGCCGCCTCCCAGTCGGTCCGCCGGTCACGGTCAGGGTGGCCCGCCACCATCAGCCGCCGGTGGAGGTCGGAGCGAAGGACCCAGTAGGTGCCCCGCCCGGTTCCGCCGCGGTCCAGATAGCCTCTCCGCGTCTCCATCTCGTGCAGGGTGTCCCGCGCCTCCCGCTCTGACCGCTGGATCAGGACCGCAGCCGTGTGCGTGTCGATCTCGGAGTGATGGAGGAGATAGGTGAGGAGGAGGAGATGATCGACCGTCAGCCCCTCCCCCTTCTCACTCTCCTCCTCGACAAACATCCGGACCGGCAGGGAGTAGTCCCCCGCCTTCACGGTCACCGTCACCGCGTCCCCCCGCTCGTCGATGATCGGCGGCTCCTTCCCCTCGGCCAGCATCGCCTTGTACATCCGGGGAACGCCGAGGTTGCTCCTATTCACCAGGCGCAGTTTGATGAGCGCCTCGACGAGGAGGGGGTTTCTGGCAACAGGCGGGTGGTGGAGGATATTCGCCGGCGATACCCCGCCGATGAACCCGCCCGGGTTTCCGATCTCCAGCATATGAGGATACTGGCGGACGAGGACAGGGCCGCCGATCCGAAAGTCGGCGTGGTAAAAGGCGTTCATCAACGCCTCGCGGAGGACGATCTCGGGGTACCGGCGGAGCTCGAAGTGGAACATCCCCTGCTTCAGGGTCGTGATGGGGTTGTCGGCCATGATCCGGTCGAGGACCCGGTCGATGGCTATCAGCATCGCGTCCCGCCCGTCCATGCGGTCCGAGTAGTCGGTGTCGTCGATCATGCGCAGGTGCGTCCACCCATAACCGGGAACGTGCCGGCATATCGAGCGCTCTTTGCCGGCGAGGATGATCCCGGCCCTGGTGATGTGACCCGACCTGACAAGGCCGAGGGAGGTGAGGAGGTCGATGTCAGAGAGGCCGAGGAGGTCGTCGGGGGCTTTTTCCCGTGCTGCCGCCGCCCTGAGCACCTCCATGGCCGCCGCCGAGATGTGGGACTCGGGAGTTCCGGGGACGTCTTCGGCGGTGAAATCGGTCTCCCCGGTTTCCGCACCGACGTCTTGTTCGTGGTAGACAGGGTAAAGTCTGCCATGTTTCTTTTTCTCCTGCCTGGAGGTCCTGGGTCCGTCACAGGCACATCCCAATATTACCATAAGTAATATTAATCTGCCTTAACCGCCATTCTGTGGTCGGGAGAGGGCGATGACCGAGAACCTGCGGGAGAAGATCGTCGAGACGAACAGGGACGTGAAGTCAATCTGCCGCACCCGGCGGAGGATGGAGGAGAGGGACGCGGTCTTCATCGATGGCGAAGTCGTTGTTTTGGGGGATGCTCCCCGTCGATGAGCCAGACGGCGGGTACTTCCCGTCGCCGGGGTAGCGATAGGTGAGGGCGTCGCGGAAGGAGGAGACGCTCACGCTCGCCGACGATGCTCATGGCGTATCTCCTCCGGAGCCTTTCACGAGCGCAGCCCGGCCTTGCCCGGTGAGGCGGTACTTCTGGTGCCGGCTGCTCGGTTTTTCGGGGATGGTGTACTCGATCATCCGGTCCGCCAAGAGCTGGCGGACGACCTTATTGAGCTGACCCGAGATCTCTTTCTGCCCGAGCCCCCGCGAGAGTTCCGCTTTGGATTTCGGGTCGCCTTCGAGGAGCAGGAGGACTCTCGTCTCCAGCGACTCTGGCTGCGACTCTGGCTGCGACTCTGGCTGCGACTCTGGCTGCGGCGCCAGACCGGGAGCCTGGAGCCGCCGGATGAACGTCTGGAACCCGTCACTGACGGCGAACTCCGGCTCCGGCAGACCTGCCTCGGTGCAGCGCCGGATCATGTCCCGCGTTCCTGTGCCCATCCGCTCGATGTAGCCGGTCAGGTACATCGGCTCTGCGAGAAGCGGGTTGCCCGGCACCGAGCCATGGGCCTCCCGGAGTTTTTCGAGCGTCAGGGACGGCGGGAGCGTACCCGGGTTCCAGACTTCCAGGCGGTCGGAGAAGAGCATCACCTGCACGCTGCCGCTGCTGGTGTAGTCGCGGTGGGCGACGGCGTTTACAACCGCCTCCGCCACCACTTCCTTCGGGATCTCGTAGCGCACCGGCGCCTGTGGACCGGCCTCGCGGGTGCCTACCGAGAGGGCGATCTTGCTGAGGACGAAGTCTACCGCCGCATCCACGAGATCGAAGACCGTACCTTTGTAGACCTGGTAGGACGGGATCGGTTTGGCAACCTCGGTGCCGTGGAAGTGGGCGCACTTGATCTCGGAGGAGATCAGGAACCGTTGCGGCTGTTTCCCGAAGAGGAGGACCGCCGCGTTTGTCAGCTGCCCGTCGTCGAGCAGGTTCAGGTGCTCCAGCAGATCATGGGGAGAAGCGTCCCCAGCGAGAGGGAACCGGCGGGTCGTTCTGGCCGTGCGGATGAACCACGCCATGCGTTCAGGGTCCAAGTCTTCGGGCGTCGCCTTCGCGCATGGGGCCGCATCGAAGGGGCCGGAGCGGATGAGCTGCTTCTCCTCGAGGTACTCGACAAGCGCCGCATACAGCCCGGCAACCAGTTCGGATGGTGTGTTGAAGCGCTTCCTGATCAGCCCCGCCTGCGCCCTGCCGATGAGCGCACGCATCTTCGGGTGACGGGCGTCGTCGTCCGTGCCTCTGACGTAGATGAGCCGATACTTCCCTTCGGCGGTGGCGAGGTCAAACTCCCGTTCGGTCGGCGAGAGCCCTCCGGCGTTTTCAGAACCGTAGTCGTTCCCGAACAGTCCGACATAGATGTCGCAGCGCCGGACCTCGTCGAGGTACATGTCGTCGGTGCGGCGGTCGGCGGCCGGGACGTCCTCGAAGAGGAAGACCTCAAAGAACCGCCGCATCAGTGCGTCGCCCCGCAGGTAGTCGCGGAGAGCCGCCCGCTCCCGGGAGAACTCCCTCTGCACGCTGCTGATGAAGATGCGGACGGGGGTCAGGGGGAAGGGGGGCATATCTGTTTTCGGGTGGTGCATGCGTTCATTTATAGTGTTCGGATGGGCGCCCCCCTGATCGGTTCCGGCCAGGCGGTGCGGTGGCGATTGTGCTGCAGATGTTCGGGTGGGGGTGAAGGGTCACATTCACTTCCACCCCCCACACGCCTAGACCTTTTATATTTCAGGAGGCATGGATCCAGGAGGCATGGATCCCTCCATGACACCCTCCCACCTCAGGGCCGACCGGACCCTCTTCCGCGACCCCGACCTCTTCGAGTTCGACCACCTCCCCGAGGCCTACACATACCGCGACACCCAGGTCAGGGAGCTCGCCTTCGCCCTGCGGCCCACCCTCCGCGGCTCCTCGGTCTTCTCCTCCACCTGATAGGCGGCGTGCTCGGCGAGGGCCATCGAGCACGCCCGGCAGGAGAGGGCGTCGTCGGCGTGGTCCGGCACCGCCGGAGAGGTGGACAGAGACCTCGGGCATCGCGGGTCCTACCCGGCGATGATGCGGAGTCCCGCCCCGGAAAACCCTGCTTCGCACGGCCGGCGAGGATGCCGACAGCGATGCTCACCCCCCCTCCTCCGGCGCCCTGTGGAGGATGATGTCGGTGGAAGGTCCCGCGACAACCCCGGCCGCAAAGAGCCTCCTGTAGATGGCCGTGTTGAGCCTGTCCACCGAGATCCGGGTATCCACATAGTCCTCGATCCAGCACCGGGCCCTGAACATCACCCCATCCCCGTGGAACTCCAGCAGCAGCACCTGGACCGGTCTGTCCCTCATCACCCAGTCCTGCCCCTCCATCGCCTCCAGGATCAGGCCCCTCACGTATTCGATATCCGCCCCGTATGCGATCACCACATCGGTCTCGACCCTGAAGACCTTGTTCGGGACCGAGTAGTTCGTCACAAGATTCGAACCGATGATCGAGTTGGGGACGGCGACCATCCTCTTGTCCCTCGTGAGAATGCGGGTGGACCGCCAGCCGACCTCCACGACATCCCCCCATGTCTCCAGTTCCCGGATCTCGATGCGGTCGCCGACCCAGAAGGGGCGGTCGATGCTGATCACGATCCCGCTGAGGACGTCGTTGATGATGTTCTCCGCGGCGAGCCCTATCACCAGGGCCCCCAGGCCGAACGAAGCGACGGCGGCGGTCAGAGCCGAACTGCTGATCCCGAAAAGATCGAGGAGGATGATGAGCGCCAGGGCAAAAACGACGATTATGGCGATGGACTTCACGACAGGGACGATTTTTTCATGCGCCGTACCCTCGATGCGGGGCGCGACCTTCGCCAGGTACCACTCCGCAGCGGCGCTGATCAGGCAGACGGCGAAGTAGATCCCCACGACCCAGGAGATGATGAAGAAGAGGTCGTCGAGGAGGGGAGACTCCGGCACGACGACCCCGACGACCTGCCTGAGTCCGAAAATGATGAGGAAGATGTAGACCAGACGCTCGACGAGGGAGAGAATTCTCCTGTCCGGTGCCCCGGCCTTCAGGACCGTCGGCCAGAGCCAGCGGCGCATCAGGATCCTGGCGGCGACGAGGGCGAGACCGGTGAGAAGGAGAATGATGAGTATTTCACCGATATGTGCGCCAATGTCCGTGAGAGACTCCAGATCCGCCACTCAAACCCGCCTCCCCGTCGGCCCGGCGTTACCGCATCCTCCGCCCGCAGCACTTTTTGTACTTCATCCCGCTCCCGCAGGGGCAGGGACTGTTCCGGCCCACCTTCTCCTCCGCGGCGAGAATCGGCATCACCTCGTCCGCAGGCCGTCCCTGTCGGAGGAGGTCGGCCATCATCCGCATCGGGCGGTCGGCGTGGGAGAAGAAGGCCCGGTAGCCTTCGCAGAGATAGTTCAGGCCGGGTTCGCCGTCGGGCGTCTCGACGAAGCGGTTCTTCGGGCACTCCCCGTTGCAGACCGGGAGGAACGCGCACGCCCGGCAGTACCGGGGAAGGGTATCGCGCTTGGCCAGACCGAACCGCCGCTGCTTCTCCGAGTTCACCAGATCGGCCACCGGCGTCGTCAGGATGGTGCCGAGATAGTGATCGGGTTCGACGAAGTGGTCGCAGGAGTACAGGTCCCCGTTGTGCTCGAGCGCCACCCCGAGGCCGCAGGTGGGTCCGAAGATGCAGACCGTCCCGGCCCTGCCGAGCCACCCTGCAAGCGCCCCGTCGAAGTTCAGGACAAACATCCGGCCCACGTCCCGCCTGACCCACTCGTCGAAGACCGCGACCAGGAACCGGCCCCACTGGTCGGGACGGACGGATCGGTCGGTGACCGTGGTCCCCTCCTGGAACCCGGTCTCGTTCTCCCGCTCCACGATGGGGATGAACTGGAGATAGGGCGTGCGGAGTTCGTCGCGGAAGAAGCGGTACACCTCCAGCGGATGGTCGGCGTTCGTGCGGTTGACCGTGCAGAGGATGTTGAACTCGACATGGTGCTTCTGGAGGAGACGGGCGGCCCTGAGGACGCGGTCGAAGGTGCCGCGGCCGCCCCTGTCCCTCCGGTAGACGTCGTGGAGGTCGCCGGGGCCGTCCATGCTCAGGCCGACGAGGAACGCGTTGTCGTGGAAGAACCGGCACCACGCGTCGTCCAGGAGGACTCCGTTCGTCTGGAAGGTGTTCTCGATACGGGTGTCCGGGCCGGCATACTTTTTCTGCACCTCCACGGAGCGCCGGAAGAAGTCCAGGCCCATCAGGGTCGGCTCCCCTCCCTGCCAGGCGATCGTCACGCGGGGCACGCGGTGGCCCTCGATGGTCTGGCGGACGAACCGCTCCATCACCTCGTCGGTCATCCTGAAGTCGCTGTCCGGGTACAGCCCTTCCTTCTTCAGAAAGAAGCAGTAGGCACAGTCGAGGTTGCAGCGTGCGCCCGTCGGTTTCGCCATGACATGGAAGGCGGGGGGCGCCCCGCCGTCATATCCGCTCACTCGGTCCCCTCCGTTCTCACCAGACCCCGTCCCTCCTTCGCCCGGATCAGTGCCCTTGCGAGAGATAAAGGTGAGGTGTCTGTCTCGGGATCGCGCGACCTCTCCTGCAGGAGAGGAGCGTGACCCCCCACTCTCATGGCGGATTTTGCGTGCGTTTCACCGCAGGCCGCCGCCCCCTGCCCGCCGGCCCAGTTCGCCGCCGATGACCATCAGCAGCACGAGCCCCACCAGCCCCACCACGAGGACCATGACGAGGACGTCGGGGTCGGTGAAGTTGAGGCCGGCGACGGCGGTCGCTGCTCCGAGGTTGCGCTGGGCCGTCCCGAGCCCCATCACTCTCTTCGTGGCACCGTCCCGCCCCCCGAGGAGATATCCGATGGCGAATGCCGCGAGGAGGAAGAGGACCGAGGCGAGGATGGCGGTCGAACCGACGACGCCGACGAGGTCAGGGAAGTAGCCCACGAAGAACGCGACGAGAAGGACGACGAGGGCGAGGCCGGATGCCTGGGACATGACCGGCGCGACGCTCTCTGCAACCTCCTCGTAGCGCGCCCGGACAACGAGGCCGACGACCAGAGGGAGGAGCATCAGGAAGATGAGCGACCGGGCGATGTCCCAGGCGCTGATCGTGACGCCGGTGAGGGCGAGCGGGAGGACGAGGGGGAGGTAGCCGATCGTCACGACCATGAGGAGCACCATCAGCCCCACCGAGAAGGCGGGGTCTCCCCTGGTGATCTGTGCCAGTTTGGGCAGGAAGGGGGCGCCTGCAGAGAGGGCGACGATCAGCAGCCCGATAGTGAGCCCCTCGCTGAGAGGAAAAGCGACGAGGATCAGGAGGGCGACGGCAGGGACGAGGACAAAGTTTGCCAGCAGGGCGAGCACCACCATGCGTATATCCTTCAGAGGTGCGATAATCTGCGGCACCGTCAGGGTGAGCCCCATCGCAAGCATGCTGCAGACGACGAAGACGAGCACGGCAAGCTGGCCGAAGACGAGAATGAATTCGGTGAAGGGGAGTGTTTCGACCATACCGGCATCGACCTGGACAGAGCAATCCGGTTTTCCCATAGGGGCATTTTTATAAAAATATTGCGGCCCCACGTCATATGCCGGAAAAATCCCCCTCCCTGCGGCACCGCCGGGAGAGGGCTCTCTCCCCGGCCGCGATCCCCGGAGAACGAGTGCCCGGCGTCATATATATACCCGTGCAGCAGATGAAAGGCCGTCCCCTGCTGTCGGGGATGCACAGCGGGTACGAGATATGCCACGCCTATGGTCGATACAGGACCTCACACAGGTTCTGCAAAACAGAAGACATACGGTGCTATTGGTAACTTTTATAACTCTTGTCCTTCTCACGCCTTTTTTGCCTCCGGGACAGCCTGGGCGAGTATTTGCAACGCTTCTCATCGCCGCCGTCTGCTTTTTTGTGCTGTTCGGGGTGGGGAACGACCGGAGGTACGTCGCCACCGCCCTGACCCTTATCGTCATCGCGTACGCAACACAGTACCGCCGACGCCATCGCAGGCGTTCTCGCCGATGTCGGCGGCGGCAACCCCTATGTGGCGCTCACGGTCGTCTTCGTCGCCTGTCTGGTGATGACGAACGTGATCACGAACGCGGCCGCGGCGGCGTTCATGTTTCCCATCGCAGTCTCCATCGCCGGGGACATGGGGGTGAGCTTCATGCCCTTTGCGGCGGTGCTGATGCTCGGGACGAGTTACTCCTTCATCAACCCGGCCGGGTACCAGACCAACCTGATGGTCCTCGGACCGGGCGGGTACAGGACCGCCGATTATATCCGGGTGGGCGTCCCGCTCACCATCGTCGCCGGGATTGTGATGGTCCTGCTCACGCCGCTGGTGTACGGGTTTTGATCCGGGGCAGTGCCGCGGCCGTCCAGTACATTGTGGTGAACGTGTTCCAAAGAGCCACCGGGACCACCCCTGCACGGGGGTACAACGTCACGCACAGGCCAGGGCTGGCTCCCCCAGGTCGCGCCGATTTCCACCCTTTTTCCTGCCTCTCTCCCCCTCGATCCCGGCATGGCCCACACCGCGTTCCCTTCTCCCCCCGGAGCGGACATTCTACCTCCGATAAAACCGCACCTTTTCCCGTCGAATACGCAAAAACCCCCAGAACGGCACGTCCCAAAACGCGACCCATACTGCCGAGATCGAAGGGCCGGAAACGGAGAATGGGGGCCATATCAGCCATATTGGACCCCGGCGTTCGCCTTTCCTCCCTGTCGCCCCGGCTCGTTCCAGGCCTGCTGCGGAATGATTATACGACAAACGGCCCCATGGCAGAAATAGACAGAAGAGGGCGATGACCATGAAGATCGAGATCCTTGGAACCGACTGCGCGAAGTGCAGGCGCCTGGCAAAGAACGTCGAGACAGCGGTCGCAGAACTCGGGATCTCCGCCGAGATCGAGAAGGTCGAGGAGATCACCGCCTTCATGGAGCGCGGCGTGATCTCGACCCCGGCGCTCGTCGTCGACGGCGACCTGAAGGTCTCGGGCCGGGTGGCCGACGTCGCCGAGATCAGGGCGCTCCTGCGGGAGACCACCCTCGTCGTCGAATGGCGGCACATCGGCGAAGACATCGACGCGACCTGCGAGAGGTGTGCCGCGACCGGCCGCACCCTCGCAGCGGTTCTGGACGAGATCCGGCCCCTGCTCGCGGCCCGGAAGGTCAGGGTGGAGGTGGTGGAGACGGCCCTCCCGCCGGAGAGGATCGCGGAGTCCAACACCGTCCTCTTCAACGGCACACCCCTCGAAGACCTCCTCGACGAGGTGCGGGTCGAGACGACGCCGTGCGTCTCCTGCTCCTGCATCACCGGGACGGACGCCTCGTGCCGGGCGACCGTCTGCGGGGACGAGGTCTGCGAGGCCGTGCCCGCCAACCTGATCAGGCGGGCGGCCCTGAAGGCGGTGGAGCGGTGACAGAACGCCGCCTCTCCACCTTCGAGAAGTACCTCACCCTCTGGGTGGCGCTCTGCATCGTCGCCGGGATCGCCCTCGGCCGGGTCGCGCCGGGCGTCGCCGTCGCCCTCGACTCCTTCTCCGTCTACCAGGTCTCGATACCCATCGCCATCGCCCTCTTCTTCATGATGTACCCGATCATGGTGAAGATCGACTTTGCCGAGGTGCTGCGGGCGGCCCGGACACCGCGGCCGGTCGCTCTCACCCTCTTCGTGAACTGGGCGATAAAGCCCTTCACGATGTACCTCATCGCCACCTTCTTCCTGGGCTACCTCTTCGTCGGCTTCATCCCGGGCACCGAGGTGCTCCCCGACGGCACGGTCGTCGAACTCTGGCGGAGTTATGTCGCCGGGTGCATCCTCCTCGGCATCGCCCCCTGCACCGCGATGGTGCTGATGTGGAGTTATCTCGCCAGAGGCAACGACGGCCTCACCCTGATCATGGTGGCGATCAACTCCCTCACCATGCTCGTCCTCTACGCCCCGCTCGGCGGGTTCCTCCTCGGCGTGAACGCCATGCCCATCCCCTGGCAGACGATCCTCCTCTCGGTCGCCGTCTATGTGGCCCTCCCCCTCGTCGCGGGGTATCTCACCAGGAAATGGATCCTCGCCCGCAAGGGGATGGCATGGTTCGAGACGCGGTTCCTCCACCTGCTGACGCCGGTCTCGATCGTCGCCCTGCTCGGCACGCTCGTCCTCCTCTTCGCCTTCAAGGGGGACGTCATCGTCGAAAACCCCCTGACCATTCTCTGGATCGCGGTCCCCCTCTTCCTCCAGACGGTGCTCATCTTCACCCTCGGGTATTTCGTCCTGGCGCCGCGGCTCGGCCTCGTGTACAGGGACGCCGCCCCGGCCGGGATGATCGGCGCCTCCAACCACTTCGAGGTGGCGATCGCCACGGCGACCATCCTCTTCGGTCTCGGGTCGGGGGCGGCGCTCGCCACGGTCGTCGGCGTGCTGATCGAGGTGCCGGTGATGCTGATGCTCGTGCGGATCTGCCTGCGGACGCAGGGGATGTTCCGGGGTGAGAGCGGATGATGGAGAGGATGCTCGTGCCCCTGGAGATCCACGGTTCTGCGGCGGCGATGGCGCCGGCCGTGGAGGAGATCGCCCGTCTCGGCGTCGGGCGGGCCGACCTGCTGTATGTGGTCAATATCCGCGACACGGCGGCCGACCCCGGCGTGCGGGAGCACGACCGGGAGGTGATGGCCGGGTGGACGGAGCGTCTTCTGGCCTGCGGGGTTCCCGACGTCAGGGCCGAGGTCGTCGACGGCATCCCCTGGATCGAGGTCCTGGAGAGGGCCGAGGCCGACCCGCCCTCTCTCATCGTGATGGGGTCGCACGGCCGCACCCTCATCCCCCGCATGCTCCTGGGGAGCCAGACCGAGAACGTGCTCGCCCATGCGCAGGTGCCTCTCCTCGTCCTCCGCCTTGCGGTGCTGAAGGAGGGGGATCCGACGGCCTGCACCCTCACGACGGACGGGATCTTCCGCCGGATTCTCTACCTCACCGACTTCTCGGAGGAGGCGGAGCGGTGCATCCCCTTCATCGAGTGGATGGCCGGGGCGCGGCCCGAGCGCCTCGTGATCATGCACGTGCAGGACACCCGACGCCTCTGGACGGCGTCGCAGGACGAGATCGCGGCCTTCAATAGGGAGGACGCAATGCGGCTTGCAGGCCTGAAGAGGCGCTTCGAACCCCTCGGCATCCCGCAGGTCGTCACCGACCTTGCGACCGGCAACGCCATCGACGAGGTCCTCGGTGTCGAGGAGACATTTGCACCGACGCTCATCGTCATGGGGGCGAAGGGGCGGCACTCTGCTCTCCGCTCTCTCCTCGGCGGGGTGACGGCGGCGGTGGTGCACAGGGCGCGGGCGCACGTGCTCGTGGTGCGGTGAAGGATCGCACCCGCCACCGCGGGAGCAGGTCATGTCACCCGTGAAAGGGTGCCTGTTGCCAGGTCATAGTACAGGCCATGGACCTGCACTCTCCCCTCATCGACGGCCTCCCTGACAGAGGGGTACGTCATCAGGTGCTCAATCTGGAGCCTGACATTTTCCAGCTCAATCTGGTGAGCGCGTTCCTTCGGGTCTTCGGGCGTCTGCGCATTCGAAATACGGGCATCGACCCGCGTCTTTGCCTCACGGGCATCGTTGAGCCAGAGCGGGATATAGGGGTCCAGAAGATCTTTATCCAGCGCTTTCATGGCGCCGCAATCGGAATGGCCGACGACAACGATCTCCTGTACCTCCAGGTAATTGACAGCATATTCAACAACCGTAACAAGGCTCCAGTCATGGCCTGGCACAATATTGCCGACATTGCGGGTAACGAACAACTCACCAGGTTGGGAATGGGTAATCCGTTCCGGATCGGATCGAGAATCAGAACACCCTATCCAGAGGATGTCAGGGCTCTGGCCCTGGGCCAGACTCTTGTAGAGTTCGGGATCTGCGTTGAAGACATTCTCCCTGAACTCTTCGTTTCCCCGGAGAAGTTGGTCCACGAGCGGGCTTTTCGCCCCTGTGGAGGCGAGAGAACTGGGAGACGTGCTGTTTTCCGTGAGCATACCCTCGATTCCGGGCAGACCTGCGAGGAGCATGTTCCACCCGGTAAGGATCCCGGGAGGACGAGGGTCGGACAGGAGAGGTGCATGCGAACCTGCCGTCCCGGGTCCGCTGGCAATGACACCAGCAGGCACACCAAGAAGCAGGATCGCAATGACCATGACGTGAAAGACATGCGGTCGCATACCTCCAGGGGATACTCCGGACACATTATAGTTTTGACCACGGGATCGGAGATGTACCGGGAGAGACGAGCCCCATCCAGACGCACTACTCGCCAGGCGAAATTGCCCGCCTGAGCGAGGCCGCAGAGGAGACCGCAAACGCCTCCCTCAACGCCATCGTCGAGATCCCCCCGGACAGGCGCACCTTCGACACCACGGTCCTTGCCTTCGACCGGATATCCCGCGAATTCACCTTTCTTTCGGACAAGCAGGGCGACGGCGCTAATCCGCCATATCTTTTTTATGGCGGACATATCGTCGCCCCCATGCACTGATCACGTCCAGCACGGGGAAGACCGACTCACCGAACTCCGTGAGGCGGTATTCGACGCGGGGCGGTATCTCCGGGAAGATGGTGCGGATCACGATCCCGTCCGCCTCGAGTTCGCGGAGGTTCTTTGTAAGCGTCACCTGCGTGATGCCGGGGACCTTTTTCATCAGTTTCCCAAACCGGAGCGGCCCTTTGCGCAGGAACCAGAGGATCTCAGGCTTCCACTTTCCGCCGATGACCCGGATGTAGACGTGGACAGGCAGGACGTCGGGATCTGATTCTGAGCTCATTTGACCATTAGTACATTTTTTAACCATATATACATTTTTTTATGCTGGTTTCTTTTTGGTACCGTGGCGCCAACGATCACAGTAACGAGGGAACACAAAAATGTCACACACCGAATCCCGGAAAGAGGTCACGCTTCTCATGGGCAGTCCCCGAAGGAACGGCAGCACCCACCTGCTCGTACAGGAAGCAGCGCGTGCGCTCCGCGATCAGGGCGTCGCAACGCAGGAGGTCTTCCTGGACGACCTCACAATCCACGACTGCCGCGGCTGCCATGGATGCAAACAGGAGCGGAACGACCGCTGTGTCGTACAGGACGACATGCAGCGGGTGTACCGTATGATGGAATCATCCTGCGGCCTGGTTGTTGCAGCACCGGTCTATTTCGGGTATGTCCCGGCCATGACAAAGGCGTGGCTCGACCGCCTCGTGCCCTATATCGGGATGGATATGTCCCCGGCATTTCCCGGTTCCTGCCCGGTCTCCTTCATCTTCGTGCAGAACATGCCCGACCCGTCGCTCTTCGAGCCGGCCCTGCGTTCATTCACGGACGCGGTGGCAATGTCCGGCCTTGCTGTGCGGGAGTGCCTGGTCGCAACAGACTGCGAGATGGGATTAAAGCCGCCGGTCATGGAGCGGCCCGACCTGATGGAGCGGGCGTACGCCCTGGGGAGGGACCTGCTTGCAATGCGCCCGGAGCAAAAAAATGAGTTTTAGGCTCAGAAATCTTCATACTTAGGCTGATGTATCCCCGATCCTATGAAGATGGTACACAGATCCACCGCCTTCATTATGATCTAGCCGGGGGACTACCTCGAAGACTTCGTCTTCTCATGCTCCCTTTGGTCGCATCCCCGCTCAGGATTGGACCTCAAAGGGGCAAACCTGCATTTTGAAGAGGGGACTACCCTCCACCCCCTATCCTAATGGCAGGGGGAGCGGGGGGCGGCAGCCCCCCGGAAGAGACGCTCCAGAATAGGATTTCTACAAAGCCGATTTTTAATTTTTGAAACTGTGGATGGGCGCGGGGATCCTGCCGCCGCGGTTGATGAAGTCCGCACAGCCGAACCGATTGACCGCCTGGACCGGCGCATGGCCGAGGAGGCCGCCGAACTCCACCGTGTCCCCGACGCCCTTCCCGATGACAGGGATGAGGCGGACGGCGGTCGTCTTCTGGTTCACCATGCCGATCGCCGCCTCGTCGGCGATGATGCCGGCGATCGTGGTCGCAGGCGTGTCGCCCGGGATAGCGATCATGTCCAAGCCGACCGAGCAGACGCAGGTCATGGCCTCCAGTTTCTCGATCGTCAGGGCGCCGCGGTTGACGGCGTCGATCATGCCCTGGTCCTCGCTGACCGGGATGAAGGCGCCGCTGAGGCCGCCGACGAAGGAGCTCGCCATGACGCCCCCTTTCTTCACCTGGTCGTTCAGGAGGGCGAGGGCGGCTGTCGTCCCCGGAGCGCCGACGGACTCGAGGCCCATCTCCTCCAGGATCCCGGCCACGCTGTCGCCCACGGCAGGGGTCGGCGCCAGGGAGAGGTCGACGATGCCGAAGGGGACGCCGAGCCTCTCCGAGGCCTCCTGCGCGACCAGCTGGCCGACGCGGGTGACCTTGAATGCCGTCTTCTTCACGGTCTCGCAGAGCACCTCGAAGTTCGCGCCCCGCACGCTTTCGAGGGCGTGCTTGACGACGCCCGGCCCGCTGACGCCGACGTTGATGACGGCGTCAGCCTCGGTCACGCCGTGGAAGGCCCCGGCCATGAAGGGGTTGTCGTCGGGAGCGTTGCAGAAGACGACGAGTTTCGCACACCCGAGGGAGCTGTTCTCCTGCGTCGCCTCGGCCGTCTCCTTCACGATCTCGCCCATCAGTTTGACGGCGTCCATGTTGATGCCCGTCCTTGTGGAGCCGATATTGACCGAACTGCAGACCCTCTCCGTGGACGCGAGGGCCGCGGGGATGGAGTGGATGAGGTCGCGATCGGCCTTCGTCATCCCCTTGGAGACGAGGGCCGAGTAGCCGCCGAGAAAGTTCACCTGCGTGTCCCTGGCGGCCTTATCGAGGGTCCGGGCGATCGTCACGAAGTCCTCCGGACAGGTGCAGGCCCGCCCGCCCACGAGTGCAATCGGGGTGACGGAGATGCGTTTGTTGACGATGGGGATGCCATAGTCGAGCTCGATCTCCCTGCCCGTGGAGACGAGATCCTTTGCGACGCGGGTGATCTTATCGTAGATATTCTGGTTCAGGGTGTCCAGATCTGCGTCGCAGCAGTCCAGGAGGCTGATGCCCATCGTGATGGTGCGGACATCGAGCTTCTCCTGCTCGATCATCTTGTTCGTCTCATTGACCTCAAAGAGAGTGATCATCCGAATACCTCTCAGATACGGTGCATTTTTATGAAAATGTCCTCGTGCTGGCACCTGATCTTCACGCCGATCTCGTCGCCGAGGGTCTCCAGTTCATGTACCATCTCGCCGAATGGTTTGGAGGATCCGCTGGTGTCGACGATCATCATCATGTTGAAATAGCCCTGCACGATGGTCTGGGAGATGTCCTCGACATTGACCTGGTTGGCGGCGAGGTAGGTGCAGACCTTCGCGATGATCCCGACGGTATCTTTCCCGACGACAGTGATGATGGTTTTTTTCATGCTCTGTCCCGTCCTTAGAGTATGTTGGCACTCTTCGGGGATTAATACCGTCACAAATGGGACATCTGATATGGCTGAAAGGATCTCGTCTCTTTTATATCCGCGGGTTTCAGGGACGCGGTTACAGAGTCTGGGGCCGTCACTTGATTATTTCTCCCGCGAACTCTCCTCGACACGCGGCAGAGGAATCTGTGAGCGATCATTGCTATCAGTCCGAAAATACAGGATGCAGGTCGGGCCGCTGTACAATGCCGGATACGCGGTCCTGAAGACGCAGGAAAAAAGGTGAGTGCAGGTCACTCCGGAACCTGGAGGGAGGGCTCGATCTGGCGCTGCATCAGGGCGGCAAAACCGACCCCGCCGATGAAGTCGAAGACGCCGAAGAGGAGGACGTGCAGGCCGTCGATGCCCGCGGCGGCCATGCCAGGAAGGCCGATGCCGCCAATATTCATCGAGAGGACGATTAGCAGGACCTGGGTGACCGCCGCACCGGTGACAAGGTGGAGGACGCTGGATGGGATGTCGCACCGCATGGGTACGTGTGGGTCGACCAGCGTCATCAATTTTTGCAAATAGACATGGCGCACATTTTTCGAGATTGCATTCAAATTTGAAAAGTATAGGTAATTTCGTCTTTTTTGCACAGGAATAAAGAGACATGACAGATTGACTGACCCTTCAGCGGGAGGAATAGTGTGAAAAAAAGCATGGGGGCTGCACCGGGCAAGCGTTTCAGGCAAATTTATTTAATAATAATATTTATATAATATCGTGATTATCAACAGGACGAAGAACAGGAGGGGGGAAGGAGATGACAAAGCAGAGCGTAAAAGTGCGCCGCCTTGGCGTGATGTCCGTTGCATTCTTTTTTGCAATTCTGAGTGCCCTGTATGGTCTTGTCGCGGGAATTGTCGCTGTCACGATGGCCATATCTGGAACTGATCTGGGGATCATCTCCGCGATTACTGCGGGGATCGGAGGGATTCTCCTCACCATCGTGCTCTGGGCGATCGGCGGATTCATCGGCGGCGCGATTGCGGCGGTGATCTATAACTTCGTCTTCGCCGCGTCCGGAGGCATCCAGGTCGACCTCGACGTGGAGTCCTGAACCGGAAACCCGATCTACTTTTTCTTTACCCTTCAGGTCCAAAGAACCGGATCTCTTCCCGCGGACAGAGGGGGGCCTATCCCTCCCTCCGAACACATATTCATCGAAAAAAGGGAGGGAGAAACATCGGTTATGCCATGCTCTGCGTGATGATGCCGTCCATCTCCGAGATGATCCCGGTGAGTGCCTCAGGGACCGCACCGTCGACGGCCCGGACCGTCTTCCCGCCGGCTTTCACCTCATAGGAGAAGAGGTCGTACCCCTGCTGTGCGGGGACGTACTCGTCTTGGAGAGAGAGGAAGGCATCAGAGGTCGTCATCGATTGTATCCTCTGGATGTCGTCGGCGTCGAGAGCGACCTCGGAGAGGTCGCCGTGGCGGGAGACCTCTGCGGTCCCGTTCTCGTACACGACGACGGTGTCGTTGAACCCTGCAAACCCGCCTGTCCTGTGATATTCGACCACGACAGGGGACGACGTGTCGGTCGAGGTGCACCCGGCCATCCCGGCAAGGGAGAGAATACAGCCGAGAAGAAGGAGAGTCAGGATCTTTTTCATGATAGGAGATGGACCTCTACCGGCATAACCCTCTCGTACACTGCGAATATTTTCGAAGTCTCGCCTGTTCAGCGGGCCCGGACGAACGTCCCCTCCCTGTACTCGCGGAACGCCTCCTCAAGTTCCTCCCTGGTATTCATCACGATCGGGCCCGACCAGGCGATCGGTTCGCGGATGGGCCTGCCCGAGAAGAACAGGAAACGCAGGGAAGAGAGAGGGGAACCGATCCTGACCTCGTCGCCGTCACCGAAGAGGGCGCACTGGTATTCCCTGAGGTCCAGGGCCCCGAAACGGCCCGACCCCCCGATGATATAGGCAGAGACGGTGTGCCCGGGCCTCACGCCGTGGACGAAGACTGCACCCGGTGCCATCGTGACGTCGAAGACATCGGGTTCGGCGACGATCTCCCGGACAGGGCCGACAATACCCTCCCGTCGCCCTGCGATCACCCTCACCGTCACCCCCGTCCCCTCGCCGACCACCGGGATATCGGCCGCCCTGATCTCCTGGTAGCGCGGCTCCATCATCTTGTGCGAGCGGGGCAGGTTCACCCAGAGCTGGAAACCCCCCATCTTTCCGTCGACGGGTTTGGGCATTTCCTGGTGGACGATCCCCGACCCCGCGGTCATCCACTGCACGTCCCCCGCACCGATGCTCCCGGCATTGCCGATGCTGTCGCCGTGCTCCACCCGCCCGTCGAGCATGATGGTGACCGTCTCGATGCCCCTGTGCGGGTGCCAGGGAAAACCGGCGAGATGGTCCTCCGGCCTGTCCGACCTGAAGTCGTCGAGCATCAGGAAGGGGTCGAAGAGCGGCACGTCCCGGTGGCCGAAGACCCGCCGAAGCCGCACGCCGGCACCCTCCACCGTCTCCCGCACCTCGACGACGCGGGCGACCTCCCGTATCTGTGGCATGGGAACGGAGAGGCGGTGCCGGCATATAGGGTCTGCGGCAAAAAATGGGTCAAAAATTGATCAGGAGATATGGATGACCTCGACCGGGCACCCCTCTGCGGCGTCCCGGACGCAGTCCTCCATATCGTCGGGCACCTCTCCTTCCGCAGGGTCCCCGCCCCGCCGGTATTCCTCGACGATCTGGCTCAGCGTGTCGTCGGGACCCTCTTCAAACACATCCGGACAGGTCTCCCAGCACATGGCGCACCCCGTGCAGTCCTCGCGGTCAATGGTAATCCGTACCATGGTCTTTCCCCCTTCGCAGACACCCAAGATACACCGATCTCATATAATCCTTCGGTCTCCGGGGTGCGGGACAGGCGACCCGATCCGGTGGTCACTCGAAGATATTCTCGACCCGCTTCGGTCGTTCCCCCGTCCAGGATAGGATCGGGGAAGACCGAAGAGAGATCCTGAGGGGAGAGGTGCCATCCTCCCTCCCTATCTCATGCTCCCCCCGCTCTCACCCGAAATGAGAAAAGGGCCCTCCTGCCTGAAGGTCGGAGATCCTATAGCCCGGCACAGATGCGATATCTTCAACAGGTCCGACGGCATCCACCCCCCCTATGAACGGTTTCATGGACCCCATCTGGGACGGCCACCATCATATGGAAAACTGGTTCGGACTCCCGTTCTTCGGCTGGGGCATGATGCTCCTCTGGTGGGCCCTTCTCCTTGCCATCGGCTGGCTGGTGTACCGCGACGCCGAGCAGAGGGGAATGAACGGCCTGCTCTGGTTCATCCTGATCATCCTCCCCTTTGTCGGGATCATCTTTCTCATCCTCTACGTCCTCGTGAGGGAAACGTCTGACCGGAGTCAGGTCTCAGAGAGGAACCGTGCACTCGAGATGCTCAGGGAGAGATATGCCATGGGGGAGATCTCGGAGGAGGAATACAGACGAAGAAAAGAGGAACTGGAAAAATAATCTGGAGAGTGCCTACCACCGGAACTTCTCCTGCTTTCTGGCCATCTCGTCGAAGGGGAGGAGGGCGTAGCCGTGCACCTTCCCGACATCGTCCAGTTCGATCTCCAGGTACAACTGAAGATCGCCGTGCTCCATCACCACCGTCGCCGGGTCTCCTCCTTTCTGCACAAAGCCCCAGTCTCCAAGATCTCCTGCGATGTCGGCAAAGGGTTTGCCGCCATGAGCATCAAAGAGTGCTTCCACTTTCTCCATCATCTCGACCCTGAAGTCCTGGCCGACCATCTGCGGACCGATCATTGTCACCGTCTCCTGCATGAAATGTCGCCGCGAATATAAAAATATGAACATACGCGGGCACATCGGCAGCCAGACAGAATTGTGCCCATATTCAATGAGATAAGAGGACTTTATCACCCTACAGACAGTCAGGAAAGGGACACCTGACGCCCCGAGCAGGAACTGCGAGGGGAACATAAAAGTGCATATCCTGGACCTGAACCGGGCATAGCGGATCAGACACAGAAACAATAATGATATTCTTTTGTTTTCCCCGTGGGCACTCCCCAGAATCGGCATATATCTACCTCAATCCCGCAGAGGTTTGAGATTTCAATCATACTATCGGGAGTATAACAGGCCGGATGGAAAAAATATAAATACAATTGTCGTGTAGTGACGATACGACCGAACCACGGGGGGACGGTTTTCGTTCAGATTCAATCGTCAGGTATCTTCTCTGACCTGTCACACGGCAGAAATGGGCGACTTCGGGGTCTAAAATAGCTACGGCCCCGGGCACTGCGACAGGATGGATCCTGAACAGACGACAGAGGGAACCGTATCTCTGGATTATCCGTCAGAACCCCCGAAGAGCGACCCGGCGACCCGCTCCCACAGGGTACCGCTCTTGTGCATTCGGTCACAGCCTCACCCCATCTATAGACCACCCTGAGGAGGGACCATCCATGAAGATACTCCAGATCGTTCCCTACTGCCTCCCCTATCATGGCGGGCAGGAGCGCTATGTCTACAACCTCAGCAAATATCTTGTCAGGCACGGCCATGACGTCGAGATCATCACCTCGAACTATCCGTACAGCCAGGAGTACGAGACTTCGGAGGGCATCAGAATAACCCGGCACCGCTGTCTCGCACGCCCCATGAGAAACCCCCTCACCCCCGCGTTCATGACCCTGGCACGGGAGAGCAGGGAATGCGACATCGTCCATACCCATAACGAACACAGCACCGCCGCCATGGCGGCCGCCTTTCTCAGGAACGGCAGGTGCGCCCCTCTCATCCTGACCTGCCACGGCCAGTTGATCTTCGGCGACAATTTCAGGGACACCCTGGAAAAGATCTACAGCAAGACCATAGGCAGGGGCATTTTTTCCCGTGTGGACAGGATCGCCGTGAACTCCGCGGACGACAGGGACTATGTCCTCTCCATCAACGCCTCGGTCTCGGACAAGATCGATATCCTGCACAACGCCATCGATCCCGAATTTTTCGACGCCGTCAGGGGTGCGAACGGAAACTTCGACCTCAGCGGCAGGACCAACCTCCTCTATGTCGGCAGACTGATCCGGCGAAAGGGCCTCGAATGGTTGATCCGGGCGATGGCCATCATCAAGCATTCGGGCAACGGCCGGGACGTCAGGTGCATTCTGGTCGGCGAGGGGGAGGACAGGGAATACTTCGAGCGCCTGATCCGGGAGCTAGGGGTCGAAGGGTCGGTGGTGCTGGCAGGCGACGTCGGTCTCGACGAGCTCGTGTACCTGTATCGGCACGCCGACCTCTTTGTCCTCCCCTCTCTCTCCGAAGTCTGCCCGACAGTCGTGCTGGAGGCGATGTACTTCGGCCTGCCGGTTGTCACGACCGACATCCCGGGGGTGAGGGACCACTTCGCGGGGTCCGCCCTCCTTGTGCCGCCGAAGGACGAGGTCGCGCTCGCGCGAGCGGTCCAGACTGTCATCGACGATAAGAACACCGCGGTCGGACTCGCCCGGGCAGGGCAGGACCTGGTAACCCGAAAATATCTCTGGAGCCGCGTTTCGAAGGCCTACGAGTCGATATACCGTTCAATGGGGGCGTAAGGAATGCGGGTGGGACTGTTTACGACCGATTTCCCCTATAAAAAACCCTTTGTGGACGAGGTCCCCGAAGGCGGCGCCTATGTCAGGAGCGGCGTCGGCGAGGTCGTCTACCATCTTGCCCTGGAACTGGAGAAACTCGGCCATGAGATCGGGATCTTCACGACCTCGGCCGACAGGGAGGACCACACCGAGGAGAAGGGTGGGATTACGGTTGTCAGGTACGGAAAAGACCTGAAGCTTGCAGAAACCGAGATCTCCCTGAAGTACCTGCGGGGGCAGGACACCCATCCCCTCGACATCGTCCACCTCCATGCAGGGTCGCCGCCGGCCACCCTTGCGGCCCTCGGCCATCTCAGAAAAAACCGGGCGCCCTTTGTTGTCACCCACCACCTCGACCCTGACATGGGATCAGGAAACCTTGTCAGGCGGGCGCTGCTGTACGGCTATTCGGGGTATTACCTGAGACAGTCTTTTGCAAAGAGCAACCGGATCATCGCACTCTCCCGCGAGGTCGTCGCCTCGTCCCCGCACCTCCGGCCTTTTCAGGATCGGATCAGCGTCATCCCGAATGGGATCGATCTCGCCGAACTGGAGACGCCCCTCGCAAAAAAAGAGTGCAGGAAGAGGTTAGGGCTTCCGGAAGAAGGAGCAATCGTCCTCTTCCTCGGCAACCTCGTGCCCCGGAAAGGGCCACACATCCTCCTGAGATCGCTGCAGACCGTCCTCAGGGACGCACCGGACACCACCCTCGTCCTTGCCGGGACGCTCACCCCCTTCGGGGAGGGCCTCAGGGAGGAGGCGCGGGCCCTCTCCCTGGAGAAGAGCGTCGTCTTCACCGGGACAGTGGGGGAGGAGACAAAAAGGCTGCTGTACCATGCCGCGGACATCTTCGCCCTCCCCTCCTTCGGGGAGGCGTACCCCCTCACCATCCTTGAGGCGGCCGCGTGCGGACTCCCGGCGGTGGTGAGCGGGCTTGAGGTTTTCAGGGCCCAGGTCCGCGACGGGGAGAACGGACTCTTCAGCAGGACCGGCGATCCCGAGGACCTCGGCGCGAAACTTCTCCGCCTGATCGCTGCGAGGGAGGAGAGAGAGGAGATGGGCAGGAACGCACGGTCTGCCGTGCAGGGCCTGAACTGGGACAGGATCGCCGTGGCACACGAAGAGGTCTACCTGGAGGTGCTCAGGTGAAGGTCGGCATCATCGGCCCCCTCTCCGGCGAGGAGGACGAGGGGTTCAGGAATGTCACCGCACGGTTTGTCGAGCACCTTGGCAGCCGCCACGACCTCCTCCCCCTCGACGTGGGCGGGATCTCCTCCCCCCTCTTCTGGAAGAAGATGCGGGACTTCTCCCCGGATGTCGTCCACTACATGACGGCACCGACATTCTCCAGTTTCCTCGCCCTCAAGGCGGCGCGGGCCCTCTCGAAAAACGACACGAAACTGGTGATGTCGGCCCTGCACCCGAACTGCCTCCCTGTGCTCAGGAACCCGGTCGTCCGCACCCTGATCCCCCGTTTCCCGCCAGATCTCATCGTCACCCAGTCGCCTGAGGCCGCCCGCCTCCTGAAAGAGACCGGAGCCCGGGTACGGCTTCTCCCCCACGGCGTCGATACCGTGCGGTTCAGGCCGGTGCCTGCGGGCGAGAAGGGGAGACTGCGGGAGAAGTACGACCTCGACAGGGAGGTCTCCGTCCTCCTCCATGTCGGCCACGTCAAACCCGACCGCGGCCTCGGACAGTTGCTCAGGCTCCAGCAGACCATCCCGGACTGCCAGGTCGTGATCGTCGGGAGCCCCCGCTTCGCGCGGGACAGGAAATATGCCGCGTACCTCAGGGAGCACGGGTGCATCGTCATGGAGGGGTATTACAGCCGGATCGAGGAACTCTACCAGCTTGCCGACTGCTACGTCTTTCCCCGGGGAAAGACGCTCTTTCTCCCCCTCACGGTCATGGAGGCGATGGCCTGCAACCTCCCGGTGGTCACGGCCCCTTTCGACGGGGTCATGCAGTTCTTCCCTGAAGGGAAGGGCCTCTTCGTCGCCAGGTCGGGTGAGGAGTATTCGGGATATGTACGCCTGGCACTGGACGGAAGGGTGACAGTCACAACACGGGAGAAGGTGCTCCCCTGCTCCTGGGGCCGCGTGGCCGACGAGGTCAGTGGCATGTACCAAACGCTCTGCGGAGAAAAACCATGAGACGAGGAAAGATCATCTGCTTTACCGGCATTGACGGGTCAGGGAAGACGACCCTTGCAAAGTACCTGACAGACGAACTGCACAGGCGGGGGGTCGACACCCGGTACGTCTACGGACGGTACCAGCCCGCCGCACTCAGGCCCCTGATGTACCTGGGGAAACTCCTCTTTTTCCGGAAGAAAGACATGTTCCAGGACTACTCCGACTATGCCGGGTCGAAGAAGGAGGCGGCACAGGAACACACCCTGCTTGCCCGCCTCTACCAGCGCCTCCTCTTCTGGGAATACGCCCTCCAGTTGACCCTCAGGGTCTCCCTCCCGGTCACCCTCCTCAACAGGACCCTTGTCTGCGACCGCTATATCATCGACACCGTCGTCACCGACCTCGCCGTCGACTTCCACTACTCTGAGGAGGAGGTCGAGGAGGTGATCAGGAAGATGTACGGCCGTTTCCCGCGGCCTGACGTCACCTTCCTGATCGACCTCCCCGAGGAGGTCGCGATGAAACGAAAGGACGACACGCCTTCTGTCCGGTACCTTGAGGAGAGACGGCGGCTGTACCTCATGTCGGCGGAAACCGTCGGCGCCGTCGTCCTGGACGGGTCTCTGCCCGGCGAGACGATCAGGCAGAGCGTCCTCAGGTACACGGGGGTGGCGCCATGACGCGGCTTGCCGTGATCGGGATCGACAGCATGGACTCCCTGCTTGTCGACGCCTTTATCGACGACCTGCCAAACCTCAGACGACTGAAGGAGGCCTCGCCGCCGATCGCCATGCACTCGGTCTTCCCGCCAGACTCGGACACGGCATGGGCGACCATCTACACCGGCCTGAACCCTGCCGAGCACGGCGTGGTTCACTTCGTCGACCCGCTGGAGAAGACCTCGATCTACCAGACCGACTACCTCGACTCGTCCCTGGTCCGCGGCAGAACCTTCTGGGACGCCGCAGGGGAGGCAGGAAAGAGGGTCTGTGTCGTCAACCCCCATATCGGATACCCCGTATGGCCGGTCTACGGGACGATGGTGAGCAGGAGCCCGAAGAATACCGGTGTCCAGACCTATCCCGAAACCGTCCCCGGCATCAACGGCGATGTGGCCGGCCTCCTGATGCCCGACCGTATCCCTGACTCGAAAGGGGAATATCAGGAGTTTCTCGAACGCCTCGAATCTGTCGTCAGGAGGGAGGCCGCCGTTGCCGAAGAAATAATGCGCTCGACCCGGTGGGACCTCTTCTTCTTTTATTCCTCGGCCCTCGACTTTGTCCAGCACATCTTCTGGAATTACTGCGACCCGGAAGACCCCATGTACCCGGGCGACGACAACCCCTTCAGGGACACCATCAGGCACTTCTACCAGACCTACGACGAGGTCGTCGGGTCCCTGATCTCAGGCATCCCGCCAGACACCGCCGTGATTGTCATGAGCGACCACGGCCACACGATGCGGCCGTCAGACCTGATCAACATCAACGAGATCCTGAGGCTGGAGGGCTATCTTGTCGCGAACAACGGGATCTCGGCCCCGATAAAAAATGCCGGCGAGAAGGTCAAGCGGGCGGCGGTGAACATCATCCAGAGAACGGCACTCCGCGGGACCGCCCTCAGGATCCTCAGAAAACACCCCGGGATCAAGGAGTATTACACTGTCCCCTCGTCCATCGACTTCGGTCGGACGGTGGCGCACTGCACCGACCTCTCCGGCATGAAGGCCTACAACTACGGGGGGATCCTCATCGCGCGGGAGAAACTGGGGCCTGAGAAGGGGTACGACGAGGTGAGGAAGGAGATCATCGACCTCCTCTCCTCGTACACCCTGTCCACCGGCGCACCGGTCTTCGAGTGGATCCGCGAGAGGGAAGCCCTCTACCAGGGGCGGCACCTGGAAAAGTACCCCGACATCCTCTTCAAACTGAGGGAGGGGTACGGCGCGGGCTGGGCGATCCACGAGTCGATCTTCTCGACGTCGAACACCCACAGTTTTTATCCGGGTTCCCACCGGGGGGACACGCCGATCTTCTTCCTCCGGGTACCCGGCACCAGCAATCAGGCCCTGACAGAGGCGGGTCTGGAGGACGTCAGCCCCACGATCCTGGACATCCTCGGGGTCGGGGGAAACGGCAGGGGCGGGAGCGGGAAGAGCCTCATCTAAAGATATTCCAGAGATTATGCCGGACTTTTGGGACCTGACCGGCACCTGATAGAGGAACAGAACGACGAAAAAAAGATAACCTGACGATCCCACTCCCGGACGTGGGGAACAAATATATGGCACGACGCAGATTACGACCTGAACTCCGCCCCCAAAGAGGAGATACATGGAACCGAAGCCTCACATTGTCCTGGTCACATCACGGTGGTTCAAGAACCAGAACCTCTACTTTACGGCCTTGAAACTGGTGCAAATCCTGAAACCCCTTTCCCGGGAGATCACCTGGATCATCACCGAACAGGAGGACAAGAACTACCCGGCAGGAGAGTTCACGCTCCTGAAGATCCCTGACCGGACGGTAGAGAAGCCCCTTGCCGCACGCCTCTGGTATCTCGTCCTCCACCAGATGCGGGTGGTGCACCAGGTGCTGCGTCTGGGGAAGGACCAGGGCGTCGTGATCTTCGCATTCGGCGCCGACTATTTTGTCCTCCCGATGCTTGCCGCGAAACTGAAGGGAAAACGGGTGGCCCTCCGCACGGACGGGAGGACCTCGCGGGTCATCGGAAAGTACTGGCAGCGGAAAAACCGTCCCCTGCAGATGCTGTACCAGGGGGTCGAAGCGGTCACCTACGGGATCTCCGATGCGATCATCCCGGAAAGCGAGAACTTCGTCGGCCTCTACGACATGGGGCACTATGAGAAAAAGACATGGGCAGGCAGCCTGTACGTCGACACGGCGCGTTTTGCCGTCCAGAAGGGGATCTCAGAGAGGAAGTACGACCTCGGGTTTGTAGGCCGATTCTCCCGCGAGAAGGGGATCATCGAGTTCGTGTCCGCCCTGGGGACGGCGCTGGACGGAGAAGAGTGCCGGGTGGCCCTCATCGGCGACGGCGACCTCAGGAGTGAGGTCGAGGCCATCCTTGCACGAGACCAGTTGAGGGAATTCGTGGACGTCATCGGCTGGATCGACAACACCGATCTTCCCCGGCACCTGAACACTATCAAAGTCCTTGTCGTGCCGTCGTACAGGGAGGGGCTCCCCAACATCGTGCTCGAAGCGATGGCATGCGGGTGCATCGTCCTTGCCACGCCGGTGGGCGGGATACCGGCCCTGGTCCGGGACGGCGTGACCGGGTTTATCACCGAAGACAACTCGTCAGGGACTCTCTCACAGAATATCAGGCGGGCGCTGAGGCACCCTGACATGAAGGGTATCAGCGAGACGGCGCGGGAACTGATCGAGCGGTCCTATACGTACGACGCGGCGGTCAGGCAGTACGGACAGATACTCGCACACATATCATCGTGAGGTCATCATGGAACTCTCTGCACGCGAACGTCTGATAGCCCTCGTCGGGATTCTTCTCCTCTTCGATGGGGCCTTTATCCTGGACATACCGGTCGTACGTGAGGTGCTGGGGGCGGCGGTCATCGCGGTCATCCCGGGCATGCTGATCCTCTCCATCCTCAGGCCCGGAAAGATCACCCTGCTGGAATACTGCCTCCTTGCCATCGGGGCGAGCATCGCCTTCCTGATGATCGGGGGCCTGCTGTATAACAATCTCCTGATGTATCTCGGCATCGCAAATCCATTTGCCGGACGGTTGCTCCTCGACTTCTACAACCTGGCGATCATCGTCCTCGCCGCGGTCTGGTACATCGCCAATAACGATAGGTCGTTTTCTCTCTCTGATCTGTCGATAAAGGCGGCGGACATGGCGTTCCTCCTGCCGGGTCTGGTCTTCCCGTCACTGAGCGTCCTTGGCATGCATCAGATCAATACGGCCGGGAACAACCTCCTCCTTCTCGGCCTCCTGATTGCCGTCTTCGTCTATATCGCCGCACTGAGCATCTGCCATGCAAGGGTCTCACCATGGCTCATGCCTGCAGCCATCCTGCTCCTGAGCGTCACCCTCATCCTGCCGCTCGCCCTCAGGTCGAACTATATCATCGGAACAGACTCTCACTTTGAATATTTCACCTTTATAACCACGCTGGAGAATGCACACTGGTCGATCATCGGGAGCGCACAACTTGACTCGTGCCTCAGCATATCTATCCTGCCGTCGGCCTTCCAGATCTTCACGGGCGTCCCGCCGATGATGCTCTTTAAGGTTCTCTTTGCACTGATATTCTCGATCTCTCCCTTGATCGTCTATAGCATTGCGAAACAGTACCTGGGCGGGGTCTATGCCTTTCTCGCCGCGGCATTTTTCATGATCCAGCCTCAGTTCATGACGGCCGCGTCGAACAGCAGGACTGTCCTCGCCCTGCTCTTCTTTATGCTGACCGTCATGCTGCTCCTGAACGAGGGGATGAATCCTGCACGGAAGAAGGTTCTGATCGTCCTCTTCATCGCTGCCGCAATTTTTTCCCACTACTCGACGTCGTTTATCTTCTTTGGAATCCTGGTTTTTGCATGGGTCGGAACCGGCATTCTCTCCCTCAGGTACCCGGTCCGTCCCGCACCGTCGTTCGATATCCTGGTGATCTTTCTTGCCCTGATGTATGTCTGGTACGCCCTGGTCACAGTCGTCCCGTCGCAGATGTTCCTGGAGTTCATCGACAAGACCATTGAAAACCTGGACCAGTTTCTGACGCCCGGGACGCGCGGCCAGGACGTCCAGAGGTTGTTCGGCGCACATGCTCTCGACAAGGGTTTCCCCTATGTTGTCCAGCTGGCACTGTCCTGGGTCAGTATCGGCCTCATCGCGATCGGGTCCCTTGCAGTGGCCCTGGACCTCAGGCGCACGGTCCTTCCGGGCAGGGAGACGGCGGAGTACCTGGAGAAAAAGTTCAGCGGCCTGTTTTTTGTCCTGGTCATCATCGTCACCGGTCTCCTCGGCCTGATGGTCGTCGTGCCCTATGTCTCTGACGGGTACGACCTCGCCCGGGTGCTCCCCCTCTCCAACACGATCCTTTCGGTCATGTTCGTAGTCGGGGGGATTGCAATTGCCGAAGCCCTGCGTTTTGTCGTACGGTACCCTGAAGAGAGGGGACGGAGAGAGCAGCACCTGACCCCTTCGCGGGGCGGCGGACGGAACATGCTGCTGAAGATGTCGCTGGCGGTGATCCTTGTCGTCCTGCTCCCGTACTTCCTCTCGGTGACAGGCGTCCTGCATACCCTGTATGGCGACCACCGCGATGTCGTCTTCCATGCGGACGGGCCGCAGTACGACATGAAGTATGTCCATGAAACGGAAGCACAGGGGGCAGTCTGGTTAAAACAGAGGATGGACCCGGAGATGAGGATCTTTGCCGACGGCTTCGGGATATCGCGGCTGATGAGTCTGGGTACGATGCCACCCTCGTCTCTTGCCTCCTTTGTCCAGTACGGCTGGGTGTCCCGCGAGAGTTATGTTTATCTCAGGCACAAAAACGTGGTGGACGGCAACCTTATCGATTTCGACGGGAAATACCGCGACATGGACGAGTTCGCCCAGCTTTTCCGGCACAAGAGTAAGATCTACGCCAATGGCGGGGCCACGATCTGGACCGGGTGAGGGAAAAAAGAGGGTTCGAAGGCCGAAAACATTCTTGAACTCTCTCCGCCGTCCCTGAAATCAGGATTGGTCCGGGGAAAACTGAAGAGATATCCTGAGGAGAGAGGTTGCCGTCCACCCTCTAGAGTGGGGACCATAAGACATCGAGAAAACCCGGCAAGCAGGGGGACGGAGAGTGTCGCCGGGCAAAAGTGCGTGTGACCCTGGAGGGACAGGGGAATTAAAAAAAGGTTAGGGGCGGATCATTTACGCGTTGCTGATCGCCCATTTCACTGCCGCATCGAAGAGCGCCCACCCTTCGGGTGTGGTGCTGGCTGCGACCTGGTCGTGGAGGAAGAACCCGACACGGGGTGCGGGTGCCTTCATGCCGACCATCTCGGCGCCGGTGTCATAGGCGAAGACCGTCACCTTGTCGGGCTGACCGACGACGGTGGCGACCTTCGTTGCACCTGCAGACGGAAGGCCAAACATCTCTGAACCGGCAGTGCCGGTGACTCTCACGGTACCTTCCAGGCCGGCGGCGAGCGGGCTTGCCACATCGGCAATGGCGACCTGCGTCTGACCTGCAGCCGCAGAGTAGTCAGTGCCGCGGGAGGTGCCGGTCATCCTGAGGTCGTCATAGAGCCAGGCCTCGCAGGAGATCACCGGCACGGCGACGTTTCTGAGCGTCGTGCCGACAGTCCCGCTACCAAGGCTGGATGAGATGATGACCAGATCCTTGCCTTCTGCATCTGCTGCAGTGACAAGGTTGTCTTCCTTCGTTGTCACGGTGTAGCCCGCGGACTCGAGGTGCTTCTTGACCGCAAGGTCACCAGTTTCCAGGGTTGCTTTCCCGGTGATGAACAGCACCTTTGCAGGTTCGCTGGGTTCTGGTGTGGGTTCGGGAGTCGGGGGGACTTCTGTCGAACCGTCCGTACCCGCAGCCCACTTCACTGCCGCATCGAAGAGCGCCCACCCTTCGGGTGTGGTGCTGGCTGCGACCTGGTCGTGGAGGAAGAACCCGACACGGGGTGCGGGTGCCTTCATGCCGACCATCTCGGCGCCGGTGTCATAGGCGAAGACCGTCACCTTGTCGGGCTGACCGACGACGGTGGCGACCTTTGCCGCACCTGCAGACGGAAGGCCGAACATCTCGTAGCCGGCGGTGCCGGTGACTTTCACGGTGCCTTCCAGACCGGCGGCGAGCGGGCTTGCCGCATCGGCGATGGAGACCTGCGTCTGACCTGCAGCCGCAGAGTAGTCGGTGCCGACCACGGTGCCGGTCATCTTGAGGTCGTCATACTGCCATGCCTCACAGGAGATTACCGGAACGGCGACATTTCTGAGGGTGGTGCCGACAGTCCCGCTGTTGAAGCTGGACGAGATGATCACGACGTCCTTGCCCTCCGCATCTGCCGCGCTAACAAGGTCGTCTTCTTTTGTCGTTACCGTGTAGCCTGCGGACTCAAGGTGGTTCATCACGGCTTTGTCGCCAGGGCTCAGGTACGAGTTCCCGATGACCAGCAGCACCTTTGCAGGTTCGCCGGGTTCGGGTGTGGGTTCAGGTGTGGGTTCGGGGGTCGGGGGGACTTCCGTCGACCCGCCGGCTTCAGCCGCCCACTTCACTGCCGCATCGAAGAGCGCCCACCCTTCGGGTGTGGTGCTGGTTGCGACCTGGTCGTGGAGGAAGAACCCGACACGGGGTGCGGGTGCCTTCATGCCGACCATCTCGGCGCCGGTGTCATAGGCGAAGACCGTCACCTTGTCGGACTGACCGACGACGGTGGCGACCTTTGCCGCACCTGCACCAGGCAGGCCGAACATCTCGTAGCCGGCAGTCCCGGTGACTCTCACGGTGCCTTCGAGGCCGGCGGCGAGCGGGCTTGCCGCATCGGCGATGGCGACCTGCGTCTGACCTGCAGCCGCAGAGTAGTCGGTGCCGACCACAGTGCCGGTCATCTTGAGGTCGTCGTACTGCCATGCTTCACAGGAGATCACCGGAACGGCAACGTCCTTGAGCGTCGCACCGACAGTCCCGCTGTTGAAGCTGGACGAGATGATCACGACGTCCTTGCCCTCCGCATCTGCCGCGGTAACAAGGTCGTCTTCTTTCGTCGTCACCGTGTAGCCTTTCGACTCAAGGTGATCCTTCACGGCTTTGTCGCCGGGGCTCAGGTACGAGTTCCCGGTGACCAGCAGCACATCCTTGCCGTTGTCCGGTTCAGGCGTGGGTTCGGGTGTGGGCTCAGCCGTGGGTGTCGGGGTTGGTGTGATAGTTGGTGTGGGTGTTGGAGTTGGGATCGGTGTGGGCTCAGGTGTCGGGGTAGGAGTCGGCGGGATCACCGGACCAATGACCTTGGTGCCGATGAAGTTGGTCTTCGCGCCGGTCACCTCGACATTGGAGACCTGCACCAGACCATTTGCAGAGGCCTGGTTGTTGATGCCAGTGGCATAGTTGGAGATCTTCGAGTTTGCGACCTGGATGGACGCTGGAGCGGAGACCTTCGACTGCACCCTGATGCCCGATGTTGACCGGGAGGTGCTGGACGAGATGGTCAGCCCGTTCATGCTCACCTTGGAGCCGCCTGCAAGGAAGAGGACAGGCTCGGGGGAGTTCGCAACCGAAGACGACGCGATCTGCAGACCGCCCGCACCGACACTGAGGATGCGGAAACCGATCAGCGAGCCCTTGTCGCTGGACCCGGAGACGGAACTGCCGTCGGGGTAGTCGCACATGAAGCCGACGATGTTGTCCTCGGAGATACAGTTCTCAAGGGTCATGCCCTCCATGACGATGTACCCGGCACCGAAGTCGGGGTGGGAAGCGCCGGTCTTCTGCTTCTGGCCGTTGTCACGGCTGACACAGTCGATGAGCCTGACGTTCTTCAGCTTCGGGGGTGGTTCGGCGTGGAAACCGGACTCCCAGGTGCCCTCGGCGACGCACCGCGTGTAGGTGACGTCCTCGACGGTGTCGATGTACTCGGCAATGTCGAAGCCGACATCCCAGGCCTCGCCGTACTGGTGCCTCTCACCGTAGTACTGGTCGTACCTGCCGCAGTTGATGGCCTGACAGTCCGTGTACCTGATGTTCTTGACGACGGAGGGGGTACCCCAGCCGCCACCGTTGTGGACAAAGCCCCAGCGGTCGCAGTCGATCGCCTTACAGTTGATGAACTGAATGTCTTCGACTGTCTTGCTGTACGCGTAGATGATGAAGGCGGCCATGTACGAGTTGTCGACATTGTACACCTTCACATTTTCAATGACGTGGTGGGACGAACTGATGTAAACGCGTCCTTTCCCGTTTATCTGGAGATCGGATACTTTTACATTGCTCACTCCAGAGAGAGAGACTGCTGCGGATGAGACAAAATTCAGAAATGTCGCATCTTCGCCTTCCCCTTTGAGGGCCGTGGAACTTTTCGGGGCGACATTTCCGTCCAGGGTGTAATGGCCCTTGGAGAGAATGACCGTCCCGCCTGAGGGGAGGGCAGCAAGTGCCTTGTTGATCTCAACCTGATCGCTCGTGCCGTCACAGACATAATCTGCCTGATTTTTTACTAAGTTGCTGCTGTCGCTTGCTGCAACAACAAGGGATGCTGCGCCTACTGCCTGAACAAGACAGGAAAGCAGGGCCAATCCCGCAACTAGTGTTAATAGTGATGCTAATCTCATATACTGTCCTCTGAATCCGTTCGTTCTTCACCTTCTGCTCGTTTTTTGGTTTTTTGTATTACAAATAATTAGTTTCGAGTAGCCACATATAAACGATTCTATTTTATAATATCCACATAATTATCTGGTATTATCGGACAATACAGCGTTAATGAACAATAAAAAGATCAGAGCACTAAAAAATGATATCCACTTGCACAATTTATATATATAGTAAAGAGCACGTAACCGAAGAGCCAGGAAAATATCTCCCCCACCTTCAGAACATCGCTACAGGACAAATTGTTAAAATAACTTCATTGCCAGGAGTATTAAATTTTTTTAATCGCAATATCATTTTCAGACAAAATGTATCAAATGTCATTCACCAGGCACTTATGGCCCTGTTATGTGATTATAAAAAGAAATGGCGAGGAATCATATAGTGATCACATTGCAATTTATAAAATTTTTCTCTGACCCTATCACCGACACATTCGCGACCTTCACACGTCCCCGATTCTCTGCCAGGTTGACGATACCCGGATCATACCCCGATATCACGCTGTCCCGGACAAAAATCCCGTCCGGGTTCTGTGCCAGTGCATTCACGGTGATCCCGGCAGCAGGGCGCGGGGTCTGGGAATGGATCGCCATATCCTCCAAGGTGATGTTCAGTGTCGGCCCGGTCCAGACATAGACCGGTTCAACGGTGTCCTCGGTGGCGCATGAGCGCAGGTGCAGACCTTTTTCTCCGATGGTCAGCATCAAAAAACCCTTCTCCGACCCCCTATCAAGACAATTGACAAGGTAACTGTCATCGGCCCTGGAACAGTGAAAGCCTGCGGTATTGTTTTCAGAGGTGCAGTTCTCAAGGTACATCCCCTCATTCACCAGAAATCCTGCACCGAAGTCCACCTCTTCTCCACCAATCTTCTGTTTCTGGGCATTATCACTGCTGGTACAGTTTATGAGTCTTATATTGGTAAGAAGGACGTGAGATTCGGCATGAAACCCTGACTCCCAGCATCCTTCGGCATGGCAGTCGATATATGAGATATTGTCCGCGCTCTGGAGAGACTCGGCGATATCGAAACCCACGTCCCAGGCCTCGCCGTACTGGTGGTCGACACCATAGTACTGGTCATACCGGCCGCAGTTGATCGCCTGACAGTTCGTATAGGTGCAGTCCCGCACAATGTTCGGTTTTCCCTCACCAGAGTGGACAAAACCCCATCGATCGACGTCCACGGCCCTGCAATTGACGAAGGTGACATTTTTGATCACTTCGTTGGCCGCGTAGATCATGAATGCCGCAATATAGGAGTTGTCCACATGGAAGACCTCTACGTCCTCGACATCAACATCTGACGTGCTGATATAGACACTGCCCTTGCCTGTGATCCCGAAGTTCGAGAGGCGTATGTCCTTCCCGGAATTCATCCTGACCGACCCTGCAGTGAGAAAGTTCAGGACTGTCAGGTCCGGGCCCTGCCCCAGGAGCGTGGAGTTATTCGCGGGGTCGAACGAGTCAGTGCAGTAAAATGTGCCGTCCATCAGGACGACCGTGCCTCCTTTTGGAGGGAGAGCGCGGAATGCGGCAGCGATCTCTTTTTGATCGTCCTGGCCGTCGCAGACAAAGTCAGGGGGGTATGGCGTCTTCACCGCGCTTGTTTGTGAGGCAACAATAACGACCGGCCCCACAGGCCATGGAGGACGTTCGGGCTCGGGGGTGACGTTCTCGCCGACGCGGGGAGGAACGGGGGTCTGAAAGATTATAACGGCAATACCTGTCAGAACAAGGATGAATGCCACCACCAGAATAATTATCCTTCGTTTATCTGCAGATATCAACTGTTTTCACTCCTTTGAGAAGGACAAACGGTACGAACTGACAGACCCGGAAAAGTTTCCGATCCCCCATTACGACCGGGAGATCCTCCGACACTCTTGCCCCATTTCATCGGCAGGCAGACTCCACTATTATGCTGGTCAATTAAGAACCTTTCGTTCATTTTTTTCGAGCCCTGGTGTAGTATACCAATCAATCACCCTGTCGGAGATACGCAAAGGAGTTGACCCTGGCGCTCCCCCCGGAGGTATCTTTATATCCGGATGTGCACTTACAGCGTGTGATGCCGGGAGAAAGGGGCGGCCTGGATATTTTGTTCATAGAACCTTTGAAATCATTCGAAGGTGCCAACGGGAAGGTAACTCACAGTTGCGAGCTCATCGATGGACTTGCAGCCCGACATAACAGGCTCCATATCTTTTCGGCCTTCGACCTGTCCTTTGTGCATACGGATCATATCATCTGCTCCCCCATACCAGACCGGGGCAATCTTCGACTGTACGGAAGTATTGTCAGGTCCCTTCTTCACAGGGACCACTTCCGGAGATATGATGTCATCTATACCAGAAACTCGTTTTTCGGTGTCCTGGGGGACCTTTTTTCCGGAAGGATCCATGGCACGCCGGTCATATGCGAGGTCAACGGCTTTTTCGGGGACGAGATCAGGCTTATCGACGACAATCACTCTTCCTCAGGTATTGCCGCATGGATGAACCATACCCTCTGTACCGTCTCCGAACAGTACCTGCTCAAAAGAGCCGATGCGATCATCGCCGTGACGGCGGGGATAAAACGCCACCTGATCGAAGAGTACGGGGTGGACGAAAAAAAGATCACCGTCATCGAAAACGGGGCGAACACCAGGATCTTCAGGCCCGGCAACCAGGAAGAGGCGCGAAAAAAGCTGGGCCTGGACCTCTCGGCAAGATATGTCTGTTTCACCGGCAATTTTGCCCCCTGGCAGGGCCTGCCCGATCTCGTCAGGGCCGTCCCCCTCATTTGCAACACCTGGCCGGCGGCCCGCGTCCTGCTTGTCGGCGACGGCGTGATGAGAGAACAGTGCGCCGCCCTGGCAGACGAACTGGGAGTCGGGGATAGAATCTGCTTCACCGGGAGGGTGCCCTATGAGAGCGTACCCGACTATGTCACTGCCAGCGATGTCTGCGTCGCACCGTTTATCAGGGATAGAAATGACAAAATTGGTCTTTCTCCCCTGAAAGTTTATGAATACATGGGGTGTGGAAAACCTGTCGTGGCAAGCGACATCGCGGGCGTCAGAGAACTGCTCGACCTCTCAGGAGGAGGTATCCCGGTCAGATCCGAGGACCCGCAGGCCATCGCTTCGGCTGTTACGATGCTCCTGGCCGACCGCGAGAAGAGGATGCAGATGGGGAGGGCCGGGTGCGAGTATGTCAGCAAAAACAACAGCTGGGAGGTCGTTGCCCGGAAGGTCGGAGAGATATGCTCGGAGGTCGCGTCACGTCATTCCCGGAATGGTCGGGGACGCCGATGATAGTTTCAGGGAATTTCTGGATATTCTGATCTCGATGAGAAGTATGCCTGTTACCGGGATTGATTGAAAAAAGGTATAAATAGAACAGGTTTGTCAGTATGACGCCTGGCCAGGATTACCTGGGCGAGACGGAATAGATCAGGTAAATATTGTCATATGCCGATTTTTTCGATCGGGTGTTTCCCGAAAGATCTGGAAAAATATTACACCTGAATCCCGACAACAAAGAAAAGGGGCGGCGAAAGGTGCCGCCAGCGAAAGTCATAAATAAAGCATTGCTATAGGCAGTACAAATCGGGGGGAGACAGAAGAGGTACATGCCTGTTTGCGCAGGTGGCGTGTCATGCCGATCAGGCGTACAGGCATCAGGGACTTTACCTGAGACTTTCACCGGCAGAGGGGAAAACGGGCGACATCGCCACCGCCAGACCGCGTGCGTACGCACCTTCATGGCATGTTTCTCCCGCTCATGATGTCGGGACCTTTGGGCAAGAATATGAATAATGGTCGTGGTGACTGCATATGCAGGTAAAAATTCGCCTATCCAACCGTTTTTCACCGTGGAGACACATCGAAACGGATAACGCGGATTGCTATATCAAAGGCCACATATTCGTCGACAACATCCTGACAGACGACGAAGACCTGGCATCATATCTCTCGGGGGAGGTGTCTCTGTCTGTCAGAGACAGCGATGATATCGCAGGACTCTTCAGTCACCTGAACGGAGAATATGCGATTGTCGTCGATGCACCTGACTGCGTGCTCTGCGCCGTCGACAGGGTCAGGAGCATCCCCCTCTTTTATTCCCGGACTCAGGGAGGCCTCCTCGTCGCCGACGAGGCGCAGGCCCTGAAACAGTCGGTGCATGCGGTGCCCGACGACATACGTGCGGCCGAGTTTCTCGTGACCGGATTCGTCACCGGCAGAGACACTCTCTTTGACAGGATTGAACAGATACAGGCAGGAGAGTTTCTTCTGCATGATAAGATCACGGGAAAAACCGACCTCTCTCCCCATTACAGGTACGGACACGGGGACTTTTTTCCGGTCTCCGAAGAGGATATGATCGAGCGCCTGGACCAGGTCTGCACGAACGTCTTCGCCCGCCTCATCACGACCACCGTTGACCAGGGGAAACATATCGTCGTCCCCTTAAGCGGCGGACTCGACTCACGAGTCCTTGTGGCACTACTCAAACGTCTTGGAGTTGAGGACGTGACCTGCTTTACGTACGGGATCAGGAACAACCGGGAGTCGCGGTTCAGTCGGGAGGTGGCCGCTGCACTGGGGTACCCCTGGCATTTCATCGAATATACCCCGGCAAAGTGGGCCGACCTGTACCGTTCGCCCGAGCTGGCAGAAGCGCTCATATACAGCGGAAACTTCACGTCTCTCCCTCATATCCAGGACATGCCCGCCGTCAGGGAACTGAAAGAACGCGGGATCGTACCTGACGGATCGGTTTTTGTCCCTGGCCACGGGGCCGACGTGCTCTCCGGGTGTAAATTACCCCGGTCCTACGATGTCAGGCAGGGATGCACCCCCGAAGAGGCCGTGCGCTATGTCCTTGCCGACCACCATTCCTACTGGGACATAGGTAATGACGAACCGCTCAGGAAGATCTTTGAAGAGAGAGTCCGGTCTCTCTCCCCTGCGGTCCACGGGGACGACAGGGAGTCGGGAGCCAACGCCATCGAATTTTTTGATTACAGGGAGAGACAGGCGAAATATATCATCAACTCAGTCAGGACGTACGAATATTACGGGTATGAGTGGCGGACCCCCTTCTGGGACAACGAATTCATGGAGTTCTTCATGAAGGTTCCCCTGCAGTACAGGATGAAGCAGAGACTGTACATCCGTTTCGCACGGGAGAAGGCCTTCTCGGGCGACCTGAAAAAGTTAAAATCTATCGAATGTACGACCCGAATCGGCGATTCCCTCTCTCAGAGATGGATGTCGGCACAAAACAAACTCAGATTGGTCTACGACCGTATCGCGGACAGGGGAATCTATGCCCTGTGGTACCGGGATCTCCGGCCCCTCCTCCTCAAAAAGAATGCTCTTATGACAGATATCAGCGGCA
The DNA here is from genome assembly GCF_002498315.1 of Methanofollis sp. UBA420. Taxonomy (NCBI): domain Archaea; kingdom Methanobacteriati; phylum Methanobacteriota; class Methanomicrobia; order Methanomicrobiales; family Methanomicrobiaceae; genus Methanofollis; species Methanofollis sp. UBA420. The sequence goes on from NZ_DAGX01000002.1 coordinate 402,006, forward strand.
GCAGGTATCCTCACGTCAGGACGATGGTAATGCAGCGCAGGCATGATCCATCTGCATTAACAATCATCAGCCTTCTGAACCTTGAATATCTCCTGCAATATGGAGATATTCCGCGTCTTGACGAAGGAAACCTGAAAAGCAAAAAAGAATGTATCTGGGAAGTCGGCATTCCCGAATACTCCAGAGAGACTCCTCGATGATTTCCCGCTTTTTTTTCACCCGGGATAAATATATATATCTGAATGAATATGGGATGGTCGGGGGGGCACGTGGCATACTTATCAGACAGGATGCAGGTTCCGGATTCTTCAGGATATAACGAAGCACTCCGACGGGTTCAGGATCTGGCCAGGAATGTACGGGGCCATGAGACGGTTAAAACAGATCATATTGATTACTCGCTTCCGATCGGAACCGACGAGAGAGTCGGTCACATGGACGGGAAACCCTGCAGGCGCCTTGTGATTTTTCTTCGGTCGACAGGGTGCGAATGGGTCCGGGAAAGTGGTGGGTGCACGATGTGCGGTTTTTACTGCAGCACCAACCAGGGGGTCAAGGTCTCGGACGAGGACTATATCAACCAGATCGAGCATGTCGCCGATACCGTGGATCTGAACGATTATCCGGTCGTCGCATTATACAATGACGGCAACTTCCTTGACGAGAGGGAGATCTCATGCGAAGCCCAGAAAAAGATCTCGTCCGTCCTCAACAGTTTTCCGGGCATCAGGAGAGTGGTCATCGAGTCCCGGATAAATGACGACTCCATTGAAATGGCACAGCGGATTAAAAAACATCTCCCGGATAAGGAACTGGAAATATTGTTCGGGTTCGAGTCGGCCAATCCCGAGGTCATGAACCTCTGCATCAACAAGGGCTTTACCGCCCGGAACTATGATCATTATCTTGCAAAGATGAATGGTTCTGGTGTGTCCTTCAAACCGCTTCTCCTGCTGAAACCCCCCTTCTTAACCGAGCAGGAGGCCATCTCCGATGTGGTTTCGACAGTGGGGTACCTGTATGCCCGAGGCATCCGCAGGGTGGACCTCGAGGTCACGACGGTCGAGAGGAACACGGTCGTTCACGAACTCTGGAAGAAGGGCCTCTACTCCCCGCCCATGTTATGGAGCGTTCTCGAAGTGATACGGCAGTATAAGGGGATGTACGGGGAGGGGATGGACATGTACATCAGTCCGTCCCAGTACTCGGTCCAGTCGCTGGACGTCGCCAGAAATTGCGGGACATGCGACAGGGAGATCCTTGAACGGATCGACATGCATAATCTGGATTTCAACACGGAGGTCTTTGACGGTCTCGACTGTGATTGCAAACATACCGGGTGGGCGGACAGGATGGGTGAGCAGAACCCGCGTGGCATCCCGGAGAGGGTGATGGGCCAGTTAAATCTGCTGGACACTCCCGATTAATATTTTAATGATTTTACATCGCTTTCAATACGAAAACCTGCCTTCCGAAGATGATTGTCGATGACACGATGGGAATACCGGTTCAGCGAAGGCGGGAAGAAAATACATTTATAGCATCACACGGACGTGACATCGATAGATCTAAGATTTCTGGGACGGAGAGCGCATGTATCTGGAACTATACCTGAATAATCCCTATTACCCATGGAAACAGGCAGAATCCGGGGGGTTCCGTTGCTATTACAAGGGGACATTTTTTCGGGGGACCGATGTCCTGTCTGATTCTGAGGTGGTCAGGGAAGTCATAGGGCAGGGTTCCGGCGTCCCTGAAGTCGACCGCCTCAGGGAGGTCGCGGCCAGAACCATCGGCGAGTTCTGCATCGTCATCGAAACGGACGCCCGCCTCTTCTGTATATCTGACCGGATACGGAGTGTCCCTCTCTTCTATGCCACAGTTCAGGACCGTATCATCGTCTCGGACGATGCGAACATCATCAGGTCTGCCCTGCACCCGGCACTGGACCCGGAGAGTGCAGCGGAGTTTCTGGTAACAGGGTATGTAACCGGCGAAGGCACGCTTTTTCAGGGCCTGAGGCAGACGAATGCGGGCGAGATCCTTGTCCTGGATAAGAGAACGGGATCGGTCCATACGACCCCCTACTATCGGTACCTCCATGGCGACTACTACCAGGAGGACGGGACAGCATTGATGAATGTCCTGGACGAGATCCTGTACAGGGCCTTCGAGAGGCTGATGGCATCCACTGCCGGGAGAGGGCAACAGATTGTCGTTCCTTTGAGCGGCGGACTCGATTCGCGGATCATCGCCGCAATGCTCCGAATTGTGGGGGCGAAAGATGTTGTCTGTTATAATTACGGGCACCCCATCAACAGGGAGAGCAGAGCAAGCCAAAAAGTGGCGGAGGCACTGGAGTACCCCTGGCATTTCATCGAGTACACGCAGGACGCCTGGGAAGAGTGCTACACATCCCCTGAGATGAGGACGTACCAGAAATATAGCGGAAACCTGGCGTCGCAACCTCATATCCAGGATTTTTTTGCCGTGCGTACGCTGAAAGCGGAGGGCATTGTTCAGGACAATGCGGTCTTTGTGCCGGGGCACGCGGGAGATATGCTCAGCGGGTCGCATATCCCGGCATCGTACCAAAAAGACGGGAACTATTCGCAGGAAAAAGTCATAGACGATCTTCTCACAAAACATTACTCCCTGCTGGGCTGGAACCACAATGGTCTTCGTTCTCTCTATTCACAGAAGATTGCACGGGGGTGCGGGGATATCAGGGTCCACGACAATGACTCCTGTGCAAACGCCCTTGAATATTTTGATTTCTACGAACGCCAGGCAAAGTTCATCGTAAACGCGGTTCGTGTGTACGAATTTTTCGGCTATTCCTGGAGTTTGCCCTTCTGGGATGCCGAGTTGATCGATTTTTACCTGCATGTGCCCCTGCACCACCGCATCGGACAGAAATTGTACAAGAGGTATGCCAGGGAGAGATTGTTTGTCGGAAAATATGAAGCCCTTCGCAAGATAGAGTGTACGAGCAGGTTTGAGACACCCCTGAACAACTTCCTCTCAGATGCGAGACACGGGCCGTCCTTCCTCATGCATCTCATCTGTACAGGGGGACAAAAAACATCATGGTACAACAAAATCCTTGCCATGCTGGAAGAAAACCGCCTGCCTCTTCCGGATGCGCTGATGAAGTACCCCTCCCTTGTCTCACTGGTCGGCCAGGAAAGTGCGGTCCCTGAAATCAGACTGAACGGCCTTATCATACAAAGCTATCTGAGTCTTATCATCCCTGACGACGGGATCCAGGGATCCTGCCCTGTGGCCGGAGAGGTTCGGATCGAGCAATAAATAGTGCGGAGACTCACTCCAGAAACATTCTTTTCAGGTGGCTCCATGAAAATGCTCCGGTGTATTTCAGGGTAATTCGACTCTGTTGATATCCTCGCAGAGAGCGATCGCGTAATCGCGTATTATAGAGTCCACAGTAAAATTCCTGTTCAGAAGTGCCAGTGACGAGGGTAAGCCCCCTTTCTCAAGTTCACGAGCGCTCGCTCCCCACACCCGGACAGAGGTGGAATAGCAACCATCCTCATCAGGATCCCTGTCTTATCTTTCCGGGGCCAATCCAGAATGAGAGATGAACAAAGGGATTCGAGAAAAACTCCAGACCGGCGGCGAGCAGATGAACACTATCTCCCGAGCAAAAAAAACAGGATGATGAGCCCTTTCAGGTACCCATGATCGCGGAAGAAAGTTTCAGATACGCGGACTTTTTCGTTACCCCGTAATAGGGGACGAGGTTCGGACTGAAATTCTGGGTAAACTCGGCGAGATAGGGAATATTTGCGGTCATCAGGTTCATCTCGCGGTATCCCCTCTCCTTGAACTCCCGGATGGCCTCGGAGAGAAGGAGGAAGGAGGCCCCGGAAGCCTTGGACTCGTGACTGGTTGCGGCAGCCCAGCGGTAGACCCTCCGGTTGTCGAAGAGATAGAAATCCCCACTGATCACGTCGCCGTCCGGGTTCTGCGCGGTGATCAGTTCGCAGTTGCCGCGTGCGTGGAAGGTCTCGAATATGCTGCGGAACAGGGGTTTCTGAAGGGGTGGCGCCATGCCCCTGTTCTGGAAAGTACGCTCGAAGAGTTTATAGAATGTGTCGATGTCTTCTGATTTTCGGATTACAATCCCGGTTTCTGTTCCTTTTTTCACATTCCTCTTTGCATTTCTCGACAAACTGACCGCGGCCGGGTCGATATAGTACGTATACAACACATTGGTCTGCCACCCTTCCCAGATGAAGCACCTGATATCTCTCCACTCCGGAGCGTTCACAATATGAAGGCTGTCAAAGTCCTCCGCATTCATATACCCGATCAGGGACCGTATCGCATCCTGCCGCCTCTGCTCGCGGGCACGGCCACTGCCCCCCTCCTGAGACAGAAAAACGATCCCGCCGTAGGGATTCATCGGCGGGATCGATGTTCCGATATGGAGGAGACCTCCGATCTGATAGAAAAAAAGAGGACAGCCCCCGATAAGTTTTCCCTCATCGAAACACCCGTAGATTTTATAGTCCATCCCCCGTGCACGGCTCATGACAGATAGCCACGGACTGGAATGGAATATCGAACCCTCAGGCGCAGATCTCACGACCGCGTCCCATGCAGGGAGTTCGTCCATGCCAAGACGCCGGACCGAGATGTCAGAGATACCTGGACCACCAATCATAAAGCTCCTTGCCCGATGTCATCCACGCACCTTCCTTTGAACAATAATCCAGCAGTTTTTTATACAGTTTCAGATAGTCCCCTGACATGCAGTTGTTATGCCAGAGGACATTGAGAACGCCGTGGCACTGCTTCACATTCTCAATAATCTGCCGGGTCAGCTCCCACGAGAGGTCCAGGTCAAGATGCATGTAGTAAAAGAGCGTCTTGTCCATGATCGCGAGAGGGATCTCAACGATGTCCATCGGCCGGTTATTCCTGAGATCAAACGGTTTGTACGGATAACACATCCCATTTCTGAAACCGGCGCAATCAGCAAATCCCATTGTCGAATCATACTGAAACCCGGCCTTTAAGAGATATTCCCAGGTATCAGGTACTTTAATTTTGAGATAGTGGTTCCGATAACCCACTATCGGTTCATTCAGCAATTTTTCCAGCCGTCTTTTTTTCTCCCTGATGTCCTCAGGATTATTATAGGTCTGGTGGCCGCCATGGAGGCCGACCTCATGTCCCTGGTCCACGATCATGCCCAGATCCGGCCCCAGATCTTCGATATCATAGGCATAATCCTCGCTTTCAGGGTCCAGAACAAGAAAGAAAAAGGTTGAACTGGCACCATAGGCCTGTTCCATCGCGATAATGTCCTGAAAATTGCACCAGGGCAACCTCTTCGTCTTCATCTGCACCAGGGACCGCTTCGCATCAGAGAAACGACCGTCGCGGAGGGCATTGAACGCTTTCACCCCTTTGCCATGGAGAGAACTGTACACTGTATCGATATCATGTGTCAGGCAGAGCGCGAACTGCCTGCCGTCAGGGTACTCAGGGCGGAAACCCCTGTCAAACAGATACCGTGAGGCAACCGGTTCGAAAATATTCCGGTTCTTGCTGAGATAGAAAGGAAAACGGTCATACCGGTCGCGGAAGCCGGGAGTATATTCTTCACTCCGTGTATAGAGGGCCCAGACTTCAGGATCTTCTCTGAGTATTCCCAGCATGAATCAGATATCCCTCGCATTATCCCCAAAATACGACACTACCTTTTCCAGGGAACAGTTTGAGACGTAGGTATTCGGATCAGATATATATAAGTTTCCCAGCCCTCTGGTCGATTCCCTGACGAGTGTGCCCGGATCCGGTGTGCACTCCATAATGGCGATTCACAGGCTATTCTCCCATGACTGAGATTATTTCTCACCTTTCCCTGCCCTCTGGATGGGCAGGCTGGACAGCCACACCGACCTCATTCCCATGAGGTTTTCACGACTAGTGGCCAGTCAAGAATGAAAGGTCGCCAACACGATGTAATTGAACGAGATCTCTCTCTCCTCATATGAAGAGAACTGAGGGAACGACATTATCCTCTTCATGATCCACCCTCTCCTTCCCGGCCCAATCACAATCCAGACCCACCCATGGTGATGATAGGGGCGGGGCGGCGACGAAGCGGTGATCCCCCTCGCCGCCTCGCCGTGAAGAGCGTGATCAGTGGCCCCCCGGTTAGACATTTGGGGGTTGACACGACACTAGCATCACTGTTCTCGTCTCCGGGTCTTCTCCGCGTCCGTGAGAAACGCTCTCATCGTGCAGGGGTCGTCCGATGCAAAGCCGTCGGCACCGGCGTCCTGTGCCGCCAGAACATCGTCTCCTGTATTCAGCACCCAAGGGATCACGATGAGGCCCAGTCAATGTGCCGGGTCAACGAGAGAGGAGGTAAGGAGGTCTTTCCTGGGGAGGATCGCATCAGCACGGACAGAAACGGCGAACGAGAGGGGATCCCCCCCGCATCGCGAGAAGATGAAACCTGTCCTGACACCGGGCAGGAGGTCCTTCACTTTTCTGATGCTTTCTTCATGGAATGATACGACAAAGAGTTTTTCAGGATCATATCCGCTCAGCACGCGGCAGACCGTCTCCTCACTCCCTTTCTCCTTGATCTCGACAAACAGGCCACATCGCCCGGTGACCAGAGAGACGATCTCCTGAAGAGTCGGGATTTTTTCTCCGTCTCCGGCGTCGAGCATCTTCAGTTCGGAGAGCAGGTACGTGCATACGGCCCCGCTGCCATCGGTCGTCCGGTCGAGAGTGGCGTCGTCCATGACGACGGGCACGCCGTCACGGCTCAGACGGATATCGACCTCGACATAATCGGCGCATGCCATGCCGATCTCCAGTGCACGCAGGGTGTTCTCCGGGGCCGACGCTCTGGCCCCCCGGTGACCGACGATGAACATGGCGCAGAATGAGGTTGTGGCCAGATAAATGTGCCGGGGAAGCGCCCGGCACCTATTTATTGCCGGGGATTGTGATGCAGGTGGAGGGGGACAGTGCATGAAGGAGTACGACCTCATCGCTATCGGCACAGGTTCGGCGATGCCCATCGTGGACGCGGTCCTGCAGGAGAACCCGGACACCCGCATCGCAATCATCGACAGGGACGAACCCGGCGGGATATGCCTGACACGGGGGTGCATCCCCTCGAAGATGCTGTTGTACCCGGCAGAACTGGTCAGGGAGATCGAGAGGGCGACCGCCTTCGGCATCGACGCGAGTCTGAAGGGCATCGACTTTCGGCGGGTCATGGAGAGAATGCGGGAGACAGTCGACCGCGATGTCGTGGCGATCAGGAAGGCGCTCGAAGAGTCGCCGGGTGTCGATTATTATCGTGCGATCGCTTCTTTCACCGCCCCGTACACCCTCACGGTGGACGGGACCGAGGTCCATGCGAAAAAGATCCTCCTCTGCACCGGTTCGAGGCCCGGCATCCCGCCAGTGGCGGGGCTTGAATGGGTGCCCTACCTGACAAGCGACACTCTCCTCGGCCTGGACACGCTCCCGCCGACGGTGGCGATCATCGGCGGGGGATACATCGCCGCGGAGTACGGCCACTTCCTCGCCGCCATGGGTTCAAAGGTCACGGTCATCGGGAGAAACCCGCAGTTCATCCCAGAGGAAGAACCCGAGGTCTCGGCACTGGCACGCAAAGTGCTCGGAGAGCACCTCACCATCGTCACCGACCAGGAGGTCAGGAGCGCAGAGAACCGCCCCGGCGGGAAGGTCGGGCTTGTCGCAAGGGACCGGGGCACCGGAGAGGAGACCGAGTACGTCGCCGACACCGTGCTCGTGGCCTCAGGGCGGAGCTCGAACACCGACATCCTCCACCCGGAGAGAGGGGGCGTCATGACCGACGCCCGCGGCTGGATCGAGGTCGACGATCACCTCCAGACGTCGCAGCCCGGCGTCTGGGCGCTCGGCGACGCAAACGGGAAGTACCTCTTCAAACACGTGGCGAACTACGAGGCGCGGATCGTGTATTTCAATGCCGTCCTCGGCGAGCGCGTCAGGGCCGACTACAGGGTCGTCCCGCATGCGGTCTTCACCTGGCCGGAGATAGCCGCGGTCGGCATGAAGGAGAGAGAGGCCGTCGAGGCGTACGGGGCCGACGGTATCTCCATCGGTTTCCAGCGGTACCAGGACACGGCAAAGGGGGAGGCGATGGGAGTCCGCGATGGTTTCGTCAAGGTGATCGTCGAGAACAGAAGCGGCCATGTCCTCGGCGCCCACATCATCGGGCCTTCTGCGTCGGTCCTCATCCAGGAGGTCGTCACCCTGATGTACACGGACCTGAATGCCAGAGCCCTCGTCCTCGCGAGCATGCACATTCATCCTGCCCTCAGCGAGGTCGTCCAGAGAGCATTCTCGTCTCTCATGAGTCCTGCGAAGTATCGTCGGCTTCTGGATGATTACGGGCTTTCGGCACAATAAAAGGATAGAAAAAAGGGGGAGGGGACTCACTCCATCTTGTACTTCTGGATGAGTTCCTGCCTGTAGGGGTCGTTCATGAACTTCTCAAGGCCGTCGTTGATCGTGGCGAGGAGTTCGTTGTCCCCCTTCCGGACCGCGATACCGAACTGTTCGCCGGTCTCAACGGACCCGATTTTCTGGAGTTTCTTGCCGGCGATGACGTCGTTGATCACGGTGCTGTCGAACATCACTGCATCGATGTTGCCGTTCTCAAGGTCGGTCACCGCATTGGCGATGTTGTCATGGTGCTTGAGGTTTTTCTTGTCCATGAGGCCCTTCTGGACGAGGTTTTCGTCGATCCAGATCTCGGCGGTGGTGCCGCGCTGGGTGCCGAGGGTCGCCGTGCCGGCAAGGACGTCGTCCATTGTCAGGGTCGACCCCTCGCGCACGATGACGGTCTGGTTGACGGTCCAGTATGGGACAGAGAAGTTCACCTGTTCCAGCCTCTCCGGCGTGATGGTCATGCCCGAGTGGACCAGATCGATGTTTTTGCCATTCAGGGCAGGGACCAGGCTGTCAAAGGCGATCTGCTTGAATTCGACATTGAATCCCTCTTTTTCCGCGATCCAGAGCATGGTTTCGGTGTCGAACCCGGTCGGCTTGCCGTCCTTACCCATGATGGAGAACGGCGGATAGGGGGCGTCAATTCCCACGACATAGGTCGGTTTTTCCTCTGCACCGGACTGTGCAGGGGTCTTGGAGTCGCTTCCGGTGCAACCCGCAAATGCCACACAGCACACTGCAATGCAGAGCACAAGTGCGGTCAGAATTTTTTGAGACATCAGAATGGTGTTTGAATGTAAAGGTAATATCTTTTATTAATTGTACCAGATGCATACAATGCAGGGCATGCATTGATATCTGAAAATATGGCCTGAAAATACCAGACATCTGATGCTGGTGCGAGGGGGTGAATATATAGGGGGAGACCGCCACCCTATCCACCGATGCGGACAAGCCACCAGATCCTCCTCAGACTCCTTCATGATCCTGCCTACGACTTTGCGGCGGTAGCGGTCGTCTTCATCGATCGCGGGGCCCCCGGCGACCGCTCACAGATCGACGGCAGGGAGATCGCGGCGATCGAAGGGGCGCATATGGTGGTTGAAACGGACAGGGGGCAGAAGTATATCCCCATCCACCGGGTGCTCAGGATCCTCTATCAGGGTGAGGCGGTCTGGGAAAGGGAGGGGTTCAAGCCCTGGGAAGAAGAGGTATAATCCGGATCATATCTCCGTTCAGGATTTGATAGACTCATGCCGCATAAAAAATCTATATATTCGACGGCAGCAAGGTACCGACGATGCAGACCCTCGTCGCCTTCGCGCTGATCCTCGTCCTCATCTCCCTTGCGACGGTGAGATATCGCCTCAACCCCTTTGTAACGCTCTTCTCGGCAGCTGTGGTGTATGGCGTCCTTGCCGGCGTCCCGGCAGAGTCCGTCGTCGGCATCGCGGCCGAGGGGGCCGGGAAGATCTTCGCCCTCCTTGGCGTGGTCGTTTTTGCCGGATCTGTCATCGCGAAGGTGCTCGAAAAGGGGAGGTTCCAGGAACGTATCTTCAGCGACCTCAGATCCTTTACCCATCGGCCCGCGTTGACCGGGGGGATTGCCGGGTTCATCCTCGCGGTGCCGTTCATGTGCTGCATCACTGCCTTCATCGTGATCTCTCCCCTCCTTTCCTGTTTTTCCGATAAGAAGAAGGCCATCTACGGCGCAGCCATCGGGAGCACCCTCTCCTTCTCCCTCATCTACCCGACGCCGGTAACGATCGCCGCCGCGTCGGCGGCCCAGGGTTTTTCGGCAGGGGAGTACATGGCCGTCGCCCTCCCCCTCTCTGTCGTCCTTCTGGTCGCTGTCAGTATGGGGATCGGACGACAGAGGAGTACCGCCGAGGCCGCTGAGCAGGTCTGCGCACCTGAGACAGGGCGGCGGGCATGGATACCCCTCCTCCTCCCCCTTGCCCTGACCGCGGCGGCGGTCGTCTGGCCTGTCTTTGGAAAAGGGTCGATCTCGGCCGCGCTGCTTGTCGGGATGGCCGTCGCCCTCCTCGTCCTCGCGCCCGACCTGCGGTACGCCGCCCTCAAAGACGGGACAAAACACGCCGGCGTGATCATCTACGATCTCTGCGGTGCCGGCGCACTTGGGGCGACGATCATGGCGAGCACCTTCGCCACCGACGCCTTCACCCTCTTCGGGGACGCAGTCCCGGCCGTGCTGGTGCCCTTCCTCCTCGGCGTCCTCCTCCAGGCGGCGCAGGGGTCGCGGGTGGTGACGGCCGTGATCACCGCGACCATGATCCTCTCGTCAGACTATGCGACAGCGATCGGTCAGGTCCCCCTCATGCTGATGATCGCGGCAGGAACCCTCTCTGTCTCGGCCTTCAGCGATCCCTTCTTCTGGGTGGTCAGGAACGCAAGCGGTGATTCCGTCCCCGCGGTGCTCTGGCGGTACGCCCTCCCCCTCTCGGCGGCAAGTTTTGTCATTGCCATGGTCGCCGTGATCATCGAGATGGCGGTCTGAAGAGAAGAGACGAAAAAAAGAGTTCAGGGGGTGGCCGGGACCTGGTGGGTGAAGGAGGGGATCTCCGCAACGTCCCTGAGGGTCTTGTTCCTCCCGTCGGCAAAGGTGATCTCGGTCACTGCAGGGGAGAAGTCGGCCTGTACCAGCGGCGCAAACCAGTAATCGTTCAGCGCTTTCTCCGCCTCTTCGAGATGGAGCGCCGGTGTCGTATAGACTGTTGCATTGTCGACCCGGGAGACGCGGGCAAATTTCTCTGCCCTGAAGGAGGCTGACTGATCGCTCACCGCGACAGATTCGACCTCAGACCCGGAGTACTTTTCCAGTGCCTTTCTAAACTCTTCATTCGGGTCCGCGATCTTGAGAAAGACCGCGATATTTTCGAGCCAGGTGAGGGAATAGTCGAAGGTGACCGTTGCGTCACCGTCTTCTTCAACATCTATCGTGAGTTTTTCGGCGGTAAAGGCACCGGCAGGCATCACGATCACGCCGATGAGGAGAAGGGAGAGAATACCGCCAAGCATCCTTTTTTTGTTGATAAACATTTCTATGGTTCACCACCGGAGTACAATTATAATTATTGAATTATAAAGCTGCCGGGTTCCCTCCTCAGGATTGAAGGGCAGAGAGATCTCAGTACCGCTTCGGATGCCATACCATATAACCCTTCAGCACAGACAGAGTAGCAGATGGCTCATCTGACCGTGGACATTGGCGGGCGCCCGGGCGTCGACTGCCGGGGCTTCTGCGAGTACTGCTATTTCAAGCATGTCGGAGAGGTCGAACCCTTCGGGTGCAGGTACTGCCTGCCCTTCAAAGTGGGCTGCGATTACTGCACGAGAGGCGTGAAAGAGCAGTATAGCGGGTTCAAACCCCTCTCCGCGGTCGCCGACGATACCCTTGCCCAGCTCCAGATGATCGGGGACGATCTCTCCCGGATCACCATCAGCGGCGGGGGAGACCCGAGTTGTTACCCGGAATTCCGCGACCTCGTCGAGATCCTGGGAAGTATGGGTGTGCCCCTCCATATCGGTTATACCAGCGGGAAGGGCTTTGACGACCCGGAGATCGCCGACTTCCTCATCGACAACGGCCTCTCAGAGGTCTCGTACACGATCTTCTCGGCAGACCCTGAACTTCGGCGGCGGTACATGCACGACCCCACGCCCGAAGCCTCCCTCGCGGTCCTGCACCACCTCTGCGAGAAGATCGACGTCTATGCCGCTGCGGTGGTCATCCCGGGGGTCAATGACGGCGAAGACCTCGAAAAGACCTGTGCATGGCTCGACGACGCCGGGGCGAAGGGCCTGATCCTGATGAGGTTTGCAAACACGACCGATCAGGGCCTGATCCTGGGCAATGCGCCGATCATCCCTGGCCAGCAGGTGGAGAGCGTCGAGGCGTTCAGGGACAGGATCACCGACCTGAACAGCCGGTTCTCCCTCAAGATCAGCGGCACCCCACTCTGGGACCCTGATATCGGGTCGCCCTTCGCCATCCTCCGGGAACCCGACCTCCTCGCGCGACTCCCCCGCGTGCGGGGGAAGGTCTCGGTGGTCACCGGAAGTGTCGCCGCACCCTTCATCCAGCAGGTCCTGGACGCCTGCGGCGGCGGGTGCAGGGTCGTGCCCGTGCAGAAGGAGATCGCCTGCCTGATCACCATCGACGACCTTGCCGCCCTCGACCTCGCGGACCTTGAAGAGACTGTGGTCCTGCCAGGCCGCTCCTTTGTCCATGACCGCCAGGCGGCGGAGGTGCTTGGCCGTGACGGGACGGTGCGGACGGTGCTCCGCGGCCCTGAGATGCTCACCGCCGACGCCGAGACCTCGATGGGGATGCGGAAAGAAGAAGTGCTCCAGATGGAACTCGACGGCTTTGCCGCCCTCATCCACTTGATAAACCAGAATGGGTGACGTGACGTGCCCCGGTTATAAATTCATCAATACCGCGTCCGGACATTCTGTAAGAGGAAAGCGGGGGGATCGGTGTTCCCCTAATTCTCAAGATCAAAAAAAAGATTTTATTCTGTCCCGTGATTGGAGTTGTGCCGCTCAAGTTCGAGGTTCCGCAGCACGTTCCTCCGGATCTTTCCTGAGATCGTCTTCGGGAGTTCGTCCACGAACTCGATGGCCCGCGGGTACTTGTACGGGGCGGTCGTCCGCTTCACGTACTTCTGAATGTCCTTGATCAGGGCCTCAGATGGTTCGAAACCGGGTGCGAGGATGATGAAGGCCTTGACGATCATGCCCCTGATGACATCGGGCGACCCGACGACTGCACACTCCTGCACAGCCGGATGCTCCATCAGGGCCGACTCCACCTCGAATGGGCCGATCCTGTAGCCTGAACTCTTGATCACGTCGTCGTCCCGGCCCACGAACCAGTAATAGCCGTCCTCATCCCTGTAGGCCTTGTCACCGGTATAATACCAGCCGTCCCTGAACGACTCCCTGTTGGCGTCGGGGTTGCCGACATACTCCATGAACATACCGGGGGGCCTCGGCTCGCTCCAGATGGCGATCCGACCTTCCTCGCCGACCGGGGCCAGCTGGCCGTTCTCGTCATGGAGTTCGATCTTCCAGCCGGGCACAGGTTTGCCCATGGACCCGAACTTCGGCTCCATGTCCTGCAGGGTACCGATGCAGAGCACCGTCTCGGTCTGGCCGTAGCCCTCATAGATCGTCTGCCCTGTCCCTTTCTTCCACACCCTGATCACCTCGGGGTTGAGGGGTTCGCCCGCGCTCGCACAGTGGCGCAGCTGGGAGAAGTCGAACTTGTCGAGGTCGGCGAGTATGAGCATGCGATACACCGTCGGCGGGGCGCAGAAACTCGTCACCTCATACTTCTCCAGCACGGGGAGGAGTTCGGTCGCCTTGAACTTGCCGCGGATGTCGTAGACGAGCGTGCAGGCTCCCCGCACCCAGGGCCCGAAGAACTTGCCCCAGGCGCACTTGCCCCAGCCCGTATCCGCAAGGGTGAAGTGGAGGTCATTCGGCCCGATGCCAAGCCAGTATTTCCCGGTGATCACATGGCCAATCGGATAGGCCTGATTGTGCATGACCATCTTCGGCTCGCCGGTCGTGCCCGAGGAGAAGAAGATAAGCATCGGGTCGGACGACTTCGTCCTCTTCATGCCCGGGAGCTGGACAAGGGTGGTGGAGGCAGGTGCCGGATAGGTGAGTTCGATAGGATAACTGAGCCATCCCGGGATCTCCCCGTCCACCACGAAGCGGGAGACGAGAGTGGGGCATTCGCTGCAGATCTCATCGACTTTCCAGGAGTTCTCGACGTCGGTGATGACCATCTTGAACTTCCCGGCATTCACCCGGTACTTGAGATCCTTAGGGGTCAGCATCGTAGGGGAGGGGCAGAAAATGGCGCCGAGCTTAATGGCTGCAATAGCAAAGATCCACCACTCAGGCACGCGGTGGAGCATAATCATGACCCGGTCCCCCTTGTTAATCCCGTACTTCAGGAGCATGTTCGCTGCCTGGTTCGAGAGGTTCATCAGGTGGCGGAAGGTGAAGTCCTTCTCGTGCCCTTCCTGATCGGTCCAGATCATCGCAAGACGATTGCGATCTTTCTTTGCCCACATATCGACGACGTCAAAGCCGAAGTTGAAATACTCCGGCACCTCCTCCAGATAGGAGGCGAGGACGTCCTCGGGATCCATTTGTGTATGCTCGGCGTCGTGCATAACGATATATCAATGGGGGTACAGGGTAGATATAGTGAGCGCTTTCCCGCGCACGGTGCCGGCAGGTCACATTCAGGGGTCGGGCAGACCAGGAGGGCTATCGTGCCGGAAGCCTTCATCGTGGCACATATGCCAGAATATGCGCAGAAAACTCGAAACGGGACTATGGAGAGATCCTCCTGTGTGGATCCACCATCGTACCATTATAGTTCGCCGGGGGACTACGTCCCCAGTCTCGAAAACCTACGGTTATCTTGACTCACTTCGTTCGTTCCCGCTCAGAATAGGGGAGGGGTGGCAACTCCTCCTCAGGATATCCTCCTCTGTCTTCCCCCATCCTATCCCAGGGATCGGGGGTCCGGGGGCAACGAGAAAGCCATCAGGCTTTCGAGGAATCCCCTGGCAGACAGTATGGGGACGGCAGTGGATCACCGTCCTCCACCGGACGCTGCCGCTCGGAAACATTCCTTTTTCTGGCTCTGTAGAATTCATTTTCATGAAATAGATAGGGAACAAAGCCCCGGACCCCAATTATGAGAAAGATGATGGATCGGTGTCCCGCGCCGGGGGACTACGCCCCCGAAACCCCCGCTCAGGATAGGCAGGGATAGGGCAATCTCCTGCCTCAGGATATCTGTTCTGTCTTCCCCGGGCCAATCGCAAGCCAGCGCCCGAGGTTTTCCCAGGGACCCAACAAAACTAAAAAAAACAGGACGAGAGACCTGTGCCGTCAGGCATCCGGGCCTTCGTCCGCGTGGTTGTTCTCGTACCTCTTCATTTCGAGCATCTTCAGTTCTTTCCGCTTGATCTTCCCGGAGATCGTCTTCGGGAGATCGTCCACGAACTCGATGGCCCGCGGGTACTTGTACGGGGCGGTCGTCCTCTTCACATGCTTCTGGAGTTCCTTGACCAGCGCCTCCGAGGGCTTGTACCCGGCATTCAGCACCACGAAAGCCTTGACAAGGAGGCCGCGGATGAGGTCGGGTGAGCCGACGACCGCGCACTCCTGGACGGCCGGGTGCTCCATCAGGGCGGACTCCACTTCGAAGGGGCCGATCCTGTAGCCCGAACTCTTGATCACGTCGTCGTCGCGGCCCACAAACCAGAAGTAGCCGTCCTCGTCAAAGTAGGCGCGGTCGCCGGTGTAGTAGAAACCGTTCTGGAAGGACTCCGCGTTCGCCTCCTTGTTGTCGAGATACTCGACAATCAGGCCGGGCGGCCTCGGTTTGAGGGAGATGGCGATCCGGCCCTCCTCGAATGCTTCGCAGGGCTTGCCGTTCTCGTCATGGATCTCCACATGCCACCCGGGCGAGGGTTTGCCCATCGAACCGAGTTTGGGCTTCATGCACGGGAAGGTGGCGATCGCGCAGACAGTCTCGGTCTGGCCGTAGCCCTCCCTGATGGTGAGGCCCGTCCCCTCCTCCCAGATCCTGATCACTTCCGGGTTCAGGGGTTCGCCCGCGCTCGTGCAGTGGCGGAGTTCGCGGAGGTCGTACTTCTTGAGGTCTGCCAGGATCAGCATCCTGTAGATCGTCGGCGGGGCGCAGAAGGTGGTGATCTCGTACTTCTCCAGGAGAGGCAGGATCTCGGTCGCCGAGAACTTGCCGCGGATGTCGTAGACGAAGATGGCGGCACCGCAGATCCACTGCCCGAAGATCTTGCCCCAGCCGCACTTCGCCCACCCGGTGTCCGAGAGGGTGAGGTGCAGGTCGTGCTCGGTGAGGTCGTGCCAGTACTTCGCGGTGATGATGTGGCCGAGGGGATGGGCATTGTTGTGGAGCACCATCTTCGGCTCGCCGGTCGTGCCCGACGTGAAGTAGATGAGCATCGGGTCGGTGGCCCGTGTCTTCTTCGCAACCGGCATCGAGACCGTGCGGTGCGAAACCGGGGCCGGGTATATCAGTTCGTACGGGAAGTTCGCCCACCCTTCGAGTTCGCCGTCCACCAGGAAGCGGACCTGGAGAGAGGGACACTCCCTGCAAATCTCATCGATCTTCCAGGAATTTTCCAGATCGGTGATGACCATCTTGAAATTCCCGGCATTGATCCGATACTCGAGGTCCTTCGGCGTGAGGAGGGAGGGGCATGGACAGTATACGGCGCCGAGCTTGATCAGAGCAATGACAAAGATCCACCATTCGGGGATCCGCGGGAGGAGGATGAGTACACGGTCACCCTTGTTAATCCCGTATTTGAGAAGGATATTCGCCGCCTGGTTCGAGAGGTTCATCATGTCGCGATAGGTGAACTTCCTCTCGTTACCTTTCTGGTCAACCCAGATCATGGCCAGGCGGTTGCGGTCTTTTTTAGCCCATGCATCAATGACATCGTAGCCGAAATTGAAGAATTCCGGGACGTCGATTTTAAAATTCGCATAGGTTTCTTCGTAGTTCTCCATGTTATGCTCTGCCATGGGATCTGTCCGTATAGGTATGGTACGTCACAGATTTTTAATCTGTCCGGTACCTCTGCCCACCTGTCTGCCACCTCCGGAAACCATATGTCTCCCGGCCCCTGCCGACAGGTCAGGGAACGGTGGATCCGTGAGGTTCCGCGCAATGCATAAATAGAGGCGCTGGAAGATAGCGCGGTACGGGAGGGAGCGCCATGCCGTACAGGTGGGTAAGCAGGAAAGATGTTGATGAAGCGATCGTCGTCATCATGAACACGATGGAGGAAGAGGAAGTTTTCCCAGAATGGCTCAGGAGAACGATACAGGCGGCAATTGACGACTCCGATCCGGAGTACGTCAGGTACTTCTACGACGAGGTGAAGAGGTTCGCTCCTGTGTCCCTCAAACTCTTCGGGGAGACGCCGGTGGTGTGAGGGGCGCACGGCCGGGGCCGGATCACCCCTGCCCCGACCTCAGCCGTTATCGCCCTGCACGATGGAAATATCAGGGCTTGCTATTTTTTCCCCCGGACGAAGGGGGGTGCTCGACAAAATACCGTAGAAGCGTCTTTGTCATCTGCGTCCCGAGAGACGGCTTTGTCCCTTCGAGCCAGAGGAAGAACCCGGCCATATGCGGCGTGCGCCTGCTCTCGTACTTGAAACCGCCGTTTTTCGAGGGGACCATCTTGTAATATTCCTTCTTCTTTTTTGACCTGAAGTAGAGGATCGGCCGGCAGTCGGGAAGGTTGACCGCAAGGATCACCTTGGAGAAGTCCTTCATGATGGCCTCGAAGGTGAGCGCCTCTCCCTTCATCGTGACCTCGGTGCGCTGACAGAGCAGACGGATCGACGGGGGGTAGAGCGCACCGAAGACGATCTTTTTGACGATCGGTGGGATCTCGTCGGGTCCGGTCAGTGCTTCGAGAGGCATGCCCGCGGCCATCTGTTCAAGGAGCCGTTCTCTCCTCTCGTCATGGAGTTGACGGTAGTCGAAGGGTCTTTTCTGCCTGATGTCGGCGAGGTGGAGGAGTTTCGGGTGGGCGATCGGTTTTCTCGGCCGATAACGGATCTCACGCGGGTTGAGCACACTTTTGATCTCCTCGCAGGATGCGGTCGTGATCAGGACCGAGTCAGGTTCCTTCATCAACCTCTGGATGATGGAGTTCCGCGAGATGTCCACCGACGAAACCAGGATGAAGGGGACGATGGGCTGGCCGAAAAGATAGCCGATGAGCCGTTTTTTAAAGATGATCTCCTGTTCGAATTCCTTCAGGTCGGTGGGGGAGGTGACGATCTCGCCGAAGGCGACGGTGTTCTCCCGGTCGACAAGAAGGAAATCGACCTCGGCGAGATCCTGGCCGTTGCCCCTGACCTTGATGTCGCCATAGTTCGAGTAGAAAGTGCCGTTCTGGTCCTGTGAGATCTTCTGCCTGACATAGGGGGCATCGGCCCCTTTCCGCACGACGCCCTTGATCAGGTCGCAGTCGGAGGCCACCTCGATCATCATCTCGTAGATGAGCCCCTCGTACCACCGCCCTTCAGCGGTCCGCATCATGGATATGTCTTCAGAAAACAGGTTTTTTTTCTCAGATTTGCGGAGATGACGCGTTGCTTTGAGGGCAAGTGTCCGTGTCGGCTTGACCGTATTGAAATGTGTCCGCAGCCACTCGATCATCTCCAGCCCGTTATTCAATGCCATTGGATGTCCTGTCTTTCGTTGTTTTGATCGTTCGGAGAGTAAATACGTTATGAATGGTCAGCGAGTTTTTCTTTTTCAAGAACCATAACCCTGCGGGTAAGGCTCTTGTGGACCCTCTGTTCATGGAACTGCAGTACGGTGAAATATTGTCCGGCGATCGGCCTGATGTCGCGGTGGGTGATGACGACGGCCCTCTTCCCGTCCTTGAGTACCCGCCTGATCTCCGTAAGGGCTCCCTCGTAGAGTTTGTTGAGGGTTTCGGCTTTGATGCAGACAGACTGGCCGTACGGGAAGTCTGTCACGACGGCATCGACCGACGACGACCTGAGGGGGAGGGAGGTGGCGTCCGCAAGCATGAGTGCGGCGGCAGGGATGTTCAGGCGCGAGCCGCGGATCATGAGGGGGTCGAAGTCGCTCCCGATTGTCCGCACGCCGATCATCTCCCCTTCGAGGAGCATGCCGCCTGTGCCGCAGAAGGGGTCGCACATCACCTCGCCGGGAGAGAGGAGGGAGAGGTTCACCATCGTGCGCGCCATCCTGGGCATCATGACGCCGGGGTGGAAGAAGGGCCGGGTTGCCGGGCCCCTGCTCTCGTAGGTGCTCCGGAGCCCGTCCAGAATGACGCGGCCGAAGTAGCACCTGTCCCCCGAGATCACGGCCCTGTAGACCTCTTCGGGTGACCGCAGGGAGACCGGGCCCTTGATGTGGCTCCCGATGAGCCTTTCCAGGTCGAGCTGGGAGGGGTATTCTCCGGGGCTGGGGATGACCTTCACCCGCGCCGCAAAGGGGCGGTCGGTGGAGAGAGCGAGGTCGTCGAGGAGGGCCGCCAGTGCCGGGGCGGTGGGAGCGCACTCGCCGAGATATTCCATGACCGTATGGGTGAGGGCGAGGCGGGCCGTCGCCGCCGGGTCGGGGCACTCTGCCACCGCGATCTGGGGGTGCCTGTCGGTGATCCGGCCCACGCATTCCAGTTCGGCAAAGGGGAGGGTTGGATGCTCTCCGGAGAGTTCAAAGAGCAGTTTCATGACTACCCATTAATAGGGGATTCTCAGATATATAGGGGCGTGCGAGGGCATATGACCATATCACGAAAGCAAAGGCACACTATTCGGTCAAATCCGGCATCCACAGTGAATATGAACTTTTTTTCGGAGCACCATGGCATCTGAGGAGAGAGAACCGATCTGGGCCGGGACGCCTCCCTTCTTCCGCCCGGAGTTCGAAGAGGCCTTCCAGTTCATCATCAGGGATTACACTGTCCGCGAGCGTGAGGTCGCCATATTCCTCCCCTGTTCGGTCCACAAGCCGTACAGCACGAGCCCGAGCCACCGCCTCTTCGACCGCGTGATCGCCGACGCCATCTCCCCGGAGAGGGTTCACAGGGTGGTCTTCGGCACCTGCGGCGTGGTGCCGCGGGAACTCGAACGGATGTACCCCTATGCCTCGTACAGGTACATGCTCGGCCGCTCTCCCGACCCTGCGGTCCACCGGTCGTTCCTGCGGATCGAGACGGTCCGCGTTGCGGCGTACCTGGAGAAGACCCGCGGCACATACAGGCACAGGGTGGCCTACTGTCTCGGCGAGTTCAGGGAGGCGATGCGGGAGGCGTCGGCTCGCACCGGCGTGCCTGTCACTCTCGTGCCGTCCGACGAGACGATCGCACGGTGCAGGAATCCCGAGGCGAGATTCGCCGACGGCAGTCTGAGCACGCAGGAGTACCTGGACGAGTTCGCGGCGGTGCTCCGGGGGCTGTGAGGGGTCAGGCCCGGTCTCCCGCACACTGCCGCACATAGGCGAGGAGTTCCCGGTCCTCTTCCGATGCTATCCTGAAGGACGCGTATGCGATTCTGAGATTGTTCAGGTACTGCATCACCAGCCTGTCCCGGCCGCCGGGCCCGGCCATGACGCCGGCGAAGAAGAAACCGAGGTTTGCGAAGAGGGGGAAGGCCGAGAGGACGTGTGTGACCAGGCGTATCTCCTTCCCTGCCGTGCCCGGGCAGACTTCGTCCATGAACGTCTTCATCATCCGCAGGCCGACTCCCTTTGGGGATCTGCGGTGTTCCCTTCCCGGGTCATCACCTCCGGGTCGAAGGCCCCCATAGCCATGTGATATTATGGCCCCCTCCAGTCCGGGCCGTATCGCCACGATATACCTACCAGAGCCGACAATCCCGTCCTTTCATCTCTTCTTGCGTCCATTTCCGGAGTATGAAAGGCTTATATCCTGCGCGGGCGAAGGAAACCCTGACCGATACACGGATGCAGGCGATGAAGTCCGCCGTCAACCGCCCACCGGGCTGATGACCTCTGCATGGACGCAGTCGTATGACCGGACGTGAACTCAGGGAATCCTGCATTAAGTACATCGCCGACCGGCGCTGCCCGGACGGCGGCTATTGTTTCTACCGCCTGAACGAACCAAACGCCGCGGACACCTTCTTCGCGCTCGACACCCTCCGCATGCTCGGGGCGGCACCCGGCGACCGCCCGCTGGTTGCTCACCCGCCAGCAGGACGACGGGAGGTACCCGATCTTCGAGACCGGGTATTATGCTCTCCTCGCCCTCCGCATCCTCAGGGCCCCACCCATGCACGACCCCGCCCCCTGGATCAGGTCGGTCGTGCCCCCGGCGCCGAGAGCGGAGAGGCCGGTCGAGTCGGAGAGCGTGCTCCACCACCCGTACCTCTATGCACGCCTCTGCCTGAGCACCGGCACCGGCATCACTCCTGCTGTCAGGGCAGGCCTGCTCTCCGCGGTGCATGCCTCCCGCACGCCCGAAGGCAGGCACGCCACCCTCGTCGAGACCTCTCAGGCCCTCGCTATCCGTGCCGCTACAGGTACCCCTCCCGGCGACGACGGGGCGGCGGCGTTCCTCCGGAGGTGCACGCACCCGGAGTACGGCTACGTGAACGTGCCCGGCACCTCCCCGGCCTACCTGGAACACGTCGCCGCCGGTGTCGCCGCGGCGCGGCTTCTGGGTATCGCTCCCTCCCCCGCGGCCGGCCCCTTTGTCCTCCGGTGCCTGACGCCCTCGGGCGGGTTTGCCCGGTCGGTCTTCGGCGGCACGGCGACCCTGGAGACGACGTGGACGGCGGTCAGGACTCTTACACTCATCGACACCGGCCATGACTCCTGCGCTTCTTCGATGAAACAGACGAGTTTACAGTAACGCCCGCGGGGGATGCCGCACGACGGCGCATACCCCTATATCCGTGTAAAAGCATACAGGTATTCAGGCGATGACGTCCGCCATCAACCGCCCCCTTCGGGACTGATGACGTCTATTTTCCGCCGGACGGACGTGCGACGCCATGGAACACCATTACACCTCTACCTCTTCATGTAGCTGCAGGTCCATCCGGCAAAGGGCGAAGGGATTCGCCCGGGTTTTAACATGACCGATCCTCATGCGGGCTGAATCTCTCCGCCCGGAGGACCACGAGAGATGCAAGCATGGATCATTGTGGGCATCGGCGGATTTGTCGGTGCCGTACTCAGATATTTCACCAGCGGGTGGCTGCAGGGGAGCGTCAGCACTTTCCCCATCGGCACCCTCGGCGTCAATGTGATCGGGAGTTTTTTCATCGGGCTCATCATGTACCTCTTCGAATACGGAGGTTTGTTTGACGTGGAAACCCGGATATTCCTGACCCTCGGCGTGCTCGGAGCGTTTACGACCATGTCGACATTCAGTTATGAGTCGTTCCGGCTCCTGGAACAGCAGGCATTCGGGATCTTCGCCCTGAACGCCCTCGCAACCTTTACCCTGACACTTCTCGCTGTCTGGGCGGGAAAGGTCACTGCAGGCTGTATGGAGGCTGCACTATGAAACTGGGAAAAAATGCACAGGCGGTTCTTCTCCGGATATATATCGGGGAGTCCGACCGGTATGGGGGGAAACCCCTCTATCGTTATCTCGTCGAACTCTTCAGGAAGGAAGGGTTCTACGGGGCGACGGTCCTTCGCGGGATCACGGGCTTTGGCAAGACCAGCCGGATCCACACACACTCTATTCTCCGGCTCTCCGCAGACCTCCCGGTCATCGTGGAAGTCGTGGACTCGCGGGAGAAGATCGAGGAGATCAAACCCGTCCTGGAAGAGATCATCGTCGGCGGTCTGGTCACCGAGGAAGAGGTGACGGTCTGCTTCTACCGCGGTGATGACGAGGAAAAAGAGTGATCGTCGAGAAGATGACGGGCCGGCCTACTCCTCGGGGCCGCCCATCACCTTGTCGACGAAGTCCTTGAAGAAGCCCTTCTTCTCGGGGCCCTTCTTGTTCTCGATCTCAAGCAGTTTCTGGTAGAGTTCCTTCTCCTCGTCGGAGAGACTCTTCGGGACGACGATCTTCACTCGCACGAGGAGGTCGCCGGGCCGGCCGCGGTGGCGCACGCCCTCGCCGGGGATGCGCAGCGCGGTGCCGTGCTGGATGCCGGCCGGGATCTTCAGCTCGACAGTCCGGCCGTCGATCGTCTTCACCTCGACCTTTGAACCGACCGCCGCCATCGCCGGGGTGACCTTCACCGTGGTTTCGAGGTTTTCGCCGTTGCGGACAAAGTCCGGGTTCTCCTCGACGATGATCTCGACGTACAGGTCGCCGACCGGGGCGCCGTAGTCCCCGGCCTCGCCATAACCCTCCATCCGCAGGCGGAGCCCGCTGTAGGCGCCGGGCGGGATACGGACAGAAACCTTCCTCTTCACCCGGGCATGGCCGCTGCCCTTGCAGCGTTTGCAGGGTTCCTCCGGCATCTTCCCCCTGCCGCCGCAGTCGGGGCAGGCGCTCATCCGCACGAACTGCCCGAAGAGCGACTGGCTCACCTGCCTGATCTGGCCGCTGCCTCCGCACTTCGGACAGACCCGGAACTTCTTGTTCTTGCTCCCGCTCCCGTCGCACTCAGGACAGGACTCGGTGTGCATGACCTCGATCTCCCGGTCTGTCCCGAAGACCGCGTCTTTCAGGCTGATCGAGAGGCGGTACAGGAGGTCGGCGCCAGGCCGCGGGCCTCTCGGCCCGCCGCCACCACCAAAGAAGGTGTCGAAGATGTCTCCAAAGCCGCTGAAGTCAGCCTGGAACCCGCCGCCGTATCCGCCGCCACCGGTGTACGAACCCTTCGAGGCGTTCTTGAAAGCCTCGTGCCCGATATTGTCGTACTGGGCGCGTTTCTCCGGGTCCGAGAGCACCGAGTAGGCCTCGTTGATATCCTTAAACTTTTCTTCCGCGTCAGGCTCCTTGCAGACATCAGGGTGATATTTCCGTGCAAGGTTGCGGTATGCCTTCTTGATCTCCTGCTCGCCGGCGTCCCGGGCGACGCCGAGGACATCATAGTAGCTTCCCGCACTCATCTATGCTCACTCTTTCTTCTCGTCCTTGACATCGAAGTCGGCATCGACGACATTGTCGTCCTGCTTCTTCTGTGCACCCTCGGCACCGGCGGCCTTCTGGGCCTCCTGAGCCTTCTGCGCTTCCTGGTAGATCTTGGCGGTGACCGCGTACACGGCCTCGGTGAGTTCTTCCAGTTTCTTCTTGATATCCTCGGTGTCGTCACCTTCGAGGGCCGTCTTCAGGGCGGCGGAGGTCTCCTCGATCTTCTTCTTATCGTCCTCGCCGATCTTGTCGCCGGACTCCTTGAGGGTCTTTTCGGCGGTGTAGACCGCGGTGTCGGCGGTGTTCCGCACCTCGATCTCCTCGCGCTTCTTCTTGTCGTCTTCCTCGAAATTCTTGGAGTCGTTGACCATGCGGTTGATCTCTTCCTCGGAGATCCCCTTGCCGCCCTTGATGGTGATGGTCTGCTCCTTGCCTGTCCCGAGGTCCTTTGCCGAGACATGGACGATACCGTTGGCGTCGATGTCGAAGGTGACCTCGATCTGGGGAATGCCGCGGGGTGCGGGCGGGATGCCGGTGAGCTGGAACTTGCCGAGGGTGAAGTTGTCCTTGGCAAGGGCGCGCTCGCCCTGGATCACGTGGATCTCGACGCTCGTCTGGCCGTCCGCAGCCGTCGAGAAGATCTGGCTCTTCCGGGTCGGGATGGTGGTGTTCCGGTCGATCAGCTTCGTGTCGATGCCGCCGAGGGTCTCGATGCCGAGGGAGAGGGGAGTGACATCAAGGAGGAGCACGTCCTTTGCCTCGCCGGTGAGGACGCCGCCCTGGATCGCGGCGCCGACGGCCACGCACTCGTCAGGGTTGATGCCCTTGTCGGGTTCCTTGCCCAGAAGCTTCCTGACCGTCTCGACGACGAGGGGCACGCGAGTCGAACCGCCAACCAGGAGGACGTGGTCGATATCGGACGCGGTCAGCTTCGCGTCGGAGAGGGCCTGCTTCACCGGTTCGACGGTCTTCTCGACCAGGTCGCCGACAAGCTGCTCGAACTTCGCCCTGGTGAGGTCCATGTCCAGGAACTTCGGGCCGCTGGCGTCGGTGGTGATGTAGGGGAGGTTGATGCTCGTCTTCTGGACGGTCGAGAGCTCTTTCTTGGCGTTCTCGGCGGCGTCCCTGATCCTCTGCAGTGCCATCGGGTCCTTCGAAAGGTCGAGGCCTTCCTTTGCCCTGAACTCGGCGACGATCCAGTCCATGACACGCTGGTCGAAGTCGTCGCCGCCGAGGCGGTTGTTCCCGGCAGTCGCCTTCACTTCGAAGACGCCGTCGCCGAGCTGGAGAATGGAGACATCGAAGGTGCCGCCGCCGAGGTCGTAGACAAGGATGGTCGACTCCTCTTCCTTGTCGATGCCGTAGGCGAGGGCGCTTGCGGTCGGCTCGTTGATGATCCGCATGACGTCAAGCCCGGCGATCTTGCCGGCGTCCTTCGTCGCCTGTCTCTGGGCGTCGTTGAAGTAGGCCGGGACGGTGATGACGGCCTTCTCGATCTTCTCGCCGAGATATGCCTCGGCATCGAGCTTCATCTTCTGGAGGATCATCGCGGAGATCTCCTGCGGGGTGTACTTCCTGTCGTCGATGTCGACGGTCTCGCTCGTCCCCATCTTGCGCTTGATCGAGATGATCGTCCTCTTCGGGTTGGTGATCGCCTGTCTCTTCGCGACGCTGCCGACAAGCCGCTCGCCTTCCTTGCTGAACGCCACGATCGACGGCGTTGTCCTGCCGCCTTCTGCATTCGCGATCACGACAGGCTGACCGCCCTCCATGATGGCCATGCAGGAGTTCGTCGTGCCAAGGTCAATACCAAGAACCTTTTCTGTTGCCATAATATTCCTCTTATTCGTTGTTTCCTTTTGACACCGCGACTTTCGCATGCCTGATTATCCTGTCGTGCATGCGGTAGCCGGGGATGAATTCTTCGACAACTGTGCCTTCCGGGTGCTCCGACGGGATGCAGGCAACCGCTTCGTGCTCTTCAGGGTTGAATGCCGTATGAAGGCACGGAAGAGGTTTGATCCCGTGTTTTTCCAGGATCCCGGAGAACTGTTTCTGTATGCTTTCAAGGCCCTCGCGGAGGGAGGCATCGTCGGACTTCCGCGCCCGCTCGAAGTTGTCGACAACGTCGAGCAGTTCCGCGGCGAACTTTTCCAGGGCGTACTCCCGGATCTCCTCGTTCTGCCGGGCAGTACGCTTCCTGAAGTTGTCGAAATCCGCAGCAAGGCGGAGATACCGTTCGTTCAGGTCGTCACAGGATCTCTTGAGGTCGGCGTTCGCCGCCCTGAGATCGTCACAGGCCTTCCTGAGGGACTCGATATCTTTGCCCTCTCCCGGGGGGCCGGGCTGTTCCAGGGTCGGTTGCTTCTCCGGCGCCTGATTATCTCTATCCGCCTCCATGGAAATCCTCTGTATGCAATATCAATTGCAATGTAGTTCTATATATAATTTTGTATCGTAGATATGGAGAGGGACACAGATTGACACCAGATTATCATTTCAAGAAAAGATTCGTGGTTTTTAAGATTTCTGTCTCTTTTTCGAGACTGAGACCCCGCACCGCCCGGCAAGTTCGCACATCTTCGGGGGCGGGTTCTCCCACCGCCAGAGACCGAGATCGATATAGCGCCGGGAGAGGCCCTTCTTTTTCGCCCACGACACCAGGTACTCCTCCCAGTGGCCGGCGAGATCGGGGTGGATCTCCCGCGTCCGTGCGGCCTCGCTCTCGAGCATTGCCGGACAGAGATAGCACCCCACCCGCTCATAGCCCATCTCATAGAGGGGGTTGTACGGCACCTTACGCCACCAGAGGTAGAGGAAGACTTCGAGGGCCCGCCAGTTCCTGATGGGCGAGATATTCAGCTGCAGCGGGTTGAAGGGATTGACTATGACACCCGGCAGAGTGGAGCGGGAGAAGGACTCGTACCACCTGTTCCCCTGCACGGTGACACAGGGGCCTTTCCGGGAGAGGTACTCTTTCACGGGCTGGAGCTTGAGCCTCTCGCAACACCAGCGGTTGTCCTTTCTCGGGAGGCCATTCTTTTCCACCTCTTTCCAGAAATCGTTCCCGTGGATGATGACCGGGATCCCCGACTGCCTGACAAACTCCACGGTCTCAGGAAACTCCAGGCCCGTATCGACAGAGAAGACATCTTTGACCCCGGCCCGCCGCGCGAGTTCGAGGCAGACCGTGCTGTCCTTGCCGCCGGAGAAGGAGACGTTCGCCGCGGGCCGGTCGTCCATGTGCTGCCTGATGAACCTGACAGCCGTGCGTTCGAGGTCCTTGAGGAGGGGGACGTTCACGCGGACCGCCTCGCCCCACGAGGGGTCTGGCGGCGACTCGGGCTGGACCTTCCCGATCTGCCGCACCCTGACGCCCCCGTCGTGGAGCTGACCGACGCCGAGGAGGTCTTTCATCCTGACGACTACCGGGCCGTCGGAAAGGTTGGTCCTGACCATCACCTTCTTCCCGCCGAGACGGCGGTTGCCGAACCCCTGCTCTTCGGCCTCGGCGGTGATGTCCACGACCCCCCTCGTGATGAAGGGGGCGAGGAAGCGGAGAGCGTCCTGCGAGAGGTCCAGGGTATAGGCATGCCCTGCCGGGTCATAGGAGAGGCGCCCGAACTCGACGCCGTTTGCGATGACGACCTCGGTCCTGTCGACGCCGCTGCTCTTGTTGAAGAGGACCACCTGGGGGAGGCGGTCGGTGCCGTAGCGTTCGAGGAGGAGGGACCGCAACAGCTCGTGGTCGTGGGCAAGGGCCGGGCGGAGGTCATAGGGTTTCTGGATCGGGATCTCAACGCCGGCCGCGCCGCACCGGCAGGTCTTCCCGATCAGAGGAAGGTTACACTCCCTGCACCAGTACAGCGTCTTCTTGACGGCAGGTTCCCGCATAGAATAACGTGTACCGGGCAGGGGGATAAGAGATTGCATCCTGCCCTTGAAAGATATAAGAGATCTGAGGCCCATATCTTCAGTATGAAATGGGCACTTCTCTCTGTCTGGGACAAGGCCGGCATCGTGGACCTTGCGCAGACGCTTGTTGAGAACAAATACCGTATCATCAGTTCCGGGGGGACTGGAAAGGCCCTGAAAGAAGCAGGGATCGACTTTATCGAGGTCTCCGAGTACACGGGCTCGCCCGAGATCATGGACGGCAGGGTGAAGACCCTCCACCCGCGCATCCACGGCGGCCTCCTCGGCCGGCGCGACGTCGACGCCCAGGTGATGCAGGACCTCGACATCAACCCGATCGACATCGTCGTCGTGAACCTCTATCCCTTCGAGAAGATGTCGGGCGAGCACCTCGACCTCGACAAACTCATCGAGTTCATCGACATCGGCGGCCCCGCGATGATCAGGGCGGCGGCGAAGAACTTCAAGTTCGTCTCTGTCGTCGTCGACCCGGCCGACTACCCGAAGGTGAAGGAGGCCGTCGCGAAGGGCGGGTTCGATTACGAGGAGAGGCTTGCCCTTGCAAAGAAGGTCTTTGCACGGACGGCTGCCTACGACGCCGCGATCTCGAACTATCTCTCCGGCCTCGACGGCGGTTTCCCGGAGACCTACTCCTTCCAGTTCAGGAACGGCCGGTCTCTCCGGTACGGCGAGAACCCGCACCAGCAGGCGGCCGTCTACGGCGACCACGGCATCGCCGGCCAGGTGCCCCTGCAGGGGAAGGAGATGTCGTACAACAACTACCTCGACGTCGATGCGGCCGTCTCCCTGCTCCGTGAGTTCGACGAACCGACGTCGGTGATCGTCAAGCACAACAACCCCTGCGGCGTCGCCATCGGGAAGAACGGACTCGAGGCCTACCTCGCCGCCCGCGAGGTCGACCCTGTCTCCGCCTACGGTTCGATCGTCGCCCTCAACACCCCGGTGGACACGGCGATCGCGGCAGAACTCTGCGGCACTTTCGTCGAGGTGATCGTCGCCCCGTCGTACTCGCCCGAGGCCGTCGAGATGATGAAGAAGAAGCCGAACATGCGTGTCCTCGTGCTGCCCGAGAAGACGGCGGCCGACGAGGTCAGGAGCATCGACGGCGGCATCCTCGTCCAGCGGACTCCCGCACCGAAGGAGGAGTGGAAGGTCGTCTCAGAGCGCGAACCGACCGA
Source organism: Methanofollis sp. UBA420 (assembly GCF_002498315.1). Lineage (NCBI taxonomy): Archaea > Methanobacteriati > Methanobacteriota > Methanomicrobia > Methanomicrobiales > Methanomicrobiaceae > Methanofollis > Methanofollis sp. UBA420. Next base: position 431,283 of record NZ_DAGX01000002.1, read on the forward strand.
GCAGGAGATTGCGGCGATGCGCTTTGCGATGAAGATCTGCAAGCACACGAAGAGCAACGCGATCATCTATGCCAACGACCATGCCGCCCTCGGCATCGGCGCCGGTCAGATGAACCGCGTCGACTCCGCGAAGATCGCCGTCGAGAAGGCGCGGTCTTCCCTGAAGGGCTCTGTCGTGGCGTCCGACGCCTTCCTGCCCTTCGCCGATACCATGGAGGTCGCGGCGGCGGCCGGCTCGACGGCCCTCGTGCAGCCGGGCGGATCGATCCGGGACGCGGAGGTCATCGAAGCGGCAAACAAGCTCAATGTCGCGATGGTCTTCACGGGCGTGCGCTATTTCAGGCACTGAATCATTCCCTTCTTTTTTTCTGCCCGACGACTTCGGTAATCTCGCCATCGATAGTAACACCAACACCGACCTTGTCCGGAAGGCGCTCTCTTCCAAACCTGCCGGGTATCAGGTGCGGGCATCGAAGAGTTTCCGAACGAAGTGCGGGTCGGATATCGGTACCTACGACACCTTCTGCCACCGGTGAGGCACCAGAATCAGATAATCGTCCGGTCCTGAGAGGGGGGACGATCTCTCTCCTGTCAATTTTTTTACAGTGGACGCATGACCCGGGGACGAAGCATCCGTCAGGCAGGGCGATGTCGCCGCGCAGGCGATGTCATCCAGTTACAGAACACGTCAGGCAGGGACGTGAAGATGGTACCTGTCCGGAATGCGGGATCGCAATAAAAACGGACGCGTTTTTCTCGCGCGAACAGCAGCACGAAGGTCGGGCAAGAGTATCTTCTCATCCTCAACGCGTTCCCACTTTTTTTCCTGCCGTCGCCACAGAGAGAACACGCCCTTCAGGTCCATTCACCCCCGGCCATAGTAATCATGCCCAAAAAATGGAATGCACATTATTGGACAGAGTGCCAGAAAAAGGCGCACCTGAAAGGGCACTGAACCCTGATCACACCATCAAGAAGAGGGGTACTATTATGCAGCAGGGGAAGGTTTTCCTTTTTGAAGGATCGAACCCATTCAACATATCCCATTTACGGAATCAATAAATACAAACACCTTAGAGTCTCGTATGCACACCCCCAAGGTGATTTGTTATGGATTACGGTTCTATGCTTGGAAGCTCCTTCGAGTATGCGAAGGAAGCGGTCTGGGGAAAATGGATGAAGTGGATCTTCCTCGTCATCTCCACCATCATCTTCCCCCTGATCGTGGGATACATCATGGAGATCTACCGGGGCAAGAGCCCGGCACCCGATTTCGAAGATTGGCTCAAACTCTTCATCGACGGGATCAAACTCTTGATCGTCCAGATCATCTACAGCATCCCCCTGATCATTGTCATGATGATCTTCTTCGGCGGTTCCTTCGCCCTCCTTGCAGGCGGCGGTTCTGACGCTGCGATCGCTGCGGCGGCCGGGACGATGATCCTCGGGACGCTCATCCTGATCGTGCTTGCCTTCATCATCGGCCTGATCGCCGCCTTCGGCGTCATCAGGTTCGCACGGACAGACAGTTTCGGCGAGGCCTTCAACATCTCGGCGATCCTGGCACACATAGGTGCGGTCGGCTGGGGCAGTTACATCATCGCCCTCATCGTCCTCTGGGTGGTGGCCGTGGTCTTTGGCGTGGTCATCACCATCCTCATGGCGATCCCGGTCATCGGCTGGATCATTATCTTCTTCATCGAACCGGTGGTCGCGATCTTCGTGGCCCGGTACATGACCCAGATCTATGAGAGTGCGGCGGCCCCCGCCTGAAACCCCCTTTTTCTCCCCCTTTTTTCTTTTCCGGTTCCGTTCTGAATTGAAACCTCGCATGATTCCCCGTACAGTTTACCGGGGGACTCTAGAACAGGGATTATCATGAAAATCACAGCGGTGATTTTCAAAGAACCGCCTGAAACTTCGTTTTATGAGCGATTGCCATGAAAATGATCCAGAAGATCGATTCTCCGGGTTTTCATGAGGCTTTGACTCTCATCGAGCACCCCATGATGGAGATGGAGAGGACAAAACCACCTTCAGAAAGGTCCGCCCTCTGCCTTCCCCGCCCTATCGCAATCCCGGGGGCCCAGGGAAACGACCAGAGGGAGCTTGAGAAGATCTTTGATCTTCGATAGCGCCCCTGGCGCGAGCGTGCGGGAAGGCACGTCGACCAGACAATCTCCTCAGAACAATTTTCATGCGATATGCTTGAGTCTCCCTCCGGGACTCATGCCTGATTCTACAAAACCAGGCCCCGAAGAAATACCCCTGACCCCGTCCCTGTGGCACCTGCATGTCAGAGCGTGAGGGGGTGGCCCCTCGGGAGACGGGCCGGGCCAGATACGCCCGGATCTGCCTCAGATCGGGGGATCACACCCGTCGTTCAGGGCCATATCGGGGAGATCCGGCGATCCGGGCATACCGGGGGCCGGGGGCAGAACAGGATAAAATTCGGCAGGACTCAACGCCCTCAGGCCACCGGTATGATTGCAGGTAATGTCTACCCTTCCCGACCTCCCCGGCTGCCGGGGAGGGGAAGGGAGCGGGGTTGGAAAATGTCCCGATCGGGCTCTGGAGATCATAAAAGCCAAAATATAAATATCGTCGTCATGCCATACTGGCCTATGGCAAGCACCATGAGTGATTGTTTTATTGGCCGCTAAATGCCGCTTTTTTGATACCACCCTACGGGACGGCGAACAGACGCCGGGCGTCTCGCTGAAACCGTCGCAGAAACTTTCGATCGCAACCATGCTCTCCGAGATCGGCATCGACACCGTCGAGGCCGGTTCAGCCGCCGCATCGGAGGGGGAGAGGGAGGCGATCAGGTTGATCGCGGATGCCGGACTCTCCGCCGAGGTCGCGACCTTTGTCAGGGCCCTGCAGGTGGACATCGACTATGCCGCGGAGTGCGGTGTCGACTGCGTCCACCTCGTCGTGCCGGCAAGCGACCTCCATATCAGGGCGAAGATGCGGAAGACCCGTGAGCAGGTCTGCACGATGGCATGGGACGCCGTGGAGTACGCAAAGGACCGGGGCCTTGTCGTCGAACTCTCCGGGGAGGACGCCTCCCGCGCCGACCCGGCCTTCCTCGCCCATCTCTTCAGGGGCGGGGTGGAGCGCGGCGCCGACCGCCTCTGCTTCTGCGACACCGTCGGGCTCATGACGCCCGAGAGGATCGCGGAGGTGGTCCCGGGCCTCCTCTTCGCGCCACTGAGCATCCACTGCCACGACGACCTCGGCTTCGCCCTCACAAACACCTTCGCCGCCCTGAAGGCCGGAGCATCGGCTGCGCATGTCACCGTGAACGGTCTTGGCGAACGCGCCGGGAACACACCCCTCGAAGAGGTCGTGATGGCCCTGGAGGTGCTGTACGGCACGAAGACCGGGATCAGGACAGAAGGGCTCTACCACCTCGCGACCGAGGTCTCGAAGATGACGGGCGTGCCCCTGCCGACGAACAAAGCGATCGTCGGCGAGATGGCCTTCACCCACGAGAGCGGGATCCACGCCCACGGCGTGCTCCGCGAGGCGAGCACCTACGAGCCGATCGGCCCGGAACGCGTCGGCCGGACACGGCGGATCCTCCTCGGCAAACACTCGGGGTCGGCCTCGGTCAGGGCCGCCCTCCAGGAACTCGGTTATGCCTGCGACGAGATGCAGCTCGCGGAGATCGTCGCCAGAGTTAAAAGCCTCGGAGACGAAGGTCGAAGGATCACCGATGCGGACCTGATGGCCATCGCCGACTCGGTGCTCAACCTCGTGCGCGAGCCGGTGATCCGGCTCAAGCAGGTGACGGTCGTGTCCGGGAGCAATGTCGTCCCCACCGCATCGGTCACGGTCACCGTCAACGGGGAAGAGGTGACCTGCGCCGCCACCGGCAACGGCCCGGTGGACGCCGCGGTCGAGGCCCTGCGCCGGTCCATCGCCGGCATCGGCGAGATCAGGCTCGAAGACTACCGGGTGGACGCGATCAGCGGAGGGACGGACGCCCTCGTCGATGTCACCGTCTGCCTGAGCAGGGACGGGCGCATGCTCACCTCGCGGGGGGCGCGGACCGACATCATCATGGGAAGCGTCGAGGCGATGGTCTCCGGGATGAACAGACTTCTCGAGGAGCAAAGATGAAGACAGGAGCAAAACTGCTGGTTGAAAGCCTGCAGCGCGAGGGGGCCGAGACGATCTTCGGCTACCCCGGCGGGGCAGTCCTGCCGATCTATGACGAACTCTATGACGCACCTATCAGGCACATCCTGGTACGCCACGAGCAGGCGGCGGCCCACGCGGCCGACGGCTATGCCCGTGCGTCGGGGCGCGTAGGGGTATGTCTTGCCACCTCGGGGCCGGGCGCCTGCAACCTTGTCACCGGCATCGCCACCGCCTACATGGACTCGGTGCCCCTTGTCGCCATCACCGGTCAGGTCCCGACCTTCATGCTCGGGAACGACGCCTTCCAGGAGTCTGACATCACCGGGATCACGATGCCGGTCACGAAGCACAGTTACCTCGTCAAGAGGGCGGCCGATATCGGCCAGGTGATGAAGGACGCCTTCTATATCGCGGGCACGGGACGGCAGGGCCCTGTCCTGGTCGACATCCCGAAGGACGTGATGACCGCCCAGATCGACATTGAGCCGCCGATCGGCCGGGCAAAACTGAGAGGCTACCAGCCGACCTATGAGGGCCACGCCCTCCAGATCGAGAAGGCGGTCGCCCTCATCGGCGAGGCCGAGAGGCCCCTCCTGTACGTGGGTGGGGGCGTGATCGCCTCCGGGGCGTCTGAGGATGTGAGGAGACTCGCCGAACTGATGCTCATCCCGGTGACGACGACCCTGATGGGGCTCGGCGCCGTCCCCTGCGACCACCCCCTCAACCTCGGCATGATAGGGATGCACGGGACAGAGGCGGCGAACTACGCGGTCACCGAGTGCGACCTGCTCATCGCCGTCGGCGTCCGCTTCGACGACCGGGTGACAGGGAAGATCGATGCCTTCGCTCCCAATGCCCGCATCATCCACATCGACATCGACCCGGCCGAGATCGGGAAGAATAAGCCGGTCGATATCCCGATCGTCGGGGACGCCGGAAAAGTGCTCCAGAGCATCATCAGGCGGCTGATCAAGAAGGAGGGGCGGGAGATGTGGCTCGCCCGCGTCGGCCACTGGAAGGAGAAACAGACGGTCAGGGACGGGGAGGACGGCCTCTCGCCGGCCTATATCATCGGGGAGATGAGCGACCTCCTCGGCGACCGCGGCATCGTCGTCTCTGAGGTGGGGCAGAACCAGATGTGGGCGGCCCAGCACTACTGCTTCAGGCGGCCTCGGACCTGGATCTCCTCCGGAGGACTCGGGACGATGGGCTACGGCTTCCCGGCGGCGATCGGGGCGCACTTCGCCAGGCCCGACGAGACGGTCGTCGACGTCGCGGGCGACGGGAGTTTCCAGATGAACATCCAGGAACTCGGCACCGTCGTCCAGTATAAGGTACCGGTGAAGGTGGTCGTCCTGAACAACATGTACCTCGGCATGGTGAGGCAGTGGCAGGAACTCTTCTACGACCGCCGGTACTCGTACACCGAACTCCCGGCCGTGGACTTCGTCGGCATCGCCCGCGCCTACGGCGTCGATGGCATCAGGGTCGAGGAGAAGGAGGAGGTCAAGCCGGCACTTGAGGCGGCCTTTACCACAGACGGCCCATTCGTGCTCGACTTCAGGATCGAGAGGGAGGCAAACGTCTTCCCGATGGTCCCGGCCGGGGCGGCGATCAACGAGATGATTGGGAGGAGGCAGAGATGAAGTTCCACACCCTCCACGTCCTCGTCGAGAACAGGGCGGGCGTCCTCTCCCGGATCGCCGGACTCTTCTCCAGGCGGGGATTCAACATCGAGAGCCTGGCCGTCGGGACCTGCGAGGAGGCCGGGATGAGCAGGATGACCATCGTCGTCCTCGGGGACGACGCCCAGATCGAGCAGGTCAAGAAGCAGTTGAACAAGCTCATCGACGTGATCAAGGTCTCCGACATCACCGAGCAGAGCACGGTCGCCCGCGAACTCGCCCTGATCAAGGTGGCGGCCGAGCCCGGCGAGACCAGGGCCGAGGTGATGCAGATCGCAAGCATCTTCAGGGCCCAGATCATCGACGTCGGGGCGAAGACGGTCATCCTCGAGGTCACCGGCGACTCGGAGAAGATCGACGCCCTCGAAACCCTCCTCCGTCAGTACGGGATCAAGGAGTTCGTGCGGACCGGGAAGATCGCCCTCCTGCGGGGGCAGAAGGCGATCAAGAGCACGAAGTAGGGATTGCCACCCGGAGGAAAGAGCTGACCCCCTCCCTTCCCCACAATCGAGACCGGGGGCTCCTCGAAGACCTTTGGTCTTCTCGAACTCGCTATCGCTCGTTGCCCCTGGACAGCGAAAATCAAAGATTTTCTCGACTTCCTCCAGTCGTCCCCCAACTCGGGACAGGATGGGGGACGAAAGAACACGAGATTCAGAGAAGAGAGATTCCCATCTCCTCTCTATCCTGAGCGGGGACGACCGAAGGGAGTTGAGAAGACCATCAGGTCTTCGCTGGTAGCCCCCCAGCACAGGCACACCAGAACAGGAATTCTGTAGACCAAAAATTAAAGATTTTCTCGACTCCTTCCTGTCGTTCCCCCTAGAGTTGAAGATATTCGACACCCCTCATCACGACAAAACCTTCACTCCTCTCAACCCCTATACCGGGCATCCCCCGGATCGAACCGACATCCCCCGCGGATCTCCCCTCTCTCCCTCCTCCTGCGTGTACCCCCCCATCCCACGCGAATAAGGTCTGATTTCCCGTATCACGGACAGCACCCCCGCCAGGCACCGATTGTGTTATATGTTAGCATGCCACACGTTAGCACAGCATATGATCGGACTTCCTTTTGAGACTCTGGCACTCGTCGGAACAGCATTCATCTCAGTCACCGCCCTCCTCCTGGTCTGGGCCTTCCTCTTCAAAGAGGTCGAGGCATGATAGAACCGATTACCGGAGGTATCATCGGGCTCTACTTCGTCGTCCTCCTGGCCATCGGAGCATGGGCATCGAAGAAGATCCACAACACCGAGGACTACATCGTCGCCGGCAGGTCGCTCGGCTTCTGGGTCTTCACCATCCTGATGATCTCCTCGATCTGCTCGGGCATGACCCTCCTCGGCGTCAGCGGCCTTGGTTTCACCACAGGGTGGCCGTCGATCTGGGAGCAACTCTTCGTCCCTCTTGCGGCGTCCTTCTGTATCATCGTCTTCGGGGTCAAACTCCACAGGATCGGGAAGCAGAACGGTTACCTGACGGTCGAGGACTACTTCGCCCACCGTTTCGAGAGCCCGCAGGCGATGCGGGGTCTCTCGGCCCTTGCCGGCATTATCGTCTCCCTCATCTACCTTGTCGGCCAGTACACCGCTATCTCGATCGTCCTAGTCTGGCTCTTCGGCCTGCCCCACTGGGAAGCGCTGATCATCTCCGGCGTGATCATCACGGCCTACACTGTCGTCGGCGGGCTGTACGCCGTCTCCTGGACGACGGTCATTCAGGGCGGCCTTCTGATCGTCGGCGTGATCGCCATCGCTCCTGTCCTGATCATGAAGGCCGGCGGGATGGCGCACATCAATGAGGTGATGGCAGGAGTCGACCCGAACCTGGTCCAGCCGTACCTCACCGAGGGCATGGCCTTCACACCGGAGTTCCTCTTCTCCTTCGGGCTGATGCTCGTCGTGGGCCTCGCCTGCGCCCCGCATGTGATCAACAATGTCCTCGCCGCGAAGGAGGAGAGGTACTTCAAGTGGTCGCCCCTGATCGCCTTTGCCGTCTACGCGGTGGTCATGCTCCTCGTCAAGTTCGCCGGCTTTGCCGGGCGCGTCCTCGTCGAGGAGGGGCAGATCGCCCTGCCGGCCGTCCCGAACGCCCAGGACTACATCTTCATATCAGGGCTCGAATATGCCATGCCCAACATCTGGGTCTGGTCGTTCTTCGCCGTCATCGTGCTCGCGGCCGTGATGTCGACGACCGACCGACTGATGCTCACCGTGGGCACGATGTTTGCCTGGGACATCTGGAAGAACCTCTTCAGGCCGTCGGCGACCGACAGGGAGACCCTCCTCGTCTCCCGGGTTGCGGTCGTGGTGGCGGCCGGCGGGACACTCCTCCTCGCGGTCAATCCCCCGGAGATGCTCGCCTGGCTGATGTGGTCGGGCATCGGGATCATGCTCTCCACTTTCGCGGTGCCTCTCCTTGCCGGTCTGTACTGGCGGGGCGCGACACGTGAAGGCGCCCTCGCCTCGATGGCGGCAGGTCTCGTCTCGGGCGGTGTGCTCGGCTACTGGTACTATGTGGTCGACAAACTCCCTGTCCACTTCAGCCTCTACGCCGTCGTCATCTCGGCGGTCGCGATGGTCGCGGTCAGCCTCATGACCCGGAAGACCGATGCGAAGGTGCTGGACACCACCCTCACCGGCGGCTTCATCCAGCCCAGATAATACTAATACTCTTTTTTCAGCTCCGGGGAACCGCTTGCCAGACGGTTCTCTGAAAAATACCGCAGCCATTTTTCATGGCAACCCCCCTCTTCTCCCTGCCAGATCCGAAGATGGGCGCGGTCCATTCCAGGCCCTATCCTGACAGGGGGAACGACCGAAAAGATCAGGAGAAAGCCATCGGTCTTCGAGAGGTGGCTCCCGGCACAGGCAGACCGCAAAGATTCTACTATTTATGATTGGCATTCCCATAGAGAGATCATATGACAAGCCTCGCTGTGATCGGAACCGGCAGAGTCGGTGGCGAAGTCGCATTTCTCGCCGCAGCGCAGGGGCTCGTCGACGACCTCATCCTCTGCGACGCCGTCAAGCCCCTCGAACGCGCGCAGGTCCTTGATATCGGACACGCGGCCTTCGACGTCTCGATCGGGACCGACCCCGCCCTCATCAGGGACGCGGACATCTGCGTGTTTACCGCGGGCAGCCCGAGAACCCCCGATGTCAGGACGCGGGCAGACCTTCTCTCCGCAAACCTCCCAGTTCTCGGTGACTGCTGCCGCCACCTCGGCTCATTCGGCGGCGTCCTTATCACCGTCACCAACCCCATGGACGTGAACAACTACTACCTTAGCCACTGCCTCGACCTCGAACCGTCGCGGTGCATCGGTTTCGGCGGGCAACTCGACAGCGCCCGCTTCGTGTACCGGATGGCAGACGACGGCGTGCATGCTCCTGATGCTCTGGTCCTCGGCGAACACGGGGAACATCAGGTCCCGGTCTTCTCCCGCCTCGGCGTCCCTGTCCCTGAGGCACAGCGCGACGCGGTGCTCGCTCACCTCAGGGGAGCGAGCATGGAGGTGATCAAGGGAAAGGGCGGCACGGTCTTCGGACCCGCCGCGCATATCGTCAGGTTGGTCGAAGCGGCTCTCGGCAGGCGACCCGACGAGGTGATCCCGTGCTCGTGCATCGTCGACGGCGAATACGACCTCTCCGGTCTTTCCATAGGCCTCCCGGCCAGAATCGGCAGGGAAGGGATCAGGAAGGTCGTCGAATGGGACCTCGACTCATGGGAGAGGCAGAAACTCGACGAAGCGGCATCGTTCATCGGGAAACTCTGCAGGGATCTCCATGTCTGAGAAACAGGCGACCCTCTTTGAGGGCGCAAAGCCCGGCATCAGGATCGCGATCAACCAGGTGGAGTACACCGTCTCGGGCACCGGCCCGATCGTCCACATCTTCGGCCGCGAACCGGACGGCAGGGCCGTGCACCTCCAGGTGACAGGCGTGCGGCCATATTTCTATGCGCCTGTCGACGAGGTCGCGGAGATGGTGGCAAAAAAGACCCTCCCCTCTCAGGTCACCGCAGTGGACGACCCCCTCTATCACTCGATCAAGGGGGAGGACCTGAAGCGCCTGTACACCTTCAGGCCGACAGACGTGCGCGACATCCGTGACCTCTACTCACACCACTTCGAGGCCGACATCCCCTTTGCGACGCGCTATATGATCGACGCCAGCCTCACCGGCGGGGTCGAGGCGCCCGCGGAGATCGCCGACCAGACCGAGGTCTCCCCAGTGGAGGTCGAGGCCCCGGCCCGCCTCTGTTTCATCGATATCGAGTGCGAGGACGTGCGGGGCTTCCCCGAACCCGGGCGTGACGCCATCATCTGCATCACCGCCTGGGACTCCTTCGACGACGCCTACTCCACCTTCCTGTACGCCTCGCCCGGCACCTCGCCCTCCTTCTCCGAGGAATGGACCGCGAAGAACGGGTGCCTCTGGAAGGGGAAGAGCAGGCACACCGTCTGCTCGTACGCCACCGAAGTAGAGATGCTCAAGGCCTTTGTCGCCTATATCAGGGAGAAAGACCCTGACATCCTCTCCGGCTGGAACTTCACCGACTTCGACTTCCCCTACATCACCGGCAGGATGCAGGCCCTCCGTCTCAACCCCGCCGACCTCTCCCGCCTCCCCGGCATGACCGAGCGGGCCGCGGTGCGGGGCCGGGCCCTCTTCGACCTCCTCACCGCCTACAAAAAACTCCAGCCCTCGCAGAAGGAGTCATACCGCCTCGACGCCATCGCCGAGGAGGAGGTCGGCGAGAGGAAGGTCCGCTACACCGGCACGGTCAGCGGCCTCTGGGCCGACGACCCGGAGAAACTCGTCGAGTACAACTGCACAGACGTCGAACTCTGCGTGCGCATCAATGAGAAGAACAACATCGTGGACTTCTACCGCATGATCGCACGCTACGTCGGCGTACCCCTCGACCGCACCCTCAACTCCTCCAATGTCATCGACATCTACATCCTGAGAAAGGCGCACGGAAAGTTCGTCCTCCCGTCCAAGGGGAACGTCGTCGCCGACGAGTTCGAGGGCGCCACCGTCTTCGAACCCTCTCTCGGCGTGAAGGAGAATGTCGTCGTCCTCGACCTCAAGTCCCTGTACCCGATGGCGATGATGACCATCAATGCCTCGCCCGAGACCAAGGACCCGTCAGGCGAACTCACGGCGCCAAACGGCATCAGGTTCAGGAAGAACCCTGACGGCCTGACCCGGAGCATCCTTGCAGAGTTGATGGCCGAGCGCGACTCCCTGAAGAAGCGCCGGAACGAGCACCCGTACGGCTCGCCAGGGTACATCCTCCTCGACCTCCAGCAGGGCGTGATCAAGGTGATCATGAACACCTACTACGGTGTCTCTGGATACTCCCGGTTCAGGCTGTACGACCGGGAGATCGGCGCCGCGGTCACCTCGGTCGGCCGTGCGATCATCGGGCACACGCGGCAGGTGATCACCGGCATGGGCTACTCCGTGCTGTACGGGGACACCGACTCGTGCATGGTCGAACTCCCGAATGCACCTCTGGAGGAGACAATCACGATGGCCCGTGCGATCGAGGCGCGTCTCAATGAGAGTTACTCGGTCTTTGCACGGGAAACCCTCCATGCCGACCGCCACTACTTCTCCATCAAGTTCGAGAAGATCTATGCCCGTTTCTTCCAGGCAGGCAAGAAAAAGCGGTACGCAGGCCACCTGGTCTGGAAGGAGGGAGTCGAGGCCGACAAGATCGACATCGTCGGTTTCGAGATGAGGAGGAGCGATTCGCCCCAGATCACGCGCGAGGTGCAGGAGCAGATCCTTTCCCTCATACTGAAGGGGGCACCCCTCTCCGAGGTGAAGGCATTCCTCGGCAACGTGATCAGGACGTACCGCCGCGGCGGTTATTCCCTCGACGAGGTCGGGATCCCGGGCGGCATCGGGAAGGCGCTGGAAGAGTACGAGATCAAGGACGCGCATATCAGGGGTGCGATCTACTCGAATACCTATCTTGGCACCGACTTCAAGAGAGGGAGCAAGCCAAAGAGGATCTATATCCGGTCGGTGACGGCGAAGTACCCCCAGACCGACGTGATGGACTTCGAGTACGCCGATCAGGTGCCGCCCGAGTTTGTGGTGGACTGGGAGACGATGCTCGAGAAGACGATCAAGCAACCGATCGAACGGATCATCGAACCCCTGGGATGGACCTGGACCGACGTCGACCCTTCCAGGACAACCCTCTTCGACTTTGCGTGAGGAGCGGGCCGTCGGGAATCTGAAGTGCGACCTATAGGCGGTTTACAGTGGGGGTGCGGTGCCATCATGGAAACCAGGGATGGCACGCCCCCACAAAACGAGGGGAGACGGGACGGACACAAAATGAAAAGGTTCAGATTTTCAGGGCGGAAGATGCCCTGCAACCCACTATAATCCTTAGTTTCGTCTCTTATTCTTTTTGTTGGCTGCGATCTTCTCTTTTGACGTCATGGGAGCGTTCTTGACCACGGGTTCTGTCTTTTCGGCTCCTGCCGGTGATTTTACATCCGTACTTTCCGTTTTGGGACTCTTACCCTTTGGACTGCTCTGACCTTTCATAATGTGTCCAATGGTGTTGAAGTGTATATATTCTCCTGTCGGATACGTAATCAAGCGCCGAAAAAAGATCTATTTTAAAAAATACGCGACGAGATCCGGATACGCCCCGAACCTTCTTCGGCCAGGCATCGGCCCTGCCCCGGGACGGGATATGTGCAGTGCCGTCTCCTGGAGCAGGAGGAGATTTATCCTGGGATTAGCCCGAACATTTGGTACGGTTCAGATAAATGTCAGTGCTTTTTTCCTTTCTTCATTTTTGCGGCGTATTTGTCCTTGAGCGAGTCGATCTTCTCCTTTGAGAGGGTCTCTTCGGCCTTTGACTTTGCCGGTGATGGGGCGCCCGGACCTTCCGTTGCCTTGTGCCCTTTTGTCTTCTGTTCGCCCTGTTTTTTCATAATTGTAGACTGTGACCTCGGGGCGTATATATTTGCCCGATATTTCGCTGCTTTTTTCATTGGACAGGGCATTGGGTACATCGAGCGCACACCCGGGCCTTCTTTCTGAGTCCGTCCTGACGTTCCCGGCCACCGTCCCGCGGCACACACCTGCCACTTCTGTTCGGAGAGCAGATGCACCGTACCTTTCCGGATGACGCCATCCGCCACAACCCGACGACGAGGCGGGCGGGCACATGACCATTCCCATCGGCCGGTTTTATCCTGCCGGAGGCCCCATCGGAGTGCGGGCACCCCCCTTCATACCCGGATCCTCGGGGCCGCAGGGGCCGCGAGGGAGTACCTTTTGTGCGCCAGTCGGCACTCTCCCGGCCCTTTGCCGCATTCTGGGTGGTCGCCGTTCGCAGACCTCACAACCCCCCTTCTGCCAGATAAATCCCAATTTATCCGGGGATTCAGGAGAATTCCCCCGCGGTTCATTCCGAAATTCTCAAAACACCTGAGGAAAACCTATGATAGTTACCAGATGACCATAGAAGTCCTGATTATTCTGCTGTACCTCGCCTCGATGCTTGCCATCGGCTTTATTGTCCAACGCCGCGGAGGCGTCGAGACGTCCAAGGGGTACCTGGTCGCCAACAGAAACGTGGGCCCTGTTCTTATCGGGGGGACGCTTTTTGCCACGTTCTGGGGCGGCGGCACTCTTCTCGGGGGTGCCGGTGCGGCCTATGGGGGTCACATGCTTGCCACCATCGCGGACCCGTGGGCCTCGGGCATCACGCTCCTGCTGATGGCGATATTCTTCGTGACGATCCTGCGGAAGATGAAGATCGCGTCCCTCGGTGAGATGTATTACCTGCGGTACGGGTCGAAAGGGGCACTTGTCGCCTCTCTTCTCTCCCTCCCCACTCTCATCTTCTGGACCTCGGTGCAGATCCTCGCCATCAGCAAGATCCTCAACGTCCTTGTCGGCATTCCCGGCGTCGAGAGTGCCATCATCGCAGGGCTGATCGTGATCATCTACACTTATCTCGGGGGTATGCTCGCCGTCATCATCACCGACAACATCCAGATGGTCCTCATACTGCTCGGTCTCGCCGTCCTCATACCGACAGGGATCACATACGTCGGCGGCTTCGATGTCATCGCCGCCAACACGCCGACGGACTTCTGGTCGATCCTGCCGAGCGACAACTCCCCGAGCGGGATCGGATGGACGGTCACCGGTATCATGGCCTGGTTTGCGGCATGGTGCGGCATGGGTCTTGGCAGCCTTGCGTCCCTGGACATCTCACAGCGTGTCTTCTGCGCCCGTGACGACCGGGCCGCAAGACAGGGCCTTCTCCTTGGCACCGGGCTGTACTGGGTCGCCGGCCTCGGCCCGATCTTCCTCGGCCTTCTTGGAATCGTGATGATCAACACCGGCATGATCGACGGCGCCATCCTTGCCGAAGACCCCGAACTGATCGTCCCCTTCTTGGCAAAGACCCTCCTCTCCCCCTGGATGATGGCCCTCTTCATCGGTTCCCTGATGGCGGCGATCATGTCAACGGCGAGTTCCGCAATCTTCGCGTCCGCGGCCGTGATCTCGACCAACTTCGTCCACGGTGCGGTCTCCGACCACATCAGAGACGAAAAGGCGGTCCTGCGCTTCACCCGTTTCCTCGTCGTCGCTATCGGCATCTTCTGCATCGGGATCAGTTTCTGTGCGCCCGGCCTCTACGACCTGATGATCTTCGGGTTCACCCTGCTCTTCGCCTGCCTCTTCTGGGCCGTCGTCTGCGGCCTCTTCTGGAAGAGAGCGAACGCACCCGGGGCCATCTCCTCGATGCTCGGCGGTCTTGTCACGACGGTCCTCGGAATCGTTGTCCTCTCGATACAGCAGGGGGCGCCGACCGTTGTCCCGCCCGACAACGAGTGGACAGTCTTTTTCACCTTCGGGCCGATGGTCGTCGCCGGCATCGCCATGTATGTCGTTTCCATGATGACGCAGGGGACGTACCCGCCTGTCCCGCTGAAGGACACGGACGGGAACATTCTCAAGTGGCCTGACCTGGAGACAGGATCCGGAGGAATGGTAAAAGAGCAGGGGCATCCTGCCGTGCTTGCCTCGCCGGTGAGCACCGAAGACGATTGAGGGGGGGGTTCCCTCCTTCTTTATTCTCTCATTTTTGGGCTTTGTAGAAACCCTCATGTTCTGGTTTATGTCGCCCCCAGAATTTCATTGCGTGAGTGTGGACCCATCGCCTTCCCCTACATCCGAACCGGGGGCTATCGCTCGAAAATCAAGATTCACGGAAAATCGAAGATTTTCCTGTTCTGGCAAATCTCTGATTTGCCGTTGACCATAGGTTTTCGCTGTGCGACCGAAGGGAGTCGAGAAACCGAAGGTTTCGCTGTGCGACCGAAGGGAGTCGAGAAGGTCGAAGACCTTCGCTGGAGTCCCCCGGCACAGGAACTCCTGAACAGGATTCCTACAGAGCCCATTTTTGATCTTTTTCTGCCTTACGTCGTCGTCTCGTCCTCGGGACTCTGGTCGAGGAGATAGATGTCGGCCTTCCCGTTCCTGAGGTCAGTCCAGACGATCCGGTCCTCGTATATCGCAGGCCACAGGTGTTCTGCCGTGTCTGTGGTGGGGCGGTCTTCGGCCCGGGTCCAGATATCGTACCGGACGATATCTTTTCTTCCCTTGCGGGTCTCCATCCAGACGATACTCTCGTCCGAGACCACTGGCCAGGACTGGGTTATGTCGTCCGCGGTGACCTGCCTCTCTTCGCCGGTCAGAAAATCGTACATGTAGATGTCGGCGTTCCCGTTCCTCTCGTCTGTCCAGACGACATAGTTCTCGTAGATTGCAGGCCCGTACTGCTCGGCCTCCTCGGTGGTGATCTGCCGCTCTTCACCCTTTTCAAGGTCGTACATGTAGATGTCGGCGTTCCCATTCCTCCAGTCTGTCCAGACGATCCGATCTTCGGAGATGTCAGGGCCGTACTGGTCCTCTTCCTCGTCGGTGATCTCTCTCCTCTCCGCCGTTTCGAGGTCGTAGAAGAATATGTCGGCATTGCCGTTGCCGAGGTCAGTCCAGACGACCCGGTACCCGTCGATTGCGGGGTCACCCTGCGGTGCGGCGTCATCTGTGACCTGCAACTCTTTCCCGGCCTTGATATTGTAGAGGTAGATGTCGGTGTTCCAGTTGTAGTCGTTCCCGTTCCTGCGGTCTGTCCAGACAACCCTGTTCCCCGAGATCGCAGGGTCGAACTGGTCTGCCGTGTCTTCGGTGATCCGCTTTTCCCTCCCGGTCGTGAGGTCATAATAGTATATGTCGGCGTTTCCGTTCTGGTAATCTGTCCAGACGATCCCGTCTCCGTCGATATCAGGGAAGATCTGATACTCTCTATCGTCGGTGATCCTGACCTCGTCGCCGGCGGCGACGGCAGGTGCGACTATCGCGACGATGAGAAGCAGCACCAGCAGGTGCGGGGCATAGTCTCTCGGCATGATCATCATCTCCTTTGGTGCGTGACGGGGGGTGGCCGGGCTGGAGGTATCCCGGAGGCCTGCTGAGAATAGAAACAATAACGCTCTCTTTCTGGAATGAGGCCGATACGATATCCTCTGCAGCCCGTCCCCCTCACGGATGATGTGCTCTATAGCGCAATGGCATTATAAATGTATCATTATGAAAATAGATGTGTGGCAGGGTTTGTCTGTCACGGCAATCTGCTGTCACTCCTTGAGAGTGAAGAGGACCGAAGGCAGGGCCTCTGCCCAGCGGGCGACCTGACTCCAGTCCCGTGCATCGCCGGGCACGGCGCCTGCCATCTTCATCATGTCGAGGTCTGCCCTGCTCATCCCCTCGGGGTCGAACCTGCCCGCGAAGAGGCCTTCGACCTGCGGCCTGACATAGATCCTGACTTCGGTCATCGACGCCGCCGCCGACTTCCTGATCACGTCTGTCTCGTCTTTCATTGAATAGCCGACGGCGAAGACGGCGAGCGGTTTCTCATTCAGTTCGATACAGAACCTCTTGACGAAGTCCACCGCCTCGACGAGCCATTTGCCCATATAGATCGGGCTCCCCGCGACGACCGCCGCATAGGGGGAGATGTCCGAGACGTCCATAACATTCCTGCAGTCGACGCTATAGCCCGCCTTTTCGAGTGTCCGTGCCACCGATTCGGCGATCTCCCGGGTCGAGCCGTACCGGCTCGCATAGGCTACAAGGATCTTCGTGTTCATGGTCTCCTCTATCATATTTCCCCCCTCTCCTGATGTCTCTTTTCCAGGTCGGCCTTCTCCGCCACATAGACTTCTGCCATGTGGTGGGGGTGGTACCTGAGCTTTGCCTCCCGCAGGCCAGGCACGCCGACGTCTGACTCGCGGTTCACGTATGTGTGGTCGGGGGCAAGCAGCCGTGCGGCCTCCTGGTTCACGGCCTTGTACACCCCTTCGCAGTCTGGTAGCCCTTTCTCGAAGTGGATGAGGGCCGTGTCGGGGTTGAGGTCGTCATAGACAGAGATGGCGGCGATCGCCCCGTTCACCCGGATCATCAGCCCGGAGAGGCCGAGGTCGGAGAAGTGCTCCATCGCGTAGAGAACCGCCTCCTTCTCCTCGGCCAGCACCGGTGACTCGTCGCAGTGCCGCCACGCACACCATTTCTTCAGGAACTCCCGCACCTCTGCAAGATTCTCTGCGTGCATCTCCTCGACGACAGGTTCGCAACTCCGCCTGAACCTGTTGAGGTGGCCGCGGATGGTGAGGTATTTCTTTCCCGGCAGATCGTCGAGGTCTGAGGCAAGGTAGACATAGTCGGCGAAGTCCCGGTCAGACCTGAATGCGAGGCCGGGATAGAGGGATCTGACCCACTCCAGGGTTTCCTCATCGAAGACATAATAGGGGGCGGCACAGCCCTCCCTGACGGCGAGGTTGAAGACGTCCTCCAGGGTCGCGGGGTCTTGCGGGCCGATCGGCCCCCTGAAGGTCCGATCACCCCCGATGGTGCTCATGATCACGACGCCGTCCCCGACACGGGCATAGGCATAGTGAGCATAGTGGTTCCAGCACATCATGGTCACGAAGCTCATGTCAGAGTGCCGCTGCGGGTATTTCGCATAGAGGTCGAGGAAAAAGGCCCTGTCCTCCTGGGTCACGGGTGTGAAGTCATCGAGTGTGAGCATTGTTCTCTCCGAGGAGCATGGGCACGTGCCCCTCCATGGGGGCGAAGCCGTGCCTTTCATAGAATGGTACGGTCCCTGGCTGTGCGATGAGGCCGATCCAGGCGATCTCCTTCTCCCTACAGACGGCGACGAGTCTTTCGACGATCGCGTCGCCGATCCCCTGACGCCGGTATTCGGGGAGGACGACGATGTCCTGGAGATAGGCGTCCGAGCAGCCATCAGAGATCGCCCTGCCCATGCCGACGGTGCGGTCGCCGTCCGTGGCGACGACAAAGCAGAAACTCCCAGCGATGAGGGGGGAGATGCCGTCGAGCGACCACTCCTCCTGCCACCACCTGCCGGCACGGTACAGGTCGACGATCTCACCGGCGTCCCATGAGGAGACGACGTGGAGGGCGATCCCCGGGTCCATGGAGAAGACTGGTCGCTATCCTATAAAGACGCAACGAAAAAAATGTGGGTCAGGACCGCCCGGCCTCGCGGCCGAGGGCAAAGGCCCTGAGGTTGAGGTCGAGGAACTTCTGCGGCACGAGGCGCCTGACCGCCTCCTCCAGGCTCTCCGCCTTGAGGGGGAGGTGGGGGGCGGCGGCGCCGAGCATGACGACGTTCTGGACGATGAGGTTGCCCGCCTCAGCGGCGAGGCCCGCGGCGTCGACGAGTGTGACCGGGTGGCCTTCGAGGGCAGCGACGAGGTCGTCGCGTGCGGGCATCGGGAGTTTTTGCATGAAGACCGAGGTCGGGACGACGGTGTGGTCGTTGACGATGATCCTGCCCTGTGGCTTGAGGTAGTGGCGGTAGCGCACCGCCTCCATGAGATCAAGAGCGATCATCAGGTCGGCCCCGCCCGGCGAGATCAGGGGGCCGAAGGTGCCGCCGATACGCACGTGGCTCTCGACGGAACCGCCGCGCTGGGCCATGCCGTGGGTCTCGACGCCCTTGATCGGGACGCCTTCGAGGAGGCAGGCCTCGCCGATGATGTTCGAGGCAAGGATCGTGCCCTGCCCGCCGATGCCGACGATCAGAAGATCATAACTGCTCATTTTCTCCCCTCCTTCACGATGGCCCCGGCAGGACAGATATCCGCACAGACCCCACAGCCCGAGCAAAGTTCGTTGATCTCCGCCTTTCCTTCCGCGTCCTTCCCGATGGCCGGGCACCCGAAGCGGAGGCAGGCGCCGCAGGCGGTGCAGGTTTCGGGGTCGACCCGATAGTGCGCCCGCCGCACGCCGGCACGCCGCGCCGTGATCACGCAGGCCTGCCTGGCGATGATCACCTTCGTGCCCGCACGGGCCTTTGCCGCCTTCAGGGCCTCGAGGGTGGCGGTCAGGTCGTACGGGTCGATGGTCTCGACAAAGGACGCCCCGCAGGCCCGGCAGATCGCCTCCAGGGATATGGGGACGCTTGCCTCGCCCATCGCGGTCTCGCCGGTGTTGGGGTTGGGCTGGTGGCCGGTCATGGCGGTGATCCTGTTGTCCAGAATGACGAGGGTCATGTCCGCACCGTTGTAGACGGCGTTGAGGAGGCCCTGGATGCCGGTGTGGAGGAAGGTCGAGTCGCCGATGGTGGCGACGACCGGCCTCTTCTCACCCGAGTTTGCGATGCCGCTCCCGACTGTCACCGAGGCACCCATGCAGATGGTGGTGTCCACCGTGCCGAGCTGGAGGCCGAGGGTGTAGCAGCCGATGTCGGAGGGGAAGATGCCGTCGGGGAAGACCTTCTTCATGGCGTAGAACGTCACCCTGTGTCCGCACCCGGCGCAGAGAATGGGGGGGCGCGGCGGGAGGCCTTCGGCAGGGGCGGGGCTCTGGAAGGGGTTATCCTTCAGGATGCCGGCCTTCACCATCGAGGCGGCGACGGCCGCGGGGGAGAGTTCGCCCTCCATAGGGACGGCGCCGTTCATCTGGCCGAAGACCTCGACGCCGCAGGCGAGTTGCCTGAGACGTTCCTCGACGATCGGCGCACCTTCCTCGACGACGAGCACCTTCTTGTGCTGCTGGACGAATGCCTCCATCCAGGCGCCGTCGATGGGGAAGCAGCCGACCTTCATGAAGGAGACGCCCTCGGGGATGACCTCCTGCACGTACGAAGCGGCGATGCCGCTCGCGACGACGGCTGTCTCGCCCCGCACCTCCGCGGTGTTGTAGCCGAGAGCCATGACGGCCTTCCTGACCACGGGCTGTTTCTCGTTCAACTTTTTGTGGAGGACTCTCGTGTGGGCCGGGATGACGACATACTGCTTCGGGTCCTTCTCGAAGACGCCGGTCCGGTGTTCCCCGGAGACCTCGCCGAGGTCGACGTCGCCCTTGGAGTGGCAGATGCGGGTGGTGGGGCGGAAGAGGACAGGGAGGCCGACCTGCTCGGAGAGGGCGAAGGCGTCCTTCATCATGTCGTGCGCCTCCTGCACGCTCGACGGGTTCATGCAGGGGAGTTTGGCGAAGTGGGCGTACCTCCTCGTGTCCTGCTCGTTCTGGGAGGAGTGTGCATAGGGGTCGTCGGCGGAGAGGACGACGAAACCGCCCTTTGCCCCGGTGTATGCGCTCGTCAGCAGGGGGTCGGCGGCGACATTGAGGCCGACGTGCTTCATCGTGACCATCGACCGCTGGCCGCACCAGGAGGCGGCGAGGGCGTTCTCGAACGCGACTTTCTCGTTCACCGACCACTCGATATAGAACTCACGCTTTTTCTGCGCCCGCAGGGTGTCGATCACCTCGGACGATGGGGTTCCCGGATAGCCGCTCGCGAAGTCGAGGCCTGCCTCAATGCAGGCGTGCGCGATGGCTTCGTTTCCAAGGAGGTATTGTTTAGCCATGGATCTCGTCCCAGTGCTATTACTCCTGCGTGTTCTTTAATGATGTCGTTCTCAGGCGGCCGTGAAGCGGGGTTCTGGCGCAACCTTTAAATCGGAGGTGGTACAACATTTACAGGCACTAATACGAGTGTATTAGGGCCCGTAGCATAGTCGGTGGTGCACCCGGCTGATAACCGGGAGGTCATGAGTTCGAGCCTCATCGGGCCCACTTCTTTTTCATTGGTTTCGTGTGTATTCTTGAGATTGCGAGTATTTTCCAGGGTGTTGTTTCTGGTGGTGTTCCCGCGTCGTCGGGAGTGCCCCTCGTCTGGATGACGAAAGACTGAGACCCCTGATGACCCCATATCTCCGCCCTTTTCACAGACCACGCCCCTGATCGGGGCCCGTATCGCGCTCCATTCCCGATCCGGCCAGAGTGACGTTTTTTCGTGCGACGCGGCACGGGGACCATGTCTCTCCCGGCCCTCTGAAGGGCCGTATGACTGAAGATAATAACCCCTTTATGACCGGTCGGGACGGCCGACGAGGGGGCGGGAAAGAGGCAGAATAAATGACCTTATTTGTTCATATTTCAAGCGGGAAATAGAAGTCCGACATCTCACACACTTTCAAGATGGCCTTATTCCGGATTCATTCCTGGGTCCTTCACCTGAAAGCCTTCTCTCCGGCCTCGTTCTCGCTCTGGTAGTCGTCACCGGAGGCGCTGATCGTCTCTTTCATCCTGTACCGGCGTCTGCCTTCCCGGCCCCTCTCTGACCATCACTGTTGAGATCGATCCCTCCCCGTCCCTCCCTTGAAGCAGCCAGGGCTATGGTACGTTTCTTGTGAAATACATTCTCGATTATTACAGAGGCAGATGTGAAACCATGTTCGTTGGTACGGGTGATAGTCCAGTGGCCATTCGCTTTTATGAAAATTGCGGATTTCGGATCTCGCATAGAGTCAAAAATTTTTTTCTGGACAACTAAGATCACCCGATTTTTGAAAATGTTGTTCAAATCATAGATATGGTTTATTTGAGAATTGAATTAAGTGAAATCTGAACACGCCCCCCTTCGTGCACCTGCCGTACATCGCACCGGCATCGGCCCCCTCACCCCTTCACAGACCTTCTAATCGCCCTTTTATAGATCAGAGGATGCACGAAGAAAAAGACCGTCACGGCGATGTACACGGCGACCGCCACCAGGGGCACAAAGAGGGCGAGCAGCACGCCGACACCGCAGGAGGCAACGCCCGCACGCCGCCGTCGCACCATCTCCCTGAGGTCCTCTTCGGCAAGGCCGTCGACGAGCAGTTTCGGACGCCAGACAAGATAGCGCATGATCATGCTCAGCATGACCGACGTGATGAAGAGGTCCAGTCCGTACAGGAGCACGGCGAGATGCGAACCTGTTCCGGTGAGGTGGCCGGCCATCACGCTCGTCGTGAAGGGCATCAGGGAGACGAAGAAGAGCATCAGGAGGGTCAGGCGAAACGTGACCTTATCCTCCTGTTCCGTCAACTGAGTGATGGACGCGTGCGTCATCCAGATCCCGCCGATAAATACGAAACTGATGACATACGCGAGGAAATCGGGCCACTCTTCCATGAGTGCCAGGAACAGGCTGTCGGCCCCCTCCGGAACAGGCAGTTCGAGGACGAGCAGGGTGATGACGATCGCGAACACCCCGTCGGCAAACGCGTTCAGTCGGTCAGGGGGGAGAAAGTCGGTGAGGCGACCCCTGTCAGGTCCCTCTGCCTTCTCATCCCCGCGGTCGGCCACCACCCCTCACCTGCACGCCGCCCAGATGGGACAGGGAGGTGAAAAGAGTTTGGGCTGTGTACCCCTGTGCGGCTCCCGGCGGTTTCCGTCACCCGACAGGGCCAAGACCCTTCAAAAAAGGAGAGGGATCCCTCTCTCACAGCGTCTCAAGCCCGTACATGTAGGGCCTGAGCACCTTCGGGACCTCGACAGAACCGTCCTCCTGCTGGTAGTTCTCCAGAATCGCCCTGATCGCCCGTGATGTTGCGATCGCAGTGCTGTTGAGGGTGTGGACGAACTCCTTCTCCTTGAAGTCGGTCGGGCTGCGCATCTTGATGTTCAGCCTCGTCGCCTGGTACGAGGTGCAGTTCGAGCAGGAGACCGCCTCGCGGTACCGGTTCTCGCGCGGCATCCAGACCTCGATGTCGTACTTCTTCGCCGCCACCGTCCCGATATCGCCGGTGCAGATATTGACCACATGGTACGGGAGGCCGAGGCCCTGGAAGACCGCCTCGGCATTTGCCAGCAATTCCTCGTGGAAAGTCCAGGAGTCTTCTGGCCTGCAGAAGACGAACTGCTCGATCTTGTTGAACTGGTGGACGCGGAAGAGCCCCTTCGTGTCGATGCCGTGAGAACCGATCTCGCGCCTGAAGCACGGGCTGATCCCGGCGAACTTGATCGGGAGGGCGTTTGCCTCGAAGATCTCGTCCTTGAACATCGCCGCCATCGGGTGCTCGGCGGTCGCGATGAGAAACGCGTCCTCGCCGTCGATCTTATACATCACGTTCTCGAAGTCGGCAAGGTCGGTGACGCCCTCGTAGGCCGCCCTGTTCATCATGTACGGCGGGGATATGGGGGTGTAGCCGCGCTCCACGAGCAGGTCGAGGGCATAGCGCTGGAGGGCCATATCGAGCAGGACAAGTCTCCCCTTCAGGTAGTAGAAGCCGGAGCCGGCCACCTTGGTGGCGCGCTCGAAGTCGGCCCAGTCGTGCTCCACAGCCAGTTCGCCGTGGTTCTTCAGTTCGAAGGCGGGAACCTTCGGCTCGCCCCACCTCTTCACCTCGACATTCTCCGTGTCGTCCTTGCCCACGGGCACGCTCTCGTGGAGGATGTTGGGGATGCGCATCTGGTAGAAGTGGACTCTCTCCCTGATCTCCTCAAGCTCGGCCTCGGCCCCCTTGATCTCTCCGGGTATGGCTGCCGCCTCGTCAAGGAGAGCGGCAGCGTCCCCGCCCGCCTTTCTGGTCGCGTTGATCTCGCGTCCGATCACGTTGCGCCGGTTCCTCAGCCTGTCGACCTCGATCTGGAGTTCCCTGCTCCTCCTGTCCTTCTCCAGCAGGTCATCTATCCAGGCCGGTTTCTCGGTGTCCCCCCTCTTTTCCAGGTCTGCCCTGACGACCTCGGGGTGGGCGCGAATGAACTTTAATTCAAGCATGTATTTTCCACCATCTCTCGTCTGTTGCGGCGTCGATCAGGGCCGGAGATCCGGCCCTGTACCGTAACGATCAATCCCTGAGATATTAGTCTTCATCTACAATATTATCTGCTGTGGTGCAGATGGCTGCACAATCGGTGCTATTCTTTTCAAATCAGGCTGCGGAAGTTCATCGGCATGGTGGGGGGAAATGTGGAGGTGTCATAATGAGTTTACTTCTGAAGAGGGGTACGGATCGTGGTGGTGGCACCGGGCATACCCGAGCAGACGAAGGGGATCGGATATGGAGTTTATCATTGCCTCGTGGCCTCCGGACGGTGAATATCTGTTATGAAGAGGGTGACGCCGAGGGGAGCATGTCTTCACCTCTTATATGATGTGAGAGAGACTCCATAGTATGGATAAGGTCCCGGTTCTCATCCTTGCCGCCGGTGTGGTCATCGGCCTCGTTCTCGCCGTCGCCGAGAACGTCTTCATGGGGGTCTCGATCTTCGTCGTCCTTATGACCGCTGCGATGTGCCTGCAGATCATGACCGAGACGAAGAACCTCCCTGCAGTCACCTGCCAGCTCTCCGACGATGCAAAGTCGGTCGTGGTCGTCAACGGAGGAAACGCCCCGGCAGAGGCGATCCATGTCGCCCTCGTCCCCATGAACCTTGAGTTCGACGTGACAGGCCTCGGCGTCGATGCGGAGTACGCCTATGCCCTGCCCGCGATGGCCGAAGAGATCAAGGCTGTCGTCACCTACAAAAACAGCGAAGGCCGGGAGTTCGGCCGTTCTTTCAAGCTCTCGTCCCTGGAGGAGAACGACCCCCTCAGGCCGGCCTTCCCGATGTTCTCCTGGAAGTAAGAAAGAATGGATCTGTAGAAATCCTCTGGATGGCCCTCTCTTCGGGGGGCTGGCCGCCCCCTTCATGTTCGTTGATTTTGCCTTCCTGACCCAATCGCAATTCCGGGGGTCCAGAGGCAGAGCCCCCGGCGCGAAGATGTAGGAAGGCGGTTGAGTCACGCTCGTACCTAGAAAAGGTGAGGGTTTCTACAAAGCCGAAAAAATATGCGGCGGCGACCGTCGCCGCGTCATTCCTTTTTTTCGTTCCTGAGGAACTCGACGGCCGTGCCGAGCGCCGCCACAAGTTCCTCCTCCCCTTTCAGGTATTCCCTGAGCGCCCGGTAGAGCATGAGCATGGCCTCGTAGCCATAGATCCCGAAGGCGTCCTCGGGGCCGAGGGGGCAGGCGTACGTGTCGATGGTCTGGCCGTCAGAAGAATACATCAACTCGACGAACTCCCCCTTCTCGTTGAGGGCGCAGAACTGGTCGTTCACCTTTTTTGTCGGGTCGTCAGGCCTGTACGGCATCGGTTCTGTCTTGCCGAGGACGATCATCCGCTCGCGGTAATACTCGGCGTTGAAGATCTCCCCCTTCTGGTCCTGCCGCCCCTTCTTCAGGAGGTTCATGCCGATCTGCCCGACAAGGGGCGCCGCCATCCCGGCCATCCTGGCGAGAAGAGCACCCTCCTGCCCGGCAAGTTCCCCGACAAACTTTTCCTTCTCCTTCTGCGCCTCGCCGATCGTCCTGATGAGCGCGGCATACCCTGCTTCGATCTCGTCCATGCTATCTCTTCCTTACAATCTGGTTGTCGGCACCCGTATAGTGTCTTTCGGCACCCCTGTCAGGTAGACAGTCCTGTTCCCGGTGATATCGACGGAAAGCCATTCGCCGGGCCTGAAGTCGCCGGGTACGACGATCTCGCGGTACGCCCGGTCCCGCGCCACCCATGACCCTCCCTTCTTCCGTGCGGTGACCACCGCCTCGACGGTCGTCCCGACGAGACCGGCATTCTGTTCGGCATAGATCGCCTTTGCGGCGGCGTCGAGGAGACGCGACCTCTCCTTTGCGATCCTTTCCGGCTGCGCCTTCAGGGCCGCCGCCGCCGTGCCAGGCCGCGGCGAGTAGCGCGTCACATTCACCTTGTCCGGCCGGACCCTCCGGAGGAGGGCGAGAGTCCCGGCAAAGTCCTCCTCGGTCTCTGTCGGGTAGCCGACGATAAAGTCGGTGCAGATCCTGACATCAGGGCAGACCTCCCTGAATGTGGCGACCATACCCTCGTATTCGGCCACGGTGTAGCCGCGCGCCATTCCCGCCAGCACGGCGTCCGACCCCGACTGGACAGGGAGATGGAGGAAGGAGAAGACCTTCCCATCCCGGCACGCCTCTGCGAGGGGGACCAGGATACGCTTCACGGTCGCCGGGTTCATCATGCCCAGGCGGACCCTGAAGTTTCCCGGCACCGCACTGACGGCGCGGATCAGGTCCGGGAGCGTCTCGCCGGTGTCCATCCCCCAGGCGCTCACGTCCTGCGCCGTGAACTGGACTTCGCAGGCCCCCTCCTCTGCGAGGGCCCCGACCTCCCGGCAGATCTCCTCCATCGAACGACTCCGCAGGGGCCCGCGCGCAAATCTCGTGATGCAGTACGCGCACCCCCCCGCGCACCCGGCCGCCACCTGGACGATCCCGATGCCGTCCTTCCCCTTCGTACACCTCCCGCAAAAGCGCCGCTCGATCTCGTCGGGGAGGATGACCCGTGCGTCCGGGGCGGCGGCGAGGATCTCCTCCCTCTGGACAACAGGCATGCACCCTGTGACATAGAGGGTGCGCCCGGCGCACGCCCGTATCCTCCTGAGCATGTGCCTCTCTGTCCAGCCGATGACGGTGCAGGTGTTGATGACGACGGCGTCCGCAGACCCCAGGTCGGAGACGATCGTGCAGCCCTGGTTCCGGAGTATCCCGGCCAGCCTGAGGGTGTCCGCGTGGTTGTAGGTGCACCCGTAGGTCTCGATGTACACCCGCTGATCAGTGAGCCGGTCCATTGGTACGTACTGGGGCGCCCGACCTTATCATTCTGCAGACAAAGGCACCCTTTCTGATACTTGCGGAGGTATCGGGGGGTTCATCACGATTTTCATCACAATGCTTAACCCTGCTTCTGCCTATCATATATGAATGCTCACGATAGGCCTGCTGGGGTGCGGCAATATCGCAAATATAATCGTCAAAAACCATGTAGGAGTCGAGATTGTCGCCCTGTATGACCAGATGCCCGAGCGTGCGGAGGAGCTGGGGAACCTCTGCAACGCAAGGGTATTCCGGGATATCGAAGAGTTCCTCAGCGCAGATTTTGACATCGTTGTGGAGGCGGCCTCGGTCGCCGCCGCCCAGGCACATGCCGCCCGGATCCTTGAGCACGGCAAGGACCTTGTGGTGATGAGTGTCGGTGCCTTTGCCGAGAAGCAGTTCCGGGACGCGGTCAATGACCTCGCCCGGTCTCTCGGCAGGAAGATCTACATCCCGAGCGGAGCGATCTTCGGGCTGGACAACCTCAAGATCGGGCAGGTCTCCGGGATCCACCGTCTCCTTCTGCGGACGACGAAGAACCCCCGTTCCCTCAATATCGAGTGCGACGAGCGCACTCTCCTCTTCTCGGGAGCGGCAAACGAGTGCATCAAGCACTACCCGAAGAACACCAATGTCTCGGTCGCCCTCGAACTCGCCGCCGGCCGCACGGTGGACGTGGAACTCTGGGCCGATCCTGCCGTGGACAGGAATGTGCACGAGATCGTCATCGAAGGGGACTTCGGGGACGCCACGATCACGGTGCGGAACCTGCCGAGCCCCGACAACCCGGCGACCAGTTATCTTGCCGCCCTCTCGATCGTGACCCTGCTCAAGACTCTCGACGAGCCGATGAGGATAGGGACATGATAGCCGACGAGATCCGCAGGCTGAAGGAGGAGAGGAATGCGGTGGTCCTCGCCCACAACTACCAGGTGCCTGCGGTGCAGGACGTCGCCGATTTCGTCGGCGACAGCCTTGAACTCGCGATCAAGGCAAAAAATACCGATGCCGACGTGATCGTCCTCTGCGGCGTCGACTTCATGGCCGAGACCGCCCAGATCCTGAACCCGAAGAAGACCGTCCTCCTCCCGGCCAGGGAGGCGACCTGTCCCCTGGCACGGGCGCTGACGCCCGACATGATCAGGGAGGCCAGGTCTTCCCACCCTGACGCGGCCGTTGTGGTGTACGTCAATTCGACGGCCGAGTGCAAGGCGGAGGCCGATATCACCTGCACCTCGGCGAACGCCGTCGATGTGGTCAGGTCTCTTGGCGAGGACGTGGTCTTCGTCGGGCCGGACGCCAACCTCGCCTCCTATGTCAGGGGGCAGGTGCCCGAGAAGACGGTCTTACCCCTGCCTGCGGACGGCCACTGCCCGGTACACCTGCGGTTCACCCTTGCCGACGTCGAGGCCGGACGGGCACAGGGCGACGCGGTCGTCTGCCACCCCGAGTGCAGTCCCGAGGTGCAGGCGGCATCCGACCTTGTCGCCTCCACAGGCGGGATGGTGAGGCAGGCCCACCTCCACCCGAACTGGACAGTGCTCACCGAGGAGGCGATGACCTACCGTCTCGGCCGGGTCTTCCCGAACGCCGCCTTCCACGCGGTCGAGGGCACCGAATGCGCCGATATGAAGATGACGACGGTCGAGGACGTGCTCGTGGCCCTGAAGGCCGGGAAGCACCGGGTGGCGGTGGACGAGACCGTCGCCGCAGGGGCGCGCCGGGCCATCGAGAGGATGATCGCACTCAAGAGGTAGAAGAGAATGGTCGATGCACGCATGCTCCTCTCCTTCCTGGAGGAGGACACCCCCTTCGGCGATATCACCTGCGATGCCGTCATCCCTGCGGACCTCACGGCATCGGCCGTGATCAGGGCGAAGGAGGCGTGCGTCATCGCCGGCCTGGAGGAGGCGGCGTTCCTCTTCTCCCACCTCGGCGCCGGCGTCGTCACCCCTGTGAGGGACGGCGAGAGAGTGGCCGCGGGGACGGTCGTCATGGAGATCAGGGGGCCGGCCCGCGCGGTCCTCGTTGCCGAGAGGACGGCCCTCAATATCATGGGGCGGATGAGCGGGATCGCGACCGCGGCACGCGAGGCTGTGGACGCGGTGCGGGCGGTCAACCCCGCAGTGCGGGTCGCCTCCACCAGGAAGACCTGCCCCGGCCTCAGGACACTTGACAAGAAGGCGGCGGTGCTCGGCGGCGCCGCGTCGCACCGCTTCTCCCTCTCCGACATGGTCATGATCAAGGACAACCACCTCGCACTGGTAGACCTGGAGGAGGCGGTGCGGCGGGCGAAGACGCACTCCCCCTACCACAAGGTGGAGGTCGAGGTGGAATCGGCGGAGGACGCTGTCAGGGTGGCGGAGTACGGTGCCGACATCGTCCTCCTGGACAACATGACCCCCGAGGGGGTCAGGGAGGCCGTGGCAGCCCTCATGGCCGCGGGCCTCAGGGAGAGGGTCGTCGTCGAAATATCGGGCGGGATCACCCGTACCACCCTTCCCCTCTATGCCGGGGCCGGGGCCGATATCATCAGCATGGGCGCCCTCACCCACTCTGTCAGAAACGTCGACGTCAGTCTGGACGTCGTGCCTGACGGGGAGTGAAGAGTCTTTTTTTTGGGGGGGGGGAGAAAATGTTCCCCTTTTTTCTGGCTTATCGCAATGTCGTGAATCAGTGGTGGGGATCAAACGCCTTCCCACTACTGCCTACCGGGGGACACTCGAAAGCCTGACGGCTTTCTCGTTGCCCCCGGACCCCCGAACTCAGGATAGACCGGGGAAGGCAGAATAGAGACCTTGAGATATCTTGACGAGAGAAATTGTCATCTCACCTCTATCCTGAGCGGGGGTCTGGGGGCGTAGTCCCCCAGGGACGGAACACCGACCCCCCCGCCCTCTCATACCTTCCACTCTGGATCTCAGAAGGATATATTGAGGGGGCAGGGGTTATCTACAGATCCAAAAAAAAGATTAGAAGTCGGGCTTCGACTTCAGGGCCTCGACAAGGAGAGCAATGCCTCCCTCGATGTCCTTCATGTCGAGCACCTCGACAGGCGAGTGGATATAGCGGGTCGGGATGCTCAGCGTCGTGGAGGGGATGCCGCCGCGCTCCAGATGGATGGAGGTGGCGTCGGTTGTGCCGCCCTTCCCGACCTCGAGCTGCACCTTGATCTCCTTCCCGGCCGCGGCCGCGCGCAGCCAGGCGATGACCTTCTTGTTGGCGATGAGGCCCCGGCCATTGCTGTCGACGATGGTGATGACCGGCCCCTCGCCCATCTGGAGGGAGGCGTCCTTCTTCTCGATGCCCGGGTGGTCGCCCGGAATGGTGGTGTCGGTGGCGATGGCGCAGTCGGGGTTGAGGGAGTAGGCGACAGTCTTCGCGCCCTTCAGCCCGACCTCCTCCTGCACCGTGAAGACGCCGTAGATGGTGTGCGGCGACTGCACCGTCTGGAGGGTCTTGATCAGCATCACGCAGCCGGCCCTGTTGTCGAAGGCCTTGCCCGTCACCCTGCCGTTCGCAAGTTCGGTGAACGCGCGGTCGACGGTGACCGGCGTCCCGACCTCGATGCCGAGCGCTTCCGCGTCCTCGGGAGAGGTGGCGCCGACGTCGATGAACATGTCGTCCACCTTCAGGGGCTTCTTCCGGTCTTCCTCCTTCATCACATGGGGGGGCTTGCCACCGACGACGCCGTACACCGGCCCCTTCGTCCCGTGGAGGATCACACGCTGGGCATAGAGAGTCGGGTCGAACCAGCCGCCGATGGTGACGAACCTGACAAAGCCCTTCTCATCGACGTACTTGACCATCAGCCCGATCTCGTCCATATGGGCCGCGAGCAGGACCGAAAAGTCATCGCCCTTCTTCACCGCGATGAGGTTCCCCATCGTGTCCTCCCTGATCTCGTCGACGTACGGGGCGACCTCTTCCCTGATCACCGCCGCAACGCTCCCTTCGCTCCCGGAAATCCCGTGGGCGTTGGATAATTTCCTCAGCAACTCCTTTACCATATGATCACCTGTTTGTTCGGGACTACGTTAAGCCTCATCGACCGCTTCCCGGATCCGGCCGAGAGCACGCCGCAGATCGTCCTGTGAGGCGGCATAACTGAGACGGGCATACGCGGGTGCGCGCGTGCCGAAGGCCGTGCCCGGCACGATGATCACGCCTTTCGCGATGATCCGGGCGAAGAGGTCCGCTTCCATAGGCACGAAGGCGTAGAACGCACCTTCAGGTCTGGGGAAGGAGAGGCCGAGATCGGCGAGGCCGTCGCAGACGAGGTCGCGCCGCCGGTGGTACTCCTCCCGCATCGCCGGGACCGCCGTCTGGTCGCCTGTCAGGGCGGCAAGGGCGGCGTACTGCGAGATCGAGGTGGCGCAGGCCTGGCAGTACTGGTGAACCTTGATGCACTCTTCGATCACCGCCTTCGGTGCGGCCATGTAGCCGAGGCGCCACCCGGTCATGGAGTAGGTCTTCGAGGTGGCATTGATCGTGACCACGTCCTCGCCGAAGCGGGCCGCACTCACGTGGGGTTTTCCGTAGGTGAAGTGCTCGTAGACCTCGTCGGAGACGATGGTCACGCTCATATCGGCGGCGTACTCCACCAGCGCCTTGATCGACTCCTCGCTCTCCACCATGCCTGTCGGGTTTGCCGGGGTGTTCAGCACGAAGAGGCGCGCGCCGTCCATCTGCTCCTTTGCCGCCTCCACGTCGATGTGGAGGGTGGCGTCGAGAGGGACGCCCTCAGGCCTGCCGCCTGCAAGGGTTGCAAGGGCCGCATAGGAGACAAAGCCGGGATCGGTCATCAGGACGCGGTCCCCCCTGTCCACCAGGGCCTGCATCACGATGTGCAGGGCCTCGCTTGCGCCCGCGGTGACGATCACCTGATCGGGCGCGTACTGCAGGCCGTTCTCGCGGCCGAACTTCCCTGAGATCGCCTCTCTCAATTCGGGGACGCCGGAGTTCGTCGTATACCCGGTCATCCCGTCGCGGATCGCCCTGATCCCCGCCTCACGAACGTGCGCCGGAGTCGGGAAGTCGGGCTGGCCGAGGCCGAGATTGATGGCGTCCTTTCCCGCCCCCTCGAACATCCGCCTGATCCCCGAGATCTCGATCCCGCGGACCCTTTCTGCAAACCTGTACCCAGTCATATGCCGGTCACTCGATATTGGCGTGCCTGCATTTGAGTGCTTCGACGTCAGTCTCCGTGATCTCCATCAGGCGGGAGACGATCGCATCGGAGAAGACCATGCACGCCGTCTCGAAGATCGTGCCCAGCGGGGCGAAAGACTTGTGCTCGCCCATCATCTGCCTGATCTCGAACTCCACGGAGTCGTCCTTCACCTCGTCGCGGTGGCTCTCGATCTCGACCATGCAATCGGCGATCTTCCCGATCCGGGAGTCCCGGTTGGAGGTGATCAGGCAGACCCGGCCGCCGATCTCTTTCGAGGTCTCGGCGAGCTCGGCGACGGTCTTCGTCTTCCCCGACCCGGAAAAGACGATGAGCACGTCCCCCGCCTGCATGGCCGGCGTGATCGTCTCGCCGACGACAAAGGACTGCAGACCAAGGTGCATCAGCCGCATCGCAAATGCCTTTGCAACCAGACCTGAGCGGCCTGCGCCAAGGACGTAGATCCTCTTTGCACAGAGAAGTTCCTGCAAAAGGGATTCCACCTCTGTGTCCGCGATCCTGTCGGCGATAGAGGAGATCTTTGACGCCATCAGGCGCATCATATCCTGAACTTCGTGGTTCTCCATGATCCTTCAATAGGGGTGGTCGTGCCAACTAGATGAGAATATCGCGGATGCCCGGTTTCAGATGGGAAATGTCATCTTTCAGGAGGGCAATGTCTATGCAGACCGGTGGCATGATGCAACCCTATTACTCCTGCGACGGCGTGACTCTCTACCATGGCGATTCTGTCGAGTGCATGAATGCCATGACTGCGGGCTCCGTCGACCTCATCTTTGCGGACCCGCCGTACAACCTCTCGAACGGCGGTTTCACCTGCCAGAGCGGGAGGAGGGCACCCGTCGACAAGGGGGCGTGGGACCGGAGCGGCGGGATCAGGGAAGACTTTGATTTTCATTGCCACTGGATAGAGGCCTGCAGCCGCCTTCTCAGGGACGGCGGGACGATCTGGATCAGCGGCACCTATCACTCGATCTATGCCTGCGGTTATGCCCTCCAGAGCCTCGGCTTCCATATCCTCAATGATATCTGCTGGTTCAAGCCGAACGCCCCTCCCAACCTGAGCACGCGGGTCTTCACGGCGAGTCATGAGACCCTGATCTGGGCGCGGAAGGGAGAGGGACGCCATACCTTCAATTATGACGAGATGAAGCACGGCGGATGGGACTACGACGTCCTGAAACGTCCGGGCAAGCAGATGCGCTCTGTCTGGTCTGTCCCGACACCGAAACGCTCGGAAAAAAAGGAGGGGAAGCACCCGACCCAGAAACCCCTTGCACTTCTTCAGCGCGTGATCCTGGCGAGTTCCTATGAGGACGACCTTGTGCTCGACCCCTTTGCCGGGAGTTCGACGACCGGGATTGCCGCATGCCTCCTCGGCCGACGTTTTATCGGGATCGAGAAGGAGCAGACCTACCTCGACCTATCGGTCAGGCGTTTCCGGGCGCTCCTCGGTGAGGACGGCGAGTGACGCTCCTCAGATGAAACGCTCGAAACGATCTTTTCCCGCCTTGCAGATCGGGCAGATCTCAGGGGGGTTCTCCCGGGCGCAGAGGTAGCCGCAGACCCTGCAGCGCCAGACCGGGAGGGGAAGAGACCCGGCGACCCCGCCTGATGGGCGTGCCTCTCCTTTTTTTGGTCCTCCCGGCGGGCGGCGTTCGGGAACGGGTCTTGCCTCCGCCTTCCCCGACGCAACCTCCGCGGAGACATAGAGGGCGCAGTAACAGGCCCCGTACGCGGTGAGGTCGGGATCGCGGTAGTCGCAGGGGCAGATGATGTCGAGGTCTCTCTCCCTTTCCCCGGCGGCGAGGCGGCAGGGACATGCCGCGTAGCCGTACCTTTCCGTGTTGGTCAGGAGGCCCTTGACCAGTCCCGCGACGAACTCCCTGTCGGGGTTGAGGCGGTACCCCCCGGCCTCGGCCTCTTTTTTCAGGCGGAGATATTCTTTCTCGACCTGCTCGTCCGGGATCATTCCGCGAGGGCCTCCCTGATCTCGTTCTCCTGGTAGCCGATGATTGCCTTCCCATTGATCACGAGTGTCGGGAACGAGCCGAGGGGGTTGTAGAGCTGCAGCATCTCAGAATAGGTCTGTTCCATCTCGTCCTTCTGGAGCCGGTCGACAAAGACATAGTCGAAAGCGACGCCGAGTGATGAAAGGAGTTCTTTTGTCTTTGCGCACCACCCACAGGTGCTCAGGGCATAGAGGTAGATCGGGCCCCGGTCTTTTCCATCCACATGTATCATATCCATAGTATCTCGATGCGAGGATTAACCGGCCTTCTCATAAGGATTTCGGAGTGGTATGGATCAGAAGATTGATGCCGCCGCATCGCCTCCGGTGGCGTACATGCTCCTCGAGGTCTACGACGCGGCCGCCAACGCCTTCAGCCTTATCGGGGCCATCGTCATCATCTACGGCGGGATCAGGGCGGCTGCGGAGACGCTGGGGAAGGAGGTGCTCGGGCGCCCCTTTGGGTACGGCGAGATCAGGCGGGATTTCACCATAAAAATCGTCTTCGGCCTGGACTTTCTCATCGCCGCCGACATCCTCCAGACCCTTGTCACGCCCTCGCAGGAGGAGATCCTCTTCCTCGGCAGCATCGTCATCATCAGGACGATCCTGGGGTACTTTCTCACCAAAGAGGCGACCGAATTCAATCTGGACTGAGAAAATATCTGCTTCTGGTAGTTGAGTGAAAAATTCTCAGGAGTGGGATTGCCATCCTCCCTATCCTGATGTGTGGACGACTCGAGATAGGGCAGGGGAAGAGCGAACAAGATATTCTGAAGAGGAGATTGCCATCTCGCCCCCATCCTAAAGATGGGGGGAACGACCGAAGGGAGTTTGAGAAGCCTTTAGCTTTCGAAAGCGGGGGGCTCTGCCCCCCGGAAGAGAGCGCAGATCAACCGCCTTCCCCAAAGAGTGTACCGGGGGCAAGCCCCCGGACCCCAAAATTAGGATAGGCTCCGGGAAGACAGATCCAAAGATCCTGAGGGGGTTCTGGTGGCTGCGACCGAAGGGAGTATGAGAATACAGGATATCGGAGATATCCTGTTCCAGCAGATCTCCGATCTACATGGGGTCAAAGTCTTTGAGGCAGTCCCCCGGAAAAAATGCCGAACCACCGCCTGCCAGACCAGCAGGCGTATGAAGATTTTTACCGCGTCCCCTCTTCAGATCCCCAGAATCTCTATGAGTTCCCTGATGTCGTGGAGCACGAAGTCCGGCCTGCAGATGAGGGGCGCGGGACCGTCGCTCCTGTCTCCGTACAGGGCATAGGCCGTCTTCATGCCCAAGCCCTGCGCCGGTTCGATCTCGCGCCTGATGCTGTCGCCGACGACCATCGCCTCCGCGGCGTCGGCGGGGAGGGCCCTGAGGGCGTAGAGGAAGGACGCAGGGTCGGGCTTTCTCTGCCCGGAGATGTCGGGGGTGACGATGCAGGAGAAGTACTCGCTGAGCCCGGCCTTCTCAAGCCTCCTCTTTGCCTGGGAGGAGTGGGCGTCGGTGACGATAGCAAGGGGGATCCCGGCGTCGGAAAGAGAGGCCAGTGTCTCGGCCGCCCCCTCGTACGGCCTGATGGCGGCGAGTTTCGTCTTCTCGTAGACCGTGCAGCAGCGGGGGAATGACGAGGCAGGGGCGTTGATGTCCCTGATATAGTCGAGGATGTTTTCCGGGTCCTCGAAACCGACCCCCGGCCTCCTGAAGTACTGGTAGAGGTCTTCGCCGTCGCCCACTTTGAGAAAGTCCACGACTGCATGGCATGCCGCCTGCTTTGCGGTGACGAAGTCCCAGAGCGTGTTGTCCATGTCGAAGAGGAGGGCCTTTACCTCTCTATTCCGAGGGCCAGAAGATGCCTGCATACGTCCACGTCCAGTGCAAACTCTGTATGCAGATGCTCATCTATGAATGTTAGTTTGAAGGCATCGGCGTTGTTGCCCTTGCCACCGTACTCGCTGAAGATGCAGGTCCCCTCGATCTCCACGACCCCGAAGGTCACGGCAAGGTCGGCGATGAAACCGAGGAGCGCCTGGGGGGAGACCGTCCGCGGCCGTGCATGGTACGGCGCCCTGAAGAGGAAGTACTCAAGGCCGCCGGCGTCGCAGAGATCTGCCATCGCGGCGTCGGCGGTGAGGAGGACGGGCAGGTTGAAACGTTCTTCCTCGAACCGCCTGAGCGCCCTGACGATGAACTGGTCGTTCTCCCGCGTGGCATGGGTGGCCTTCTGTCCCGACTCGAGGAGGATGGCACGGTCGCGGAGCGCCCTGTACTCGGCCATCGCGCGGTATGCCGCTTTTCTCGACTTCTTCTTCCGCCTGTTCTCGAACTCCGCGATGATCCATTCTTTTTCCGGGGCGCTTGCGATGAGTTCGCTGATCAGGCGGGCCGAGTACTTGTGGTTCAGGACGTACTCGATCTCCTGCCTGACCACGTCGACCAGGATCGTCTCTTCGGGCTGCAGGGCGCCGGTGACGGTGACGAAACGGTGGTACAGGAGATTGGTGTCGACACCGTAGTACACGTCTTTCCTGAGGCCCCTGTACAGGTCGGCCCGCGTTGCAAACTCGTCGAGGTTCTCGTACGCCGTGATCCCGCTCGCCAGGAGGCACTCCTCGAAGTCAGTAAAGAGAGGCATCTCCTGTGCATGCTCCCCAAAACGTTCGGCACCGTCGAAAAAGTCCTCGTACCGGCAGAGGACCGTGATCGCATATCCGTCGCCGGCAGGCCGGGCGGAGAGCAGATCGGTCCCGTAGACCGGGTATGAGAGGGTGAAGCCCTCGGCGAAGAGATTTGCAAGGACAGCCAGTTCCCTGCCCTCGACCACCTCACCTGTGCCCTGCATTATGGCCCTCCTGCAAGGTCATGGAGGGTCTGGAGGTGGAGCGGGATCATCGGGTGGGGGAGTGGCAGGGGCCCGCCGCCCTGGAGACCGAGATAGAATATGTGTGCCGGGGCGATGCCGGCGTCGGCCAGGGCCAGGCAGGCCGAGACGATGAGGGCCTTCCTCCCTGGCGTGATGTCGAGGGCGATCTCATACCCCTCCGCGACCCGGCGGCGGGCAAGGTCGAGCACCGTCCCGGCGGCCCCGGCAAAGTCGCCGCACGGCACCGTGGTCACCGAGACGGCAGGCGAGGTCACGTACCGCCGCGAGATGATCCCGATCCCTTCGACGGCCGTGGCCGGGCCGGGCATGCACGGCGTCTCCGCGATGATATGGACCTCATCAGGGAGGCACCTCCCTTCCCGGAGGACGGCGTGGTAGGTATTGAGGAGCGCCCAGACAGACCGTCCGGCAAAGGTAATGTACGCGGTCCCGCGTCCCATGGGGGGTAGTCCGGGACGGGAGGTTAAAAATGCTCTGCCCGATCCCGCTCCCGACGATGGCGTCCCCGGGGCATTGGAGACGCCATCGCCGACACCTGCACTGTCGAGCAGTGTCGCGTACCCGGATTGGACCCGATATCAGTCTGGTCTTCATGTGCGTCTGTAAATTTATTGGTGCTATAAATTCGCCATTTTTAAAATTTTCTTCGTGATACTCATTACATAATTTAAAATAGGTATGTTTCAGTATTATTTTTATATACACTAATGTGGAGAGTATAGCATGAATATGAAAAATCGTATTATCGTGGTTGCGCTCTTTGTGGCCCTGATTGCCGCTGCAGGCTGCATGGGGAGTTCATCAACCGTTCAGGAGACTCCTGCGGTCACCCCCGCGCCGTCCTCCGAGATCGCCCTCACCGACGGTTTTGGCAGGACTGTCA
Source organism: Methanofollis sp. UBA420 (assembly GCF_002498315.1). Lineage (NCBI taxonomy): Archaea > Methanobacteriati > Methanobacteriota > Methanomicrobia > Methanomicrobiales > Methanomicrobiaceae > Methanofollis > Methanofollis sp. UBA420. Next base: position 469,108 of record NZ_DAGX01000002.1, read on the forward strand.
CCGTCCCGTCGCCCCCTGAGAGCGTCGTCTGTTCCGGGTCGGGCTGTCTCCGCTACCTCGTGTACCTGCAGAGTCAGGACCTTGCCGTCGGTGTCGACAGCATCGAGAAGAAAAATCAGGCGATCGAAGGCCGCCCCTATGCCCTCGCATATGGGTCGCAGTTCAAGGATCTTCCCCTGATCGGCGAGTTCAGGGGCAAGGACGACCCGGAGAAGATCATTGCGATCAGCCCCGAACTCGTCTTCAAGACCGGTTCGACCGGGACGGCATATGGTACGAGTGCCGCCGAGGCCGACAAACTGCAGGAGAAGACGGGCATCCCGGTCGTGGCGTTCCCGTACGGATCCCTGCGGAACGACGTTGAGACAGCCGAGATGTACGGCGGCCTCCGGGCGATGGGTCAGGTACTCGGGAAGCAGGACCGGGCCGAAGAGGTGATCGCCTATATCGATGCAACGATGGCCGACCTTGAGCGCCGGACCGGCGACATCCCTGAAGCCGAACAGAAGACCGTCTATGTCGGCGGCATCTCCTCGGCAGGCGCCCACGGCATCATCTCCACCGAACCGGCCTACTCACCGTTCCTCTGGGTGCACGCAAAGAACGTCGCTGCAGGCATGGGCACAGCACACGTTGACGTGGCGAAAGAGGCACTCGTTGACTGGGACCCCGAGTATATCTTCGTCGACGTCGGCACCATCCAGATGGACAGCGACGGGGCGATCGGTGAGTTGAAGACCGACGCCGCGCTGCAGGGCCTCTCCGCGTCGGAGGAAGGCAGGGTCTACGGCGTCCTCCCGTACAACTTCTACAACACAAACCACGAGACCGTGCTTGCCAACGCGTACTTCATCGGGAAGACCCTCTATCCCGACCGTTTCGCCGACGTCGACCCCGTCCAGAAGACAGACGAGATCTACACCTTCTTCATCGGCAAACCTGTCTTCGGCGACCTGAACGGCCAGTACAGGGACCTCGGCTTCACACAGATTTCGGTGTGACACATGATCCGCGGCACGAGATCGTAAAGGAGGATGTAGAGACGTGCACTTTGCAGACGGGACTATTCCCGCGGACTACCTGGGATACGTGCGGCGCAAGTACCTCTGGGTTCTCGGGGGACTCGCCCTCCTTTTTCTCCTCCTGATCATATCCATCTCCGTCGGCGCGGTCAGCATCCCCCCGTACGACGTCTTTCTCTCCATCGTGAACGGGTCCGTCGACCGGATCAACGCGCTTCTTCACCCCGGCATCGCCACGAGCGAGCCCGGCAACTGGGACCGTATCATCTGGAACATCCGCCTCCCTCAGGCGCTCGCCGCGATCGTCGCCGGCGTCGGCCTCTCGGTGGCCGGGGTCGCGATGCAGTCGATCCTCAGGAACCCGCTCGGCTCGCCGTTCACCCTCGGCATCTCGAATGCCGGCGCCTTCGGGGCGGCCGTCTCTGTCATCCTCCTCGGCACCGGTCAGATGCAGTCGACGGTCGCCAGTGCCGTCACCCTCAACAACCCCTACCTGACGACGATGGTGGCATTCGTCTTCTGCCTCCTTGCCACCGCCGTGATCCTCCTGATCTCCCGGATCCGCGGGGCGTCTCCCGAGGTGATGGTACTCGCCGGCGTCGCCCTCTCCTCCCTCTTCACGGCCGGGACGATGTTTCTCCAGTACTTCGCCGACGATACCCAGCTTGCCGCAGTCGTCTTCTGGACCTTCGGCGACGTCGGCCGGATCAACTGGCAGGAACTCGGGGTCATGGCCCTCATCGTCGCAGGGGCCTGCATCTTCTTCACCGCGAACCGCTGGAACTATAACTCCATCGACGCCGGCGACGAGACAGCAAAAGGGCTCGGCGTCAATGTTGAGAGGGTGCGGAATGTCGGCATGGTCGTCGCGGCGCTCGTCGCCGCCGTGATCGTCTCGTTCCTCGGGGTGATCGGATTCGTGGGGTTGGTCTGCCCGCACATGACACGAAGGATCATCGGCGACGACCAGCGTTACCTGATCCCAGGGTCATGCGTGATGGGCGGCCTCCTCCTTCTCGCCTCCGACACCGTCGCCCGACTTATCGTGGCGCCGTATGTCCTTCCTGTTGCTGTCCTGACAGCATTCATGGGAGCGCCGGTCTTCATCTACCTGCTCCTGCGGGGGTATCGGCGATGATCCTCTCTGTCGAAGAACTCTGTTTCCTCTACAAGAACCGCGAGGTGCTCAGCAAGATCGCCTTCTCGATCAATGCCGGCGAGGTCGTTGCGATCCTCGGCCCGAACGGTGTCGGGAAGACGACGCTTCTCAAGTGTCTCAACCGTATCCTCCGCCCGAAAGGGGGCGTCGTCAACCTCGACGGCGAAGACCTCTGCCAGCTCGACCAGATGGATATCGCCAGAAGAGTAGGATATGTCCCCCAGCGGGTGGAGACCGGGCGGCTGACCGCGTTCGACGCCGTCCTCCTCGGCCGCCGACCCCATATCGGGTGGGACGTCACCGGGCGCGATCTCCGGATTGTTGATGCTATCTTCCACCGCCTTTCGATGGACCGCCTCCGCCTCTCCTACATCGACGAGATGAGCGGCGGCGAACTCCAGAAGGTCGCGATCGCGCGGGCCCTCGTCCAGGAACCGAAGATCCTCCTCCTCGACGAACCGACGAGCAGTCTGGACCTCAAAAACCAGGTGGAGATCCTTTCCATCATTTTGCAGGTCGTCCGCCAGCACGATATCGCGGCGGTGATGACGATGCACGACCTCAACCAGGCGCTCAGGTACGCGGACCGCTTTATCTTCCTGAAAGACGGGCGTATCCACGTCCACGGCGACCGCGATGTCGTCACGGCCGACGTCATCGAGGAGGTCTACGGGCTGCCCGTGATCATCGGCGAGATCGCCGGCGTGCAGTGCGTCATCCCGGACGGCAGTGCGGGCATGCCGGAGAGGCACGTCCTATCTCCGGCAGAATAGGACCGTGACGTGTACGTGTGAGGGCGGGCCTGTGCTCTTCAGGCCCGCTCGATAGATATCACCTTCACCGGCGTCCCCCACTGCTGGATGGTGGCGACATCCACTTTCTCGACGGTGAACGTCACGGAGAGGTTGTCCTGCTCGAACGCGGGGTCGAGGTCCAGGGGCAGGTACCGCGTGCCGTCGTCGGCAACGATCCCGTAGAACCCGCCTTCGAGGTCGATGTAGGTCACGGTGCCGGTGATCGTGGCGATCGGCGTTTCATTCATCGTTCTGTCGGGTGTCTCATTCAACTCTTTGCCGCTGTCGGTGCCGGTGCACCCTCCGATGAGCACCGCACCGCAGAGGAGTGCGACGAGTGCCAGGGCGGTCATCCATGGTCTGCCATGCATCATTTCCACCACCCTGAAATCGTCCTGCCAGGATATAGTGCTTTTTAAGACTGCGAGTATTTTCGTAGTCTCATTTCGGGATGAGCAGATCCCGGAACTCCAGGACGTTCTCTTCCCCACTCAGAGATCGAACCGAAGCGGATCCACCGATCCAGCGGATCTCTCCAGAAACGACGGACGGAACAATCCCGGTGAAGAAAGCATATATCATACCATACCAAAGACTTTCTGTACAATTCTGGTGAAATTCGATGATCATTACGACCAATGAATCCATCCCCGGCCACGAATTCGAAGTGCTCGGCCTCGTCGTGGGCAACACTGTACAGGCAAAGAATATCGGGCGTGACATCCTGAGCGGGTTGAAGGGCATGGTCGGCGGGGAGATCACGGCCTATACCGAGATGCTCTCCGAAGCACGGGATATCGCACTCGATAGGATGCAGAAAGAGGCCGAAAAACTCGGCGCCGACGCTGTCATTGCCCTCAGGTTCTCGACCGCGGAGGCAATGCCCGGTGCCGCCGAACTGATGGCCTACGGGACTGCTGTCAAACTGCGGTAAGTCCCTCCCCCTTTTTTCTCTGCACCTGCCGTGCCGGGCAGATTTATATAGAGAGATCGATACCCCTCAGCGAGGGGACATGATCATCGAAAGAATCGTTTCAGAGAGACTGGCGCACAACTCCTACCTGGTCGGGGCAGGAAAAGAGGCGGCCGTCATCGACCCGCGGCGCGACATTGGCGTCTACCTGGACTGTGCCGGACGGCACGGCCTTGCGATCACCCACATCTTCGAGACCCACAGGAACGAGGACTACTGTGTCGGGTCCCTCGAACTGGCAGAGAAGACCGGGGCGCAGATTTTGCATGGGGCACAGATGGACTTCACATACGGCGTCCCTGTCCGTGAAGGCGATGAATTCGCCGTCGGCCCTCTCCGCCTCGGCGTCCTTGAGACGCCCGGTCACACCGACGAGAGTATATCAGTCGTGCTGACTGACATGCGGGTCTCCCGCGACCCCTTCCTCGTCTTCACCGGCGATGCCCTCTTTGCCGGCGACGTCGGCAGGACCGACTTTTTCCCGGACCGCCTGGGCGAGATGGCCGGGAAACTCCACGACTCTCTCTGGAAAAAGATCCTTCCCCTCGGCGACGGCGTCATCGTCTGCCCGGCCCATGGGGCGGGGTCTGTATGCGGCGGAGGGATAGCCGACAGGCCCCTCACGACGATCGGGTACGAGAAGAGGACGAACTCCGCCCTCCGCCTGGGACGGGACGCCTTCATCCGCCTCAAGGTCGGGGAGCACCACTATTATCCGCCGTACTTCGCCGTGATGGAGCGGTACAACCGTGCAGGCCCTCCCCCGATCGGCGCCGCCCCGGCGCTCCGCCCTCTCTCCCCTGACGAGGTCGCCGACGCGGCCTCGAAGGGGGCTCTGCTCGTCGATATCAGGGGGCCCTCGGCCTTTGCAGCCGGGCATGTCCCGGGCAGCCTGAGCATCTGGCAGACAGGCCTCTCCTCCTTCCTTGGCTACTATGCCGACTACATGCACCCCATCATCTTTATCGACGAGTTTGACGTCGGCGTCGTGGATGCGGAGGTGCAGGCCAGGCGGATCGGCTACGATCTCATCTCAGGATATTGTGCCGGCGGGATGGCGGCATGGGCGAGGAGCGGGATGCCCTTCGGGCGGTGCGGCACGTGCACGGTCCATGAGGTCGAGGCAGACCGGTTCGTCCTCGACGTCAGGGACATAGGCGTCAGGAAGAGGACAGGACATATCCCGGGATCTGCCCACATCTATGCCGGCCAGATCGAGGGACACCTCGACGAGGTGCCGCGGGATCGGGACGTCTATGTCATCTGCGACAGCGGTTTCAAGGCAAGCCTCGCCGTTTCCATCCTGCTAAGACACGGCTACACGCGGCTGACCACCGTTCTCGGCGGGATGACGGCCTGGATAAATGCCGGCCTGCCGCTGGAGAAAGAGGTAGCCCCCCTTATGGGGGCAGCATAACGGTGTCGATGACATGGATGACACCGTTTTTCGCCTGGATGTCGGCGGTCACGACCGTGGCGCCGTCCACCTTCACCCCGCCGTCTGTGGAGACGGTAAGGGTCGCACCTGACAGGGTCGTCAGGTTATCGGTTCCGGCGAGATCGGCGGCGGTGTAGGTGCCCGGCACTACATGGTAGGTCAGCACCCGGGTGAGTTCAGTCTCGTTCGAGAGCACGGCGTCGAGCGTCCCTGCCGGGATTCCGGCGAAAGCCTCGTCAGGCGGCGCAAAAACGGTGAAAGGCCCGTCCCCCTTCAGGGTTTCGGTAAGGCCTGCGGTTTCGATCGCCGTCAGCAGCGTGGTAAATGTTCCTGCTTCTGTCGCCGTTTCGATGATGTCCTTCTCCGCGGCCGGTCCGGTCGTATTGACGGCCGCCGTCTCCGTTGTCGCCGCAGTCGTTTCTGTTGCTGTGGTTTCCGTCGCCGTTATCGTCTCATTCCCCATAACAGGGACTGTCGTTTCCGTTGTCGGTACGGTCGTCAGCGACGTCGGCGTCGGCGTGACCCCCGGCTGCTGTCCGGTACATCCGCAGATCATGACGGCAACGACGAGCACGACACATGCTATCCCCCCATAGATCGTGTTCAAATTCTTCCCCTCCTCCGGGTCAACGCATACCCTGGGCATATGCCATATAATATTTTCCCGCATGACTGTCCACGCTGAGCAGTTCTTTCAGGGCAGCGGCGTCCTGTACCGGCTGTTCGCAGAGCCGCTCCCGGCAGAGATACGCAGTCGTACCTCCCCTGATGGGTGTGAGCCGGGCAGTATGGGGGGCGATATCGGCAAGCACGCCGGCGTTCTCATCGTCCCTGAGGACAAGGGTGAGGTTCGGGATGTAGAAGCCGCGAACGACGTTGAGCATCGCTCCTGTCACCGTATCCTCTCGTTCTCCGGCGATAACGACCTCGTAGGAAGGCGTGACCGCGGAGAGAAGCGCTGCCAGGTACCATATCGACGCGGACGTGTTTTTTGCGGCTCTGCCCGAGAACGCGCTGAAGCCTTCGGCCACGACCTCTTCGTACCTGCTCTCCCCGGTCAGCCGTGAGAGGACAAGGAGGTTCTGGAGCGCCACCGCGTTGCCCGACGGCATCGCCCCGTCGTACGCATCTTTCTGCCTGAAGAGGAGTTTTTCGCCTCCCGCAGGTGCGAAGAAAAATCCTCCCCCTGCGGTGTCGGCGAACCCGGCGATCATCCTGTCGGCGACTTCGCAGGCCTCCTTCAGGACGGCAGGGTCAGATGTCGTCTGGTAGACCTCGTTCAGGGCCCAGAGCAGGAAGGCGTGATCGTCGAGCATGGCAGGAATGGCCGTCTCGCCGCCGCTGTACCTGTGGAAGAGTCGCCCGTCCGGATCGCGGAGGTGCGCCCGGAGAAATGCCAGGGCACGCAGGGCGGCGGCGGTGTACCTCTCCTCTCCAAAGACCCTCCCGGCCCGGACAAGGGCGGCGACCATCAGGGCATTCCAGTCGAGGAGAATTTTTTCGTCCCTGTGCGGCCGTATCCGCCCGGCCCGCGCCGATAAAAGTTCCTTTCGCACCTTTTCAAGTCGCCCGGCACACTCCTCCTCTGTGATGCCGGCGTGCCGCGCGATCTCTGCGGTCGTCCCTGCCCTGTGCGGGACATTCATCCCGACCTGCGGCACCCGGGCCGGAGCTCTCTCGCCGAGTGCATAGGCCGCGGCAAAGAGGTCGCCGTCGTCCGACCCTGCAACCTCGCGCACCTCAGGTGCCGTCCAGAGATAGAACCTCCCCTCGGCACCCTCGCTCTCCGCATCCTCGGCCGTATAGAATGCACCGTCGGGCGCGGCAAGGTCGCGGAGCACATATGCGATGACCTCGTCCGCCGTCCGCCGGCACGCCAGGTTGCGCGTCGCCTCGAAGGCCTCCGTGCAGGCAAGGACCAGCATCGCCTGATCGTAGAGCATCTTCTCGAAATGCGGGAGGGCCCACGCATCGTCGGTGGCATAGCGGTGGACGCCGAAACCGATCTGGTCGAAGACGCCTCCCTTGCGGATCTCAGTCAGGGTCTTTACCGCCGTTTCAAGGGCCACCTTCTCCCCTGTCGCCTGCCAGTACCTGATGAGGAAGATGAGGACATGAGGGGAGGGAAACTTCGGGGCATGGCCAAAACCGCCATGGTCCCGGTCGTACTCCCGTTCCAGGTTTCTGAAGGCCCGGTGGACGAGTGCCATGCCGGGTTTTTCCCCGCCAGCGCTCTCCTGCAGCGCGGTCTTCAGGGCGACGGCGACCTCTTCGGCAGAAGACCGGACCTCCTCCCTCCGTTCTGTCCAGAGATCCCTGACCTTCGGGACGAGGTCGAGCATCCCGGTCATGTCGAAGCGTGACATCTTCGGGATATAGGTTGCCGCGAAGAAGGGGAGTTTCTCGGGGGTCATGATGATGGAGAGCGGCCATCCTCCCCGTCCTGTGAGGGCGAGGCAGGCCTGCATGTACACGGCGTCGATGTCCGGCCTCTCCTCACGGTCCACCTTAATGGAGACGAAGGTCTCGTTCATCATTCTGGCGACCTCGGGGTCTTCGAAGGACTCCCGGGCCATCACATGGCACCAGTGACAGGTGGAATAGCCTATCGAGAGAAATATCGGTTTATTCTCCTGCTTCGCCCGCTCGAACGCCTCCTCTCCCCAGGGGTACCAGTCCACCGGGTTGTAGGCGTGCTGCAGCAGGTACGGACTTTTCTCCCGGACCAGTCTGTTTGCTTTCAGGTGCGCTCTCTCCTCGGCCATGGGACATCACCCCTTCAGCGGCATCACCCTTTATATCACTTTCCGGTGAGTGTGCGACAGGGTTAATCCCGATCTTGGAGAAAACTGAGAGAGGAGATACGTATCCTATGACAGAAAATGTGTTCGAACGCTATTTCAGGCTTAAAGAGCATGGAACAACAGTACGCCAGGAGGTCGTCGGCGGCCTCGTCACCTTCATGACGATGGCGTACATCATCGTGGTGAACCCTGCCATCCTCCTGGCCGCAGGCATGCCCTTCGGCCCTGCGATGGTCGCCACGATCCTCTCGGCCATCTTCGGCACCGCGATCATGGGCATCTACGCAAACCGTCCCTTTGCGATCGCCCCGTATATGGGCGAGAACGCCTTCGTCGCCTACACCGTCGTCGGCGTCCTCGGGTATTCCTGGCAGACCGCCCTCGGCGCCGTCTTCATCTCGGGCGTGCTGCTGACCCTGCTCACCCTGACGAAGTGGCGATCGATCATGACCGAGGCCGTCCCCAATAACCTCAAGATCAGTTTTGCCGTCGGCATCGGCTTTTTCATCACCTTCATCGGTCTGGTGAACTCAGGGATCGTCGTTCTCGGCGTCGAGGGTGCACCAGTCCATGTCGGTGCGCTCAACACCGCGCCCGTCGCCCTTGCAATCTTCGGCGTCCTCCTGATCGCCGCGCTCATGATCAGGAAGGTAAAGGGCGCCATTCTCTTCGGCATCCTGGCCACCGCTATCATCGCCTTCCTCACCGGTATCGCCGCGCCCCCTGAGGCCATCTACAGCATGCCGCCCGACGTATCGGCGGTCTTCCTCCAGCTCGACGTCTTCGGCGCCCTGACCTGGGGATTCTTTGCTGTCATCCTCACGATGTTCACGATGGACTTCCTGGACACAATGGGGACGCTCATCGGCGCCTCGGCAAAGGCCGGTTTCCTGGACGAGAACGGGAACCTCCCGGAGATCGAGAAACCCTTCCTTGCCGACTCACTGGCGACAGTCTTTGGCGCCGTCGCCGGCACGACCACGACAGGCACCTTCGTCGAGTCCGCGGCCGGCATCGAGGCGGGCGGCAGGACCGGCCTGACCGCCCTTGTGGTGGCGGCCCTCTTCGGTCTCGGCCTCTTCTTCTCCCCGCTCTTCGGGGCGATCCCCGCGGCGGCGACAGGGCCGGCACTCATCATTGTCGGCCTCCTCATGATGGCGCCGATCCGGGGCCTGGACTTCCAGGACTATGCTGAGAGCATCCCGGCCTTTGCGGTCATCGTCCTGATGAGTTTCACCTACAACCTGGGGGTCGGGCTCTGTGCGGGTTTCGTCCTCTTCCCGCTCTTCAAAATCGTCCAGGGAAGGATCGAGGACGTCAAGCCCGCAGCATGGGTGCTCTTCGTCCTCTGTCTGCTCTTCTTTATCTTCTACCCCTACTAACTTTTTTCACCGGCCGTACAGGACGTAGGTCTCCCCGTACTGGGTGAGATGTCCTTTCATCGCCTCTTGAAGCGATTTTTTGTCGGCACCCGCCGGGAGGTCGAGCATGGAGTCAAGGCCGTAGACCCTGACGTCGTACCTGTGCTGTTCGCCCCGCGGCGGGCACGGGCCATTGTACCCGATCTTTCCAAAGGAGTTCGTCCCCTGGCGTGCTTCGAACGGGAAGGAGATCTCGGCGTCCTTTGGGATCGCCTCAGGGATGATTCGCACGGGTTCGATGTTCCAGATCGCCCAGTGCGTGAAGTCCCCGCCATGCGGCGCGTCGGGGTCGTTGACGATCAGGGCAAGGGATTTCGTCTTCTCCACGTCGACCCCGCCAATGGTGATGGCGGGCGAATGGTCGAGACCGTCGCAGGTGTAGTTGTACGGCAGTTTCAGGACGCTGATCTCGACGCTCAGTTTTCCGATCTGTTCTCCGATCATCCGGGTTCCCCCACCTCCCATCCCCGTCTACCTCTATATAATGGTGTCCGCCATGCCCCCCTGACACCCTCCCGGGAGAAGGATAAAGATAGCAGAGATCAGATAAAAATAGATATTCTGTGAGTCTGGTGATTTCTTGAAGAGCCCATTTGATGTCGGAGATCCGCGGTATCACCTCTCTGTCACCGCCCTCCTGAGTGCGGTCGTTGCCATGGTCATGTTCACCGAGGCGATGCTGGCGCCGGCCCTCCCGGCCATCCAGAACGAGTTCGCCATCTCGGGCGTCCTGAACTCGTGGATCCTGACAATCCCCCTCCTTGTCGCCGCCATCATCTCGCCGGTCATCGGAAAATGCGGCGACCTCTACGGCAAGAAGAGGATGATCCTCTTCTCTGTCATCGTCTATGCGGCGGGCGTCTTCGCGAGCGGGTGGGCCCCGGACATCTGGGTCCTCATCCTGTGTCGGGCGATGCAAGGAGTGGGCCTTGGCGTCCTGCCCCTCGGGTACGCCCTGATCAGGGAGCAGTTCCCGCAGGAGAAGGTCCCTGTCGCCATCGGGACGATCGCCGCGATGTTCGGTGCCGGTGCCTTCCTCGGCATCTTCATCGGTTCCTGGATCATCGAGCACTTCGGTTGGAGGATGACCTATCATGTGGCGGCGCCCGTGGTCTTCCTCCTCGTCCTTGCAGCGGTACTTGTCATCGTCCCGTCGCCCCGCGTCCGGGGTGCGGCGATCGACAGGCCCGGCGTGGTCACCCTCACCCTCTTCCTCCTCTCTGTCGTGCTGGCCCTCACCCTCGGCGGACAGGAAGGGTGGACGTCGACGGCAGTCATCGTCTGTGCCGTGCTCGCCGTCATCTTTGCCGTCCTCTTTGCCCGTGTCGAGAGGCGGTCGCCCGACCCGATGATCGACCCGGCCATGCTCAGGAAGGCTCCTGTGGTCATCGCGATGACCATCGGGTTTCTCATCTCCATGCTCACCTTCATGGTCATCCAGACTCTCCCCTATCTCATAGAGAGTCCGACAGGTCTTGGTCTCTCCCACTTTGCCGTCGGCCTGGTGATGATGCCCGGCGCTCTCGCCGACATGATCTGCGGCCCCCTCACCGGCATCTTCATCGGGCGGCGAGGAACGCGTGCCGCCATGCTCGTCGGGTCTGTACTCTTCGCCGCGGGGGCCGTCTGCTATCTCCTCCTCGACTCCTCAATGGTGACTCTCGTCCTTGCGGGTATCCTCTTCAATGCCGGGATGTCGGTCACCCTCACCGGCAACACGATCATCGTCGTCAGGTCGGTGCGGCCGGAAGAGACCGGCATCGGGACTGCGGTCTACCATACCGCCCAGAACATGGGCGGGATGATCGGCCCGGTAATTGCGGGGATATTCATCTCTCTCCATGTAGTGTCGGTGCCGGGATGGGACGCCGCCGTACCCACAGGCGAGGCTTTCACCTCGATATTCGGCCTGATCGTCCTTCTCGCCCTCTTCGTCATCCTCCTTGCCCGGCAGATCCGGGACAGTGAGGTGACGGCTGCGGTCCCGGGGAAGTAATCAAAAAAAGTAGAGCCTGGTCGGGGTACGCCCCTTACCAGGCCTCGACAAAGGCCATCTCTGTATAGAGGTCTTCGAGCCGCGCCTTGTGTCCCCTCTCCATCTTCGCCAGTTCGACGAAGACCCGCTTCTGGGCCTGGTCGGTGCTGAGTTCGGCAAACTGTTCGTACATCTCCATGGCGTCCTCTTCCCTCTTGATGGCATATTTCAGGCCGTCAAGGGGCTTCATGTCGGTCGTCGGTTGCGGGCGCTCGAAGGTGGACGAGACCTTGTAGTCCTTCGACTCGTCGAAGTGGAGTTCGCCGGTCTTTCCGGAGAGATAGCCCTCCAGAAGTTTCCTGTGCTGCTTCTCCTCTTCGGCAAGTTCCCCGAAGAGCGCCTTCAGGTTTGTGTCTTTCACCTTCTCCTGGACCGACTCGTAGAAGACATATGCCTCGACTTCTTTGTCGATTGCCTGGGACAGGATTTCCCTGTACATATCAAGTTTCAGCATGGTCATTCCCCCCTGCACGGGAGACCAGATGACCTCCTGCCATATAGAGTGTTCCCCCGGAGAGACACGAGGCCCTTCGCCGCCACCTCAATCTTTTTTTCGGCATAAAACCCTGACTATAGCGTGTCTGCCAGAGGTACGGAATTTTCAGAGGAGCACGCGGTGCTGGTCGGGAAGTTCGAGAGGGCCCTGACCGGAGAGGGGGCGGGCAGGGCGGCCTGCCTCGCCCTCCGCAGGGTGATCTGCCACTACTACCGGCACCAGGGGCGGCAGATGGCATGGAGGGAGACGAACGACCCGTACAGGATCTTCGTCTCCGAGGTGATGCTGCAGCAGACAGGGGTGGAGCGGGTCAGGCAGAAATACGCGGAGTTCATCGAGAAATTTCCGGATTTCCCTGCACTCTCCGCGGCCGAGCAGCGAGACGTCCTTGCTGCCTGGCAGGGTCTCGGCTACAACAGGCGGGCGCTCGCCATCCACCGTTCGGCACAGATTGTCATGGAGACATTCGGCGGTGCACTCCCCCGGACGGTTGAAAACCTCGAGTCCCTCCCGGGCATCGGCCAGGCGACGGCCTCATCGATCGCGGCATTCACCTTCAATGACCCGACCGTCTTCATCGAGACCAATGTCCGCCGCGTCTTCATCCACTTCTTCTTCAGAGGCAGGGAAGGGGTCGCCGATGCCGAGATCCTCCCCCTTGTCGCCGAAACTCTCGACCCTGAGCACCCGCGGGAGTTCTACTGGGGGGTGATGGACTATGGCACCATGCTCAAGAAACGGTACCCCAACCCGAACCGGCGGAGTGCCTCCTATGCTCGCCAGAGTCGATTCGAAGGGTCTGACCGGCAGGTCAGGGGCCGTGTTCTCAAGGTGCTTCTCAGTGAGGGGCCCATGAACACGGCCGACCTCCTCGCGGGTCTGGAGGTGGACGACCGAGAAAAAGGAGAGATTATTCTTCAAAAAATGGTGGCTGAGGGATTTGTAGCGGAAGAGTCGGGAAAGTACCGTCTTCGGTAGTGTCGTTCCCGACTTTCTCGTCTGCCACTGTTTCGTTTCCACTGGCACCGTTCTCGGCGGGCACGTCCCCGGTTGCGTTGTCGTGCCCTTCACGCCAGAAGAGGTCGGGGATGGGGATTTCCTCCTCTCCCGCCGGTTCCATACCGTTCTCCTCTCCTTCTGCCATCATCCCGTACTTCGTGACAGGGTAGGGGGAGTATCCCTCGAAGACCAGGCGGTCCTCGGGGTCGTAGCCGATAAACTCCGTCTTCATCACCTCGGCCCTGAGGGGGTGATCGATGGCGTCGGGGGCGACGGTGACGAGGCGTATGTTCCCACTGCCGCCGTGGTCCTCGGCCCATTCTTTTTCAACGATCATCCTGACGACGACCTGCGGACCGGTGCCCGCGTCCTGCCGCACGATGCCAGCGATGGCGACGCCGTCGAACTCGTGAGCGATCTCGGGCACATAGTCCTCCCCGCCGAGCAGGAAGGACCTGAGGAGGTAGGGGTCCTTGTTCTGGCCAGGTTGTTCAGCCGCTGCCATGCTCTTCATCTCCTGGGGTGCCGACATGTTCTCTGGGGCGGGTTCTTCCGGTTTGACGGGTTTGTCCGCCCCGCGGAGCAGGACCGCTCCTTCTCCGCCTGTCCCTGTCCCGACGGCGATCTCTGTCCCGTCAGGGGTGATCGCTATCCCGAAGACCGGGTGGCCGATGTCATAGGTCCGGACGACATCGCCGGCACGGGTGAAGAGGGTGACTGTGTGGCCCGAGGATGCTGCCACATATGCCCCATTCTCGGAGACGGCCACGCCATAGACCCTCTCTTGTGTGTTATACTTCCAGAGCACCGTGCCGTTCCTGTCGAAGAGATATACGAAGTAATTCAACGACCCTGCCGCTACGTAATCTCCTTCAGGTGACACGGAGATGCTGGTTACTGCTTTCCCGGTGTCGAAGGTCCAGAGAGGGGTGCCCTGGTTGTCGAAGACAGAAACCAGTGCGTCCTTTCCTCCCGCGGCGATGACCGAACCGTCGAATGAGAGGGCAAGGGCCTTCGGGTCACCCTCCAGGACCTGTGTCCACCGCCTCTTGCCGTCCGCGGTCAGGAGCACGAGCTGGTTGTTGTCGTAACCGGCCGCAACATATTTCCCATCTCCAGAAATGGCTGCACCATATGCGTAGTAATCGTCCTCAACCTGAGTTACGATATCGCCGTTCCTGTTGAGGACTCTAACCTTGTCGGACGCGACGGCGATGAGATTCCCGTCGTCTGAAGAGGACACCTGAAAGACAGGGCAGCCTGTGGGATAGGTCCAGAGTTCCTTTCCCGTACGGTCAAGAAGCACGACTCCCCCACTCTCCTGGGTCCCTGCGGCAACCAGGTCCCCGCCAGGCGTGATCGACGTGGAGACGACCCTGCTTCCGAGTGCTGTTTCCCAGACCGGTTTGCCGGTCTCCTCTGCCACGGCGAGAGAGGGGCAGAAGAGGAGGACGATACATGCGAGTGCAATTGCTTTTTTTTTCAATGGATTCCCCCCGATACTTTATGGTATGCCTGAATTGGCCCGATAGATCCTTTTGATTGATGTTTAATTAATATTATTATTGTACCAAAAGGATGCAGGGAAGAAAAAAGGGGTTTTTGCGCCTTAGGAAAGCGCTGCAAGTCCACCATAATCGATGGAATTTGCAAATGCGTACAGGTCGTCTTTCGAACCTCCGTCAACGTTGACAAAGACGATGATCCTGTCCTTGATCCCGACATAGACGCCATAGTCCTCGGCAGTTTTGTCGATGTACTCCCATGCGGGGTGGCCCTTCATCGTTGTCGACTTCCATGAGAAATCATCCGTTTCGATGGTCATCGCCGCGTCCCACATCGTCCAGTAACCTTCTCTCATGCCGGCCGTGTCCTGGATATAGACCGCCGCGGTGATGTCGGGATTGTCCGTCCGGGAGTAGGTGGCCCATGCCGAGCTCCAGTCCTCACCATCTGCTTTATAGGTCACGCCACTCTTGTCGTCGAGTTGCCAGCCTCCGGGTGCTGCCGGAAGGAATTTCTGGAGTTCTGTGTAGGAGACGGCGGGTACCGATGAGGAGGGGGAGGAGGAAGAGGGCGACGATGACGCACTGCCGGCATCGCCAGAGGTGGTCTGGGGTGCGGCGGGCGTCTGCTTCTCCGACGCACCGGTACATCCAGCTGCGGCTGCCATGATAACCATCATCAGAACAATAGAGCCCAATAACAGAGCCTTTGCATGATTTAACTGTTCTACGCGCATAGTATCACGTTCGCAGCGATATAATCGATCATAATATTTATCCGTTGCGCAACGATTTAGGTGGGCCAGGGAAACTGTTATATCGCGGGAGGTGCAGCACGGCAGGGGGAGAGATATGCCCAGGGCAGAGTGGAAAGGGAAGATCCTTGCCGAGAGCGATCATGTGAGGATGGTCGAAGGGAATGTGTATTTCCCTCCTGAGTCAGTCAGGCGCGAGTGCCTGCAGGAGTCGCCCACCAGGAGCATATGCCCCTGGAAGGGTGAGGCGCACTATTACACGGTTGTCGTGGGCGAGGAGGAGAACCCTGACGCCGCCTGGTATTACCCTGAACCCAAACCGGCGGCGAAGCAAATCTGTAATTATATCGCGTTCTGGAAAGGAGTGAAGGTAGCTGACTGAATAACAAAAAGAAACTTTTTTATCTGGTGCAATGGAGACGCCAATGTGGAGAGAGCATGGAGATTGTAAAGATACCCCGGATGGAGAAAGAAGAGTACGACCAGCTCATTGCCGACGGGTTCATCGCCAGGATCGCCTTCCAGGGGGAGAAGTACCCCTATATCGCACCATTCCTCTACGTCTTCGACGGCACGTTCCTCTACTTCCTCTCGACCAAGTACGGGCGAAAGAACGACCTCTTCAGGAAGAGTCCCTATGTCTCAGTCGAGGTTGAGAAATTCACCAGGGATCTCTCCTGCTATACCTTTGTGACGATGCAGGGGTACCTCAGGCAGGAGGAGGACACGATTCAGAAGAAGATCGTCAGGAATGAGTTTGTCAGGATGATCAAGGAGCGGAAACTCTCGACAAACATCCTTGCGGCGCTCGGCCACCTGCCCGGGGATCCCATCGAGTCTATCGCCTCGGAGGAGCGCTCGAACATCTGGAAGCTGACCGGCGTCGTCGATATCGTCGCCCTGAAAAACCTCTGAGTGCCTGTTTTGCAGAATCGCTCACGAAACGAAGTTTCAAGCGGTTCTTTGAAAACCACCTCAGTGGTTTTCATGGTAATTCCTGTTCTGGAGTTTCTGTGCCGGGGGACTACCAGCGAAGACCTGATGGTCCGTGGCACATCGAAGATGTGCACGCACAGGAAAATCTCCGATTTTCCGTCTTCTCGATTCCCTTCGGTCATTCCCTGTTCTGGATTGGACCGGGGAAGATAGAACCCAGGATTCAGAGGAGGGCGATTGCCATCCCGGGCCTATCCTATTGTTGGGGGTCCGGGGGCGTGCCCCCGGGCTCCTGATGAGGGGATGGCATTGCATGGAGATTCTAAGTCTTGAATAACAGTGGCTGGAGAACAGGGTCTGTTTTTCTCAAAATCACTACTCTTACCTCCCCCTCAGGAAAAAAGTCTGAGATGGTACCGTGAGCCTTTTTTTCCCTCACTTCTCTCTTCGCTGCCACCTCTTCAGCACGAACGCCCCCATCACAACGACAAAGATCCCGCCGAGCACCGCCCTGATGACCGGGGCCGTGGTGTCGGTGCCGCGGAGGAGGGCATGGACGAGCCCGAGAAGGAGGGCGGCGTACATGAGCATATGAAAGGGTCGCCAGTGCGCGGTGTACCTCTTCCTGAGGCTGACCGCTGTCAGGGCGACGAGGATGAGGACGAGGGCCGGCCGCCCCGCATAGGTCCAGAACTCCACCCATGTCCAGGTCGAGGGGAGGAGAACCTCAAGGCTCCCGGCCAGGAGGGCGTAGGAGAGGGGGTGGAGGAGGATGGCGGCAAGGCCGAAGGCGGCGAGGAAGTGGTGGACCGCGAGGAAGGGCCTGCCGAAGACCTCCCTGATCTCGCGGAGGAAGGGCGACATCGAGGCGGCGAGGGCGAGGGCAAGGTAGCCGTTGAGGGCCAGGAGGCGGACGAGAAGAGAGAGGGGGTCGCCGCCTGCCAGAAGAACGGAAACGCTGACGATGAAAAAGAGCGCCGCTATTCCCCCGGCCAGCACCGCCCCCCGCCTCTCCATGCCCTCCCTTTGCCGGGGGGTTATATCAGGGTTTGCCGGCGGCCGCTCGCCAGAGGGCGACCTTCTCCTCCACGGTGAGGCGGGCGTTCGCCGGACTTGTCGAGGGGAGGGAGAGGACGACGATGCCCGGCGTTGCCCACACCTCCGGGTGGACGCGCCTGAGCCACTGCTCCGCCGTCCTGCCATTGAGGACGACGGTCCTCACTGTCGGGTGGTCGCGGAGAAAGCCCGGGATGTCGTTGGCCCTTGCGTCCCTGATGGAGGCGTCGCTGCTCCCCTCCCGCGTGCACCCTGCAAGGACGTCCCAGAGAGCGACCCCGGTCGCCTTCAGACCTTCAAGTCGCTCATGATAGGGATGGTCCCTGCGGACGCCGAAGACCCCCTCCATCACCCGCCAGAAGGCGTTCCGCGGGTTCGCATAGTACTCGCCGGCCTGCAGGGAGGCGACGCTCGGGAAACTGCCCAGGATCAGGACGCGGGGTTCGCGTCCCGCGGCAGGGAGAAGGCCGGTCATCCCCGCCGACTCTCCCGCATCGAGAGGGCGATCCGCTGTCTCTTCAGGTCCACCGAAAGGACGGTGACGGCGACCCGGTCATGCACCCCCACGACGTCGAGGGGGCGGGCGACATAGGAGTCGGCCAGTTCGCTCACGTGGACCAGGCCATCCGTCCCGACCCCGATGTCCACGAAGGCCCCGAATGCCGTCACATTGGTCACCGTCCCGGAGAGGGCCATGCCGGGGGCCAGGTCGTCGACCGAGGCGGGTGCGTCCTCATAGACGCTCAGGTCGAAGGGCGGCCGAGGGTCCCGTCCCGGGGCGGCGAGTTCGGCGCATATGTCCTGCACCGTTGGGAGGCCGACCGCACCATGCACATAGCATTCGGGCTCGACCTTCCTGAGGAGGGATGGGTTGCCGATCAGGTCGCCGACGCCGACACCCAGGTCGGCGGCCATCGCCCTGACGACCGGCGCGTGCATCGGGTGGACGGCGGTGGCGTCCAGGGGGTCTGCCCCCCTGGCGACACGCAGAAACCCGGCCGCCTGTTCGAAGGTCTTCGGTCCGATCCCGGGCACGTCCCGGAGGGCACGGCGAGACCCGAAGGGGCCGTGCTCCTCCCTGAAGGCGACGATCCGTTCGGCCTGCGCCGGCCCGATCCCGGAGACCCTGGCGAGGAGGAGGGCGCTCGCCGTGTTCATCTCCACCCCGACAGCATTGACCGCGCTGACGACCGTGTCGCCGAGAGCCGCGGCCAGGAGTCTCCCGTCCACATCGTGCTGGTACTGCCCGACGCCGAGGGCCTGCGGGTCGATCTTCACCAGTTCGGCGAGCGGGTTCTGGAGGCGCCTGCCGATGGAGACGGCGCTCCTGAGGGTGAGGTCGAGGTCGGGGAACTCACGGCGTGCCTCCGCCGAGGCAGAGTAGACCGAGGCCCCGCACTCGCTCACCGTGATCACCGGGACTTCCAGGTCGAGAGTCTGGAGATAGGCCCGCGCCTCCCGGCCGCCGTGCCCGTTCCCGACGGCGATCACCTCGACCCCGTACCGCCGGCAGAGGTCGGCGAGCACCACCCCGGCCTTCGCCTCCTGCCGGTGCGGCGGGAGGGGGCGGACGACCGTGGCGTCGAGGAGTTTCCCCTGCCCGTCCAGGCAGGCGACCTTGCACCCGGCCGCGAAACCGGGGTCGACGGCAAGCACGACTTTTCTCCCCAGAGCAGGGGCCAGGAGGAGACGCCTGAGGTTTGCGGCAAAGACCCGCACCGCCTCCAGGTCGGCCCTTTCCTTCGCGGCCGCGAGAGTCTCGCGCTCCATCGCCGGGGCAAGGAGGCGGCGGTACCCGTCCTGCACTGCAGCGGCCACCACCTCCGCCACCGGCCCCCGGCCCCTCTTCCCCAGCAGGGCGAGCGCCCGTCTCTCCGGCGGGGCGACCGTGAGGGAGAGCAGGCCCTCCCGCGCCCCCCGCAGCACAGCGTGGACGCGGTGGGCCGGCATCGCCCTGACAGTCCCGGTATATCCTGCATAGTCGGCGTACGGCGTGGCCGCGAGGTCCTTCCCGCGTGCCGCCCTGACCGTGATCACCCCGGCCTCCGCGAAGAGGCGGCGCATCGCCGCCCTGACGTCGGCGTCCTCGGAGACGGTCGCGGCGATGATGTCCTTCGCACCGGCAAGAGCCTCCGCAGCGTCGACAGGGCCGCCGGGGCGGACATATCTCCGCGCCTCGGCCTCGGGGTCGGCGCACTCACCCCCGAGCAGGGCCTCTGCCAGGGGCGCGAGCCCCTGCTCCCGCGCCGCAGAGGCGCGGGTCCGGCGTCCCGGCCTGAAGGGGAGATAGAGGTCTTCGAGGGCCGCGGGGGTCTCCGCCCCCATCACGCCGGCCAGGAGGGCAGGAGTGAGCACGCCCTGCTCCCGCAGCGACGCGATCACCGTCTCCCGCCGGTCTTCGAGCCTCTGCATCGCGGCAAGGCGGTCCCTGATCGCGGCGACGGCCACCTCGTCCAGAGACCCGGTCGCCTCCTTCCTGTACCTCGCGATGAAGGGGACGGTCGCGCCGCCAGCAAGGAGGGCCACGGTCCCTTCCACCTGCTCCCTCCTGATCCCGAGGGCGGCCGCAATGCCGGCGGCGATCCAGCCCGAGCGCTCCCCGGTCGCTTCAGCCTCCATTCTTCTGAACTCTTGGGCCCTCTCCTGATAAAGGCGCGCCGGCCCGTTCACTTTCACTGCCCACTCCTGTACCTCTATGAGGTCCGAGGACAGAGTATCCGCGTGATGAAACACCTCGTCGTCAGGGGCGCGAGGGAGCACAACCTCAGGGATATCACCGTCACCCTCCCCCGCGACCGCCTCGTCGTCCTCACCGGCGTCTCCGGTTCAGGCAAGTCCACCCTCGCCTTCGACACCATCTATGCCGAGGGGCAGAGGCGGTACGTGGAGTCCCTCTCCGCCTACGCTCGCCAGTTCCTCGGTCTGATGAAGAAACCCGACGTCGACGCCATCGAGGGCCTCTCCCCCGCCATCTCCATCGAGCAGAAGACGACCTCGAAGAACCCGCGGAGCACCGTCGGCACGGTCACCGAGATCTACGACTACCTCCGCCTCCTCTATGCCCGCATCGGCGTGCCGTACTGTCCCGAGCACGGCACGCGCATCGAATCGCGCTCGCCCGAGGCGATAGCCGACGCCATCGCGGCCTCTTTCGCCGGGCAGGTGACCGTCCTCGCTCCTGTCGTCAGGCAGAAGAAGGGGACGTACGGGCAACTCCTCAAGGATCTCAACGCCGAAGGCTTCAGCCGCGTCCGTCTCGACGGTGCGATCGTGCGGACCGACGAGGAGCACCCCCTGGAGAGGTACGTCAAGCACGACATCGACGTCGTCGTCGACCGCCTCGACCCGGCCGAGCGCTCACGCCTCGTCGAGGCCGTCGAGGGCGCCCTCGCTAAGTCCGGCGGCCTCGTCATCGCCGTCGGGAAGGACGGCCGCGAGGAAACCTACTCTGCAAAGATGGCCTGCCCTATCTGCGGCCTCTCCTTCGAGGAACTCCAGCCGCGGATGTTCTCCTTCAACTCCCCCTTCGGGGCCTGCGAGGAGTGCAATGGCCTCGGCATCAGGATGGACTTCGACCCGGCCCTCATCATCCCCGACCCCTCCCTGAGCATCGCGGACGGCGCCGTCGCCCTGTACAAAAACTATGTCGACGGCTACAGGACGCAGTACCTCGCCGCGGTCGCCCGCCACTTCGGATTCTCGGTGCTGACGCCGATCCGGGACCTGACGCCGGGCCAGTACGAGGCCCTGATGTACGGCTCTCCCGACCAGATGAGGTTCTCCGTGCAGGGGAAGGGGGGCGACACCAGCTGGTCGCACACCGGTGCTTGGGAAGGCCTCCTCCCGCAGGCCGAACGCCTGTACCACCAGACCCAGTCGGAGTACCGCCGGGAGGAACTGGAGAAGTTCATGCGGGTCTCGCCCTGCCCGAAGTGCGGGGGCAAGAGGCTGAAGGAGAAGGTGCTCGCCGTGAAGGTCGGCGGGAAGAGCATCGTGGAGGTGACGGACCTCCCGATCACCGCGGCCATCCGGTTCTTCGACGACCTCGAACTTACCGGCAGGGAGGCCGAGATCGCCCGCCAGGTCCTCAAGGAGATCAGGGCCCGCCTCACCTTCCTCGAAGAGGTCGGCCTCGGCTACCTCACCCTCTCGCGGAGCGCCGGCACCCTCTCAGGCGGCGAGGCCCAGCGCATCCGTCTCGCCACCCAGATCGGCTCCAACCTGACGGGCGTGCTCTACGTCCTGGACGAACCCTCCATCGGCCTCCACCAGCGCGACAACCGCAGGCTCATCGAGACCCTCAAAAAACTCCGCGACCTGGGGAACACCCTCATCGTCGTCGAGCACGACGAGGAGACGATCAGGGCGGCGGACCATGTCGTGGACATCGGCCCCGGCGCCGGGATGCACGGCGGCGAGGTCGTCGCGGCCGGGACGCCCGACGAGGTGGCGGCATCTCCCGCCTCCCTCACCGGACAGTATCTCTCGGGCGCCCTCTCCATCCCGGTGCCCGCCCACAGGCGGCGGAGCGACGCGTACCTCAGGATCACCGGGTGCCGGGAGAACAACCTGAAGAATATCGACGCGGCCATCCCCCTCGGCACTCTCACCGTCGTCACCGGCGTCTCGGGGTCAGGCAAGTCCACCCTCGTCTACGACACCCTCTATCCCGCCCTCGCACGGGAGGTCTCGGGCTCGCGGGTCACGCCCGGCGCCTTCGCCACCCTCGCATCGGACACACCCGTGGACAAGGTGATCGTCATCGACCAGAGCCCCATCGGCAGGACGCCGCGGTCGAACCCGGCGACGTACACGAAGGTCTTCGACGAGATCAGGAAGGTCTTCGCGGAGACGAAGGAGGCGAAGGTGCGGGGCTACAAACCCGGCCGTTTCTCCTTCAACGTGAAAGGCGGGCGGTGCGAGGCCTGCCAGGGCGACGGCGTCATCAAGATCGAGATGAACTTCCTCCCGGACGTGTACGTGGAGTGCGACGAGTGCAAGGGGAAGCGCTTCAATGCCGAGACCCTGGAGGTGAAATACCGCGGGAAGTCCATCGCCGACGTCCTTGACATGACAGTCGAGGAGGCGACGGCGCTCTTCGAGAACATCCCGGCGATCAGGAACAGACTCGAGACCCTCTGCCGGGTCGGCCTCGGCTACATCAAACTCGGGCAGAGTTCGACGACTCTCTCCGGCGGCGAGGCGCAGAGGATCAAACTGACGCGCGAACTCTCGAAGAGGGCGACCGGCCGGACCGTCTATCTCCTCGACGAACCGACGACCGGCCTCCACTTCCACGACGTGAAAAAGCTCATCGGTGTCCTGGACGATCTCGTCGAGAAGGGGAACACCGTCGTGGTGATCGAGCACAACCTCGACGTGATCAAATGCGCCGACCACATCATCGACCTCGGCCCCGAGGGCGGGGACGCGGGCGGCAGGGTGATCGCCGCAGGCACCCCCGAGGAGGTGGCAGGGGTGAAGGAGAGTTATACCGGGCAGTTCCTGGCCGCGATGCTGAAATGATCGACCTCTCCGCCGTCCCCGAGGAACCGGGGTGCTACCTGTACCACGACGCCGCCGGGGACGTCATCTATGTCGGCAAGGCGAAGAACCTGAAGAGGCGGGTCTCCAGTTACTTCCAGAAGCACGGCCACGACGCCAAGACGCAGAGACTCGTCGAGCAGATCGCCTCGGCCGACTATATCGTGACGGAGAACGAGGTCGAGGCCCTGATCCTGGAGAACACCCTGATCAAGAGGCACCAGCCGAAGTACAACATCGACCTGAAGGACGCGAAGAACTATGCCTACATCCACCTCTCCGGCGGCGCCTTCCCGCGGATCGGGATCGCACGCCGGGCAGGGAAGGACGGCGAGTACTTCGGGCCCTTCGTCTCGGCGCGGGAGCGGGACTACGTTCTCTCCGTCGTGAAGAAGGCCTTCAGCCTCCGGTCGTGCCGCCGCCTTCCGAAGAGGCCCTGTCTCCGCCACCACATCGGCACCTGTTCGGCCCCCTGCACCGGGACGGTCACGGAGGAGGAGTACGCCGCACGGATCGACCGTGCGCGGGTGGTGCTCCGCGGACAGGGGAAGGACCTCGTCGCCGCCATGGAGGCGGAGATGGCCGGGAGGTCGAAGGCCCTCGAATTCGAGCGTGCCCTCGAACTGCGGGACGAGATCGCGGCGGTCAGGCACCTCGCGGGGCGGCAGAGGGTGGAGCGCCGGAGAGACCACGACGAGGACATCATCACCTACCAGGAGAAGGACGGGAACCTCTACCTCCTCCTCTTCCACGTCGAGATGGGCACCCTCACCGGGAAGCAGGAGTACGTCTTCGAGGCCTCGGACGACGCCGTCGAGGAGTTCCTGGTCCAGTACTACGGGGACCACGCGCCCCCGAAGGAGGTGGTCCTCCCCGCGGGCGTCGGCGAACCTCTCGCCGACTATCTGGCAGACCGCCGGGGCTCGAAGGTCGCGGTCACGGTGCCGCAGAAGGGGGACAAGAAGAAACTCCTCGACCTTGCGGAGAAGAACCTTGAGATCGCCTTCTTCGGCGACGCCCTGAAGGTCGAGGCCCTCCAGAAGGCCCTGCACCTCCCCGACCCGCCGAATGTCATCGAGTGCTTCGACATCTCCCACCTTGCAGGCACGGCGATGGTCGGGTCGATGGTGCAGTTCAGGGGTGGGAAACCTGACAAGAGGAACTACCGGCGCTTCAGGATCAGGTCTGTCGAGGGGATCGACGACTTCGCCTCCATCGCGGAGGTGGTCGGCCGCCGGTACGCCCGCATCCGCGACGAGGGCGGGGAGTTCCCCGACCTGGTGGTCGTCGACGGCGGGAAGGGGCAACTCGCCGCGGCCCTCGACGTCCTGAAGCGCCTCGGCACACGCCTCCCGGTCATCGCGATCGCCAAGAGGGAGGAGGAGATCTATGTGCCGGGTTTCCCCCACCCCCTGCCGATCAGGAAGGACGAGAAGTCCTCCCTCTTCGTGCAGGAGATCAGGGACGAGGCCCACCGCTTCGCGATCACCTACAACCGCCTGTTGCGGAGGAAGGAGATGACAGGATGACGGAATTCAAGGTACACGCGGATTTCAAACCGACAGGGTCCCAGCCCGACGCGATCAGGGGACTGACAGACGGACTTGCGGCGGGCGAACGCTTCCAGACCCTCCTCGGCGTGACCGGGTCGGGGAAGACCTTCACGGTCGCGAACGTGATCGAGGCGGTGCAGAGACCGACCCTGGTCATCGCCCACAACAAGACCCTGGCGGCGCAACTCTACCACGAGTTCTCCGGATTTTTCCCGGAGAACAGGGTGGAGTACTTCGTCTCGTACTACGACTACTACCAGCCTGAGTCGTACCTCCCGGCAAAGGACCAGTATATCGAGAAGGACGCCTCGATCAACCCGAAGATCGAGCAGATGCGCCTGGCCGCCACGGCCTCCGTGCTCTCGCGGCCCGACACCATCATCGTCGCCTCCGTCTCCTGCATCTACGGCCTCGGCAACCCGGCGAACTTCCAGGGAATGGGTTTCGAACTGAAGAGAGGGGAGAGGATGCGGCGGGCCGACCTTCTGGAGAGGCTCGTCGAGATCCAGTTCGAGAGGAACGATATCGACCTCGCGCCCGGCCGCTTCAGGGCGAAGGGCGACGTGATCGATATCGTCCCCGGCTATTTCAACGACATCATCAGGGTCGAACTCTTCGGCGACGAGGTCGACCGGATCTCGGAGATCGACAGGGTGACGGGACGGCGGAAGGAGACGATGGAGTATTTCTACGTCTATCCGGCCCGCCACTTCGTCGCCACGGAGGAGGAGAGGGAGAGGGCAATCGTCTCGATCGCGGAGGAACTCGAGGAAACCCTCCCCTCCCTCGGCATGATCGAGGCCCACCGCCTGAAGCAGCGCACTCTCTTCGACATCGAGATGATCCAGGAGACCGGGAGTTGCAAGGGGATAGAGAACTACTCCCGCCACTTCGACGGGAGGAAACCGGGCGAAAAGCCGTACTGCCTCCTGGATTACTTCCCGGACGACTTCCTGATGGTCATCGACGAGTCCCACCAGACGGTTCCGCAGGTGCGGGGGATGTACCGCGGCGACCGCTCACGGAAGGAGACCCTGGTGAAGTACGGCTTCCGCCTCCCCTCTGCCTTCGACAACCGGCCCCTCCGCTTCGCGGAGTTCGAGGGCTATATGAAGAACGTCATCTTCGTCTCGGCGACGCCGGGCGAGTACGAACTGACGCACTCGGCAGGGGTCGTCGAGCAGATCATCAGGCCGACAGGCCTCGTAGACCCGGTAGTGGAGGTGCGCCCGCTCGAAGGGCAGGTGGAGGACGTGATGGCGGAGATCAGGCGGACGATCGAGAGGGGCGACAGGGTGCTCGTCACCACCCTCACGAAGCGCCTTGCCGAGGAACTGACCGACTTCCTGGCAGAGCAGGGGATCAGGACGCGCTACCTCCACTCCGAGATCAACGCCCTCGAAAGGACGGAGATCATCAGGCAACTCCGTCTCGGCACGTTCGACGTCCTCGTCGGGATCAACCTCCTCCGTGAGGGCCTCGACATCCCTGAGGTCGGTTTCGTCGGCATTCTGGACGCGGACAAGGAGGGTTTCCTCAGGGACGCACGGAGCCTCATCCAGACCATCGGCAGGGCGGCGAGGAACGCGAACGCCCGCGTGGTGCTGTACGCGGATCATACCACCGACTCGATTCGCACCGCCCGCGCCGAAACCGACCGCCGGCGGCGGATGCAGGTCGCCTACAATGAAGCGCACGGCATCGTCCCGCAGACGATCAGAAAACCTGTCCCGGCAAAGGAGATCGACCTCACCGACACGAAGCACCTCCCGAAGTCGGAGATCCCGAACCTGGTCATCGAACTGGAGACGCAGATGTACAGGGCCGCGGAAGACCTCGACTT
This sequence comes from Methanofollis sp. UBA420, assembly GCF_002498315.1. Taxonomy (NCBI): domain Archaea; kingdom Methanobacteriati; phylum Methanobacteriota; class Methanomicrobia; order Methanomicrobiales; family Methanomicrobiaceae; genus Methanofollis; species Methanofollis sp. UBA420. Next base: position 495,441 of record NZ_DAGX01000002.1, read on the forward strand.
CGAGAGGGCGATCCTCCTCCGCGACCGGGTGAAGGAACTGCGGGCCGGGATGGAGAAATGAGGGGATCTCCCGGTACAATCTTACGGGAAGGCAGCGGATCGGTGTTCCGGAGGGGGACTACGCCCCCAGACCTCGAAAGCCTCTGGCTTTCTCATGCTCGCTATCGCTCGCACCCCGCTCAGGATAGGGGTGAGATGGCAAGCTCCCTTTCTAGGTTATCAGTCTGTCTTCCCCTGTCCTATCCTAATTTTTGGGGTCCGGGGGTGAAACCCCGGCGCGTGTTCTAGGGGAAGGCAGTAGATCGATGTCTGCGCTGGCGGACTATGCCCCCCCAGGAGACGCTCTGGAAAGGCAGTGATCTGACATTCTCCTTTCTCAGAGAAGGGTATGCTTCAGGGCGGATAATGGGCATATGGATGCATACAATATGTGCAAAAACGTATATGTTGTCATTTAGATCCATATTTTTGGCTGCAAATATTATTAGATTGTAAAATGCCATCATCGATTCTGCAGGATAGCATTAAATATTGCAAATTCCAAGGGGGAGTCCCATACGGGGGATAAAAGTATGCAACAGAAAAGTGCGCAGATCCAGAAGAACATCGTCGAGACCGCGGTCGCATCAGGAGAGTTCAACACCCTGGTCGCGGCGGTGAAGGCGGCGGGTCTTGTCGAGACGCTGAGCAGTCCCGGGCCTTTCACGGTCTTTGCCCCGAACGACGCCGCGTTCTCCAAGGTATCGAAGGAGACTCTTGACAGTCTCATGAAGGACAAAGCAAAACTCGCCGACGTCCTGAAGTACCATGTGATCTCGGGGAAGCACATGGCCTCAGACGTCGCCAAGATGAAGTCTCTCAAGACGCTACAGGGGTCGGACCTCTCGGTCGACACGAGCAAGGGCGTGAAGATCAACGACGCCAACGTGATCAAGGCCGACATCGTCTGCTCGAACGGCGTCTGTCATGTCATCGACTCGGTGCTGATACCGAAGTAACCACCTTTTTTTGCCTGTTCGCCCCCCATCGAAGGGTTTCGCAGAGGGGGGCACGCCGATGATGCCGGGGGATATCTGAATAAAGGGGATAGCCCTGGCAGATGGGCACCTCTCCCAGGCACTGTCCCTTTATCCCCGCGTGATAGAGGAGATGTACGCGATCCCGAGGTGGGCCCGGAGGATCCTGGTCCCATCCAGGAAGTGACGCATATCGACAAACTCCCCCTCTGCAAGGCACCGGTCGATGCCCTTCTCAAGGGTGGTCTGGAGGTCCCAGGGAACCTTCCTGAAGACGACGCCGTGGGTGTGGAGGACAGGGCCGTTATCTCCCTCACCGCGGGGATGGCCGGAGAGAGAGGCGATAGCCCCGGCATCGTAGGAGGAGAGATCTGCCGAAGGGTCCAGGCCGACGCCGAAGGCGACGATGCTATCTCCCGCGTATTTCGGTTCTTCAGAGGCCTCGATCCAGTCGCCGACATTCTCGGGGTCAAAGATCGATCCGCCCTGTGCCGGTGCGTCCCGTGCGAGCGGGGCCTTCCTGATCCCCGAGCCCAAGACACCTCCCGTCACGCCCCAGAGGGCGACGGCTACGACGCCCGCCCCGACCTTCCGATCGCGTGCATGAGCGAAGACGGCACGGTACAGAGCATCGAGGGTGATCTCCTCCTCCGCCTCGACGGTGGCGAACTCGTTGAACTGGCCGTCAAGGGCTACATTGAAGGCGGTGTAGGCCCTCACCTCCCCGCCGACCCGTGCAGGCACGAAGAAGTCGGGGGTGTTGTGGCCGTCCGACGGGAGCCAGGTCATCGAGCCATGGAGGGTGATCATCTCCCCGAGGAACGGCATCGCGTTGAGGAGGCTGCTGCCGAGAGCGCCAAGGCCGAGGGAGTAACCGATATCGGAGAACTTCTCGGCACTGACGCTCTCCTCCCTGATGCGGGCATGGAGGAGGTCGTCGAGGCTGCCCTTCACCCGCAGGGAGGCAGGCGTCCGGGACCCGGGCTCGAACCTGAACTTCGCCCCCTCATGCTCGACCGGAGGGGCTGCAAGGTCGGCGATGAGGGAGAAGGAGTCCTCCCGGCGGAAGGACGCCGCAAGGGCAGCGTCCCGCGAGGGGTAGAGGGTGAAGACCCGGTCGAAACCGGCCATGGCAAGGACCTGCAGGGGGTACTCGCCCACATTGCAGATCGCAAGGCCCCCTCCCCGCCCCTTCAGTTCCTTCTGCAGGCCGAGAAAGACCCTGATCCCGGCGCTGCTCAGGTACGCCAGGCCGGCAAGGTCGATGACGACCGAGCGGTCGTCGTCCCTGAGGACCCCGGCGATCCCTCTCTTCACCTCTTCGGCCGCATAGCCGTCGAGCCTCCCCCCCACTTCGAGGGTGAGGATACCGTCACATCTCTCTGCAGTCATCTCCATGATTCCGTCTCCTTATCTCTCAAAATGTTTCACCAGGCGAAGAACATTCTCCCCTTGCCTGCGCTCGTACATGACGGCGTCGGTCATCTTTCGCATCAGGTGGACGCCGAGGCCACCGATCGGACGTTCATCGGCCCCGCCCTCCAGGTCGGGTGCGGAAGCCGCCGTCGGGTCGAAGGCCGGGGCCGCGTCCCTGATCTCGACGACCACCCCCTCTTCCGTCTTTTCACAGGAGAGGGCGATCCGCCCCCCGGCACTCTCGTACCCGTGGAGGATGATGTTCGTCACCGCCTCGTCGACGGCGAGTTCGACCTCCTGAACAGCCTTTGCGGGAGCACCCAGGCGCTGGAGGGCGGCGGCGACGCGGTCGAGGGCGCCGGGGAGGGACGCAAGATCGGCGGTGATGGTCCACTCCTCCACCTTCACACCCCCTTCAGCACCATAAGGGTGATATCGTCGAACTGCGGTTCTTCACCGGCGAATTCGTGGACTGCGTCCCTGACACCGCGGATGATCTCTCCGGCAGGCCTGTCCCGCAGGCCAAGGACCGTCTCCTTCAGCCGCGTCTCGCCGAACTCCTCTGTCCCGACATTGATCGCCTCGGTCACCCCGTCGGTGTACAGGACGAGCATGTCGCCGGGACCGATCGCGACCGTCTCCTCCCCGTACTCCATCTCATCGACGGCCCCGAGAGCGATGCCGGTCGGCATCAGCCTGACGAAATCGTCCGAACCCGCCCTGAGAAGGAGTGGGGGGTTGTGCCCGGCATTCGCATAGGTGAGCGTGCGTTTCTCCTCGTCAAGGACACCGTAGAAGAGGGTGACGAACATCCCGGAGTCGGACTGGGAGAGGATCATCGCGTTCGTATCGGCAAGGGTACGCGAGACACGGGGGTGCCACCCGGCCATCGCCCTGATGATCGTCCGGGAGAGCGCCATGTACAGCGCCGCAGGGACGCTCTTCCCCGAGACATCCGCGATCACGATACCGGTCTTCCCGTCCTGCAGGCGGATGGCGTCGTAGAAGTCGCCGCCCACCTCCCGCGCCGGGCAGCTCACGGCAGCAAGGTCGAACCCTTTTAGTGGCGGGATGGCCTTCGGGAGGAAGGTGTGCTGGATATCGGCGGCGATCTGCATCTCAGCCTTCTTCCTTTCGAGTTCACCGCGGTATGTGTCCCTCTCCGCCTTTGTCCGCCTCTCCTCGACGAGGTTCGAGACCAGGAGCGCAAAGATGAACATGCCAACGGAGTTCGCCAGGATCATCGGGATGCCCACCAGTCTCACCACTTCCCATGCGGTGGCGAAGGGGTTGCAGAGAAGGAGGACAAGGCCCATGTGGAAGACCTCCATGCCGACGGCAAAGGCAACGGCGGTCCTGACCGGCACCGGGCCATTGCGGTGGACCCACCAGATGGCGCCCCCGAAGAGACCGGCAAGAACGGTGGCGATCGAACAGGGAAGAGCGGTGAAACCCCCCATTTGCAACCTGAAGAGACCGCCGATGATCCCGGCGCCGAGACCGACCAGCGGGCCGCAGAAGAGGCCGGCGACCATCGGTCCGAGGTCGCGGACATTGATCGGGGAACCGAGGGCCGAGACGCCGCTGAGGGTACCGTACACCGAGAGCGCGCCGAAGAAGAGGGCGAGGAGGAGGGTGCTCCGCGGAGAGAGACGCCGCTCCAGCGCCTCGGTGAATGGTTCACGCCGGGTGATGAAGTATGCTGCGACGACGATGACGCAGATCATCTGGAAGAGGACGATGAAGTCCGCCACCGCCGACATCATCAGTCACGTCCCTGATGGTGCAGGGCGTCCTCCACGCTGTCATATGCAGGGAATATCCGTAAAAATCCCGATATTTCAAATATCTCCCGGACAAACGGACAGAGTCCTGCTATCGAGAAAACTCCGTCCATCTTCTTCACCTGTTTGTACGCGGTCAGGAGCACCCGGAGGCCTGAACTGCTGGTGTACGTGAGGTCGGTCATATCGACGATGATGCTTCTCTCCCCCTGCTCGACAAGGTGGGAAAGGGTCGATTCCAGACCCCCGCAGGAGGATGCGTCGATCCTTCCTGCCACCGAAACGACTGCGCACCCGGCCATCACACGGACGCCGGTATTTGAGGAACTTTCCATTGTCATTGGCGTCTCTCCTGATAGCATAAGTAGATTGTTTTTTTGCGTGTCTGTCCAGGTTAGAGAAATGCAGGAAAACAGGAGATCTATCCCTGCTTTTCAAAGACCGCAACGACCTCGGCACGCGGGAGGTCCTTGCCCCTCACTCTCAGGGACCATGTGCAGGTCTCCAGCGCAGAGGGGTGCAGCGCCGAGAAGAGAGTGCAGACTTCGGACTCCGAAAAATAGTGGGTGAGGATCCCTTCGCCGCGGAGGAAGGTACCGGCCTCGACCCTGGTCCCTTTCCCGCACCGCATGTCCCGCTCTGAAAAGTCCCGGAAATAGAGTTTACCGCCGCCTTTCAGCACCCGTTCAATCTCGCCTGCGACATCTTCCCGACCTGCCGCTTTCAGGTGTCCGGCCACATGGAAGGCACAGACCGCGTCGAATATCCGGTCCCTGAAGGGGAGGGAACCGGCGTCGGCGACAAGAAGGGGCGCTCCTTCCCCGGAAGCACGGCGACAGAGCGCGACGGCCGAGGGGGAGATGTCGAGACCGACGACGGAGACACCTTTCCCTAAGAGGGAGGTATAGGTCTTCCCGTTGCCGCACCCGATTTCGAGGACGCGTGAACCGGGGGGGATCGCGGGGAGGTCGCAGGCCGCGCCTCCCCAGAGGCGTCCCCTCTGGAGATAATCCCTCTCCCACGCGCCGGGGTCACGGAATGAGGCGGTCATGCCGCGGCTTTCTGCAGGGAGAGGAGTGTGATCGAGAAGTTGAGGTCCTTGCCGGCAAGGGGATGGTTTGCGTCCATCGTAACGGTGGTCTCGTTCATTGCGGTCACCGTAAACATAGCATGCGTGTTATTATTCATCTGGATAAATCTCTGGCCCACGGCCGTATCCTTCGGGAGCAGGGAGCGGGTCGCATAGGTGACCAGCGCCGGGTTGTACTCACCATACGCCTCTTCCACCGGGATTGTCACGTTCACCGACTCGTTCACGGCAAGGCCGATAACGGCCTTATCGAAACCGGCGATCACCTTCCCTTTCCCGAGGGTGAAAGTAAGGGGGGCGCGGCCGACCGAGGATTCATAGACCGTCCCGTTCAGGAATGAAACCGTATAGTCGACAGAGACGTTGTCGCCCGGAGCGGCCCTCGGCTTTTCGGCCGTACCCGTGCATCCCGCGACCAGCATCAGGGCCGCAAGGAGAAGACAGGCTGCCGGAATGATCATCTTCGATCTCATCCCCCTTCTGTTGGCGCCGAAGGATTATGAGACCATCTCCTGACCCGGAAAAGAGCCGATAAAAAAAAGGGATCTGTTGGCTCTGGAGAATCCGGCATGATTCGAGAGCACACGTCAGGCACGAGTGCCTGTTCGGGGGACGAATGCCCCCGTCAGAGAAAACCGTAGGTTTTCTCGAACTCGCTGACGCTCGTTTCCCCTGGTACAGGAGAGGATCGGATTCTCTCCCAATCCGGAATATCCTGATCCATCTTCCCCGGTCCTATCCGAAAGGGGGTCTGGGGGCAAAGCCCCCTGTCTAATGGTGTGGGGAAGGCGATGGATCTGGCTCACTCAACCGGATATGAGGAGTATCCTTGTTACCAGGATTTCCTTTCCGCGGGTTTCAGTTCGACGGGGCATCCCCGGATGGTCTTGCCCTTCATTCCTTCGATGACTGCAGTTGCTGCGTCCTCGGGCACCTCGACAAAGGAGTATGTGCCATAGATACTGATCGCTCCGATCGACCGGCCGGGTATGCCGGTTTCGCCGGCGAGTGCACCGACAATATCCTTCGGCCGGATCTCCTGATCTCTCCCCAGGTTCAGATAGAGGCGGACCATGCCGGGTTCGGCACCGGTGTTTGCCGGGGTGAGGTCGGGAGCTTTCTCGGGTTCGGCGCCTGTGTCAAGTCTGAGTTTCAGGAGGGCCGCGGCGATGTCCATGGAGGTGTAGTCGTCCACCATGATCCGCTCGACCATTCCGATGTACTTCTCCATCTCGCCGTTGTCGACGGTCTGCTTGATTTTCTCGACGATATTTCTCATCCGTGTCTCCTCGACGTCGCTCTCTGTCGGGAGGGGTATGCGGGCGATCGTGATCTTGGCATATTTCTGGATCGTCCTGAGTTTGTAGATCTCCTTCGGGCCGACAAAGGTTATGGCCCGTCCGGCCCGTCCGGCCCGTGCGGTCCTGCCGATGCGGTGCACATAGTATTCCACGTCCTGGGGAACGTCGAAGTTGATGACCATGTCGACGTCCTCGACGTCGATCCCCCGTGCAGCGACGTCAGTGGCAATGAGCACGTCGATAGTGCCGCTCCTGAACTTTGCCATCACGCGGTCACGCTGGACCTGTTTCAGGTCGCCGTGAAGGCCTTCGGCAAAGTAGCCCCTCGCCTGAAGCTGGCTGTTCAGTTCGTCGACGCTCTTTTTCGTGTTGCAGAAGACAAGGGTGAGTTCAGGGTCGTAGATGTCAAGGAGCCTGCAGAGGATTTCGAGTTTTTCCCTGCTGCGCACCTCAAGGTACAACTGCTCGATCTGCGGGACGGTCAGTTCGCGGTGGGGGACACTGATGAACTGGGGGTTCTTCTGGAAACGCTTCGAGATCTCCAGGATCGGTTTCGGGAGGGTCGCGGAGAAGAGGACAGTCTGGCGGTTCTGCGGAGTCTCGCCAAGGATTGTCTCGATGTCCTCCCTGAAGCCCATGTCGAGCATCTGGTCGGCCTCGTCAAGGATGACCATCTTCACGCCACCGAGTTTGAGCGTGCCGCGGTCGAGATGGTCGAGCACGCGCCCGGGCGTGCCGACGACGATCTGTACCCCGGACTTCAGTGCCCGGAACTGCCGCTCAATGGGCTGGCCGCCATAGACGGGTATCACGGTGATACTCCCGTGATATTTTGCAAGGCGCGAAAATTCTTCGGCTGTCTGGATGGCAAGCTCCCGGGTCGGCGAAAGGACGAGCACCTGTGTTTCCCTGTTTGCAGGGTCGATCTTCTCGATGGCCGGGATGCCGAATGCCGCTGTCTTTCCTGTGCCGGTCTGGGCCTGGCCGGTCACGTCTCCTCCGACCAGGATCTTGGGTATGGCAAGGACCTGGATCGGAGTGGGCTCTTCAAAGCCCATATCTTCTATTGCCTTGAGAATATTCGAGGATAGATGAAATGTTGAAAAGCTGATGGTATCTTCCATTCTATTGTCATGGGTGTTCGTCCCTCATTATATATTGTATTGTGGAGGGGAAAAATCAGACACGGCCCGGACGATATGAGCAGGGATTTACAGGGCATAAAAGAGACAGATCCAGAAAATAATTGAGGAGGTACGTTTATTTGGAGAGATCGGGTGCGACCGCCATAGACAGGCTGCGCGGGGACCGGGGGTGCGGGACAGTTATCCCGCGTTCCCGAGGTCTTTCCGTATTTTTTCGATGTCATCGGGTGTGGCGTCCATCTCCATGACGGCGGTGCCGAAACAGGGCTTCGTGAAAGGGAAGAGGACTTTCCGTTTCTTCTCCTTCACTCCGACGATCAGGGGGGATTTGCCAAGGATGATGACGTCCCGGATGGCATAGTCGGGCGGCATCTCATAGTTCTCCTTTGCATGCCGCCGGATGTACTCGTTTGCCTCTTCCATGGAGATGTCCTTGATGAGGATCCGTGCCGGAAGGCGGTTGACGCAGTGCGGCTTGCCCAGATCTGCCATTGTGGTCTCACTCCGTATGAGGGTACTACTGTATTTCTCCCTCATTTAAGGTTCTCCCGCGGGCAGGAACGGCGGGATACATCGATGCACGATGATGGAGAAGGATGCCCGCGCTCGGCTCGCCAGATCGCTTGATGCCATTCTCCGGTTTCAAGGGCCTCAGAACGACCGGATGCGACAACGGGTTCACATACCATCAGACCCTGCAGGTCTGGCCTGACCATGGAGATAATAGGAGCACATCGGCCATGGCCGCGCAATCTGCACAGACCGCCAGAAATGATAAAATAACAGATGAAACGAGGGATTCGAACAAAAGAAAGAGAGCCCCAGGCGGACTCATATACCTATGGTAAAAATCCCTCCAGAAGGTATATAATCTCCACCTCCCTATTTACACGCATGGAACCGGCGACCAACCGAAAGAGGGCTTTTCACCAGCCCGATGAAAAGTATGTAGAATACGCAGAGAACACCCTTACCCACGCCCTGGAGGAGGAGCGGATCACCCCCGACGACGACGCCCTCATCCGGGAGTTCACCGGCGAGATCGTGGCGACCTCGCATATCTCCGCCGGCCGGAAGTATAAGATCACCTACACCCTTGTGGGGTGGCGGCGGTTCATTGGCCCCTTCCGGGAGAACGGGATCACCGACCTCTTCACAGGTGTGGAGAAGGTGCAGGCCGCCCGCAAGGAGGACGGCGAGCCTGAGTTCAAAAAGAACACCCTCGCCGATTATATCCGATTCATAAAGCGCTTTTACCTGTGGATGATCGAGAACGGGTACTCCACGGTCCCCGAAAAGAAGGTGCGGAAGATCAAGGGCATGTCCTATGACACCGCCACCAAGAGCGCCGAAATGCTTCTTGAGCCCGGAGAGGTGCGGAAGATGATCGAGGCGTGCACCTCCTCCCGTGACCGTGCCCTCGTTGCCATGCTCTATGAAGGTGCTTTCAGGGCGGGAGAACTGGGTAACCTCCTGTGGGGACAGGTGAAGTTCACCGACTGGAACGTGGTCATCAACACCGACTTCAAGACGGGGAAGGGCCGGTACATCCCCCTCGTGATGGCCCGGCAGTACCTCGCACAGTGGCGGAACGACTACCCCCGGACCGTCACCCCTGAAGCCCACGTCTTCCTCAACAACCTGAAGCAGCCCCTCCAGTATCAGGGCATGGCCAAGCAGTTGAAGATCATCACCCGCCGCGCCGGTGTGGAGAAGAAGGTAACACCGCATATCTTCCGGCATAGCCGGATCACCCACATGATACAGGAAGGTTACCAGGAGTCCGTCATCAAGAAGATTGCATGGGGAAACCTCGGAACAGAGATGTTCCAGACGTACGCCCACCTCGTTGATGCTGACATCGACGACGAGATAGCCGCACAGAACGGGATCAAGCCCCCTGAGGCGAAGGAGAAGGCGGAGTGCCTGGAGCCCCGGCAATGCCCCCGGTGTTATACCGTAAACGCACCGACCCACGAGCATTGCTGCAAGTGCGGGTATGCCCTCACCGGTCAGGCCGTGGATAACGTGCGGATCGCAGAGGAGCAGGTCGAACTTACCCCGGAGTATCAGGCGGTCTATGCGAAGGTCATGCAGGATCTCCAGGCGGCGGGTGTGGTTCAGCATCCGGCAAAGTAGGCGTGTGTACTATAATCGTGCACACCTCTCACACCGTGCACAGGGGTGGGTGGCCCCCTCCCGGGCAGAAATAGCAGAAAGGGAAGAAAATGAGAGTATAAGGCGGATGCCTTAGAATATAGGCACAGGGGAGGGCCACCCCAAGATGCATCCGAAGGGAGAAATTTAGTAAATTTACTAAAAGAGGTACAAATTAATATTTCACTCTCATAGAGAATTTGGGCGGAGTGCCTGAAACAAAAGAACGGAAAATGGAGTACTGAAGATGAGATCGATGATAATCCACAAGGGAGAAGCGATTCGGGAGCCAACCGTTCACAATTCGGTGAGGATCCCCGCGAGCCTCCATGCCTATGCGAGGACGCATAAGATCAGTCTCAGCAAAACGCTGACGGTGGTTCTCGCTGCGGCGAAGGCTGAAGACGAAGTAGGGGTCGGGTGCCCGGCAACCAACCAAGACTCGACCCCAATTGGCCTGCAAGAACCCTGTAATCCTTCCGGATCACAGGAGAACACCCCAAACTCCGGGGGCGCAGGTGATTGATAGTTGACTTTTCTGATACTTATACCTCACCCGATCACCAAGTGCCCACCCGGTGCAGGAGCGACGGGACGGTATGCGGCGACGCCGGCCGATATTCCTGGTGTCCGGTCCGACTCGAAGACCCCCCCGTGGAGGCGAGTGTATGAGCGACATCCCCGCCGCAACCCCTCGCCCGATCCCCGGTTTCACTATCACCCCTGACACCCTCGCAGCCATGGACACTCTTCACCGACTCGTCGCAAAAGAGTTGATCAGAAGGGGGAGGTGGCACCTCGTGGAGGGCCGGACCTCCCCGGCGACAACTGACCACACCCCACGGCCGGTGAGGACATGACAGGGATCGCCGACGCCGACGACCCGATCACCGCAGCACAGGCGACCGGGAGGAAGATCACTTCCTCGAAGAACGCCGTATCATCGAGCACCAACGCACGAGCACCAACGCACCCGGTAGAGTGTGGAGAAACATCCCCGGGCACCCTGGACACCCGCCACCGTGACGGGATCGACGCCACATTCCCTCCCTCCATGCGAGCGGTCCCCCGGTGGGTCACCTGGGGATACGAGTATAGGGACGGCAAGAGGACCAAGGTTCTACACAACCCCAAGACCGGAGCGAGGGCAAGCAGCACCGACCCTTCCACGTGGACACCCTATGAGGAGGCCGCCAAGGTCCGGGAGCACTATGCCGGGATCGGTTTCGTCTTAGGTGACGGTTGGACCGGCATAGACTGGGATGCCGTCAGAGACCCGACGACAGGCGAGTGGAAGTCCGGTGTCCTCGAAGAGATCATGAGCATCGGCAGTTACGCCGAACTCTCCCCCTCAGGAACCGGTGCCCACGTCATCACCCACGGCGAGAAGCCCGGCGAGCGGTGCAGGCGTGGAGACCTGGAGATGTACGTGACAGGCCGGTTCTTCACCGTCACCGGGAACCATATCGAGGGGACGCCCGCGGATGTGATGAATGCCCGGCCCGGCAGCATCGAGGCCCTGTATGTGAGGGTTGCGGGGCCGGAGGAGGAGCAGGCACCCGCACCGAAGGAGAAGGCCCCGGCCCCCTCGCCCACAGTGACGGCGGAGGGCCGCACCGACGAGGAGGTGATCGCCCTCTGCACCGCAGGCAAGAACGGCGACAAGTTCACCCGTCTGTGGGAGGGTGACACCTCAGAGCACGGAGGCGACGAGAGCGCCGCAGATCAGGCCCTCTGCAACTACCTCGCGTACTACACCGACCGAAACCCCACACAGATGGACCGACTCTTCAGGCGGTCCGGCCTGATGCGGTCGAAATGGGACGAGCACCGGGGAGCGGAGACGTACGGACAGATCACCATCTCCACAGCGACGCGTGGGACCACCCGCACCTACTCCGAGGACAGCGCAAAGGCGAAGAAGAAGGCCGGGAAAAAGGCGAAGGAAGAGGAGGAGCCGCCGAAGAAGTTGAAGTCGCACGTGATCACCGACAGCGGGATCTATCTGGACGTGGTCACCGCCGATCAGCGTTTCCTCTTCGCAGGTGTGGACGAGGACGGCACCCTCTCTTTCCACGAGACGGTGACGGACAAGAACGGCGAGACGGTCCACCCCCGGCCCCTCGACCGACACCCCGACACCGGCGACCTGGTAGAGATCGTGGGACTCCCCCGGAAGGAGGAGATGGAGGCCGCCGCCCTCCTCGCCCCGGGTGACCTCTACGATATGATCACCCGCCATCTCTACAAGTACACCGACGTGAAAGACGATGAATATCAACTGTTTGTCTACTATGCCATGATGTCTTGGGTATACCAGAAGTGCAGCACCTCCCCCTACCTGAGGTTGATCAGCGACACCGGCAAGGGGAAGAGCAGGATCGCCCGCACAGTGTCGGACTTGTGCTTCTATCCGATCACCGCCGGGGGCGCAAGCAGTCAGTCCGGGATCATGCGTACCAACGAGAAGTGGAAAGGCACCCTCAGGATCGATGAATCGGACCTTTCCGGTGGGTACCAGAATCCCATGATCAAGTTCCTGAATCTGGGGTTCGAGCGTGGGCAATACTACGTAATTAGTGACAAGAACGACCCGAAGAGACAGGAGTTCTTTGATCCTTTCGGTCCGAAGGTGATCGCCATGCGGCAGCCCTTCGGCGATACAGCCACAGAGGGTAGGTGCCTGTCGGTCACCCCGCACGAGACGCAGCGCAAAGACATCCCGGTGGATCTGGACCGCACTTATGCAGAGGAGATGCAGAAAATCCGTGCCCACATCGCCGTCTTTGTTCTCCACCACTGGAACGAGATCGACGGTGAGAGGCTGATGGACTGCACTGACATCGACGTGGAACCCCGGCTCAAGCAGATGTTGCGCCCACTCTCCATCGTGCTCCAGGTCTTCCCCGATGGCGAAGATCGTTTCCGGGGATACATGAAGACCCGGCAGGCCGAACTGAAGAAGCAGCGTTCCCTTTCGTGGGAAGGCAGCCTCTTCAACCTCGCCCTCTCCCTCGCCACAGGGGATACCACGATGATGGATGATCCGAAGTATGCACAGTTCTACGATCTCGCCGACCGTCTCCAGGTGGTCACGCCCCCCATGCTCGCCGACTCTTTCAAGGCGTCTGCAAAGTCGGTGACCTCCGCCCTTACCGGGATCGGGATGGACGTGGAGCGGAGGAGGATCGAGACCTACCCGGCCGTCCACACAAACGGGATTGATACCCGGGTGAAGGGCGAGAACAAGCAGGTGAGCCTCTACACCGTCCCCGGCCCGCAGGAGTGGAGGGAGATCACCCGGCGGTACTACTTTGATGCGGAGAACTCGGACGCCGCCGCCCCGCCATGCCCCGAAATTCTCAGAGGGCGGCACTGGGTGGCAAACGCGCAGGCGACCCTTGCAGAAGAGAAGGTGAGGGCATGAGCGCCGACACCGACGCCCCGCAGAGCGCACCCACGCCGTCACTGTGGTATGAAATGCCGGTGCGGTTTTTCGCCCGGTGTGGTCCGGGATCGGTCTCGAATAGCACCAGCCCCGACCACCCAGGGATCTATCAGAGTTACCCCCGGCGGCCGGCGGTCCTCCTCTCGCCCTTCTGCATCGCCCGGGTGCGGCGGTATTCCGGTGAGCCGGTCCCCCTCTACGATGCGGTCTTGATCGACCCCCGAACCAATGAGAGGATCGAAGTCACGAGGGCCGACGCAGGCGGGATCGCACAAGTCATCAACGCCCGGTGTGGCTACCCTCGCGCCCCCCTGAAGGCGGCGGTCTATGCCTTGATCACGGGGTTCTTCTGGAGATATGTGGACCGGCGGCGATGAGCCCATCACCTCCACACTGTTTTTTTGAAACGGCCCCATATCGGCCTGAGAGGGACCGCACCCCGCCCCATCAGAGGGCATAAGGCCGGTATCCCAAGAAAAAGGGAGATATAAGCGCCCCAGTGGAAAAATATCCTCCCCTCGCCGAACCGACGCACCCACACCGACGCACGGCGACGCAGCGACGCACCCCAAGATTGTGGTTACTCCTCCTCACCCTCAGGTTCTTCCAGGAGGACGCACTGAACCCGGCGACCCAACCACCTTTTAGGAACGAGGACACCGGCCCCGTTGCCCACCTTGATGGCCTTCTTTTCTACCTGTTCAAACCCGCCGATGGTCACAGTAAATTTCTCCATGTTATAACATTGTTATAGAAAAGTATATATCTTTCTGAGTTATAACTATGTTATAACGAGAGATGAGACAGATGATGGCAAAGGCAGGAAAGATAACCCGACTCCACAAGGCCCTGAGGATCGAACTTGAAGCCCGCGAGGGTGGCAACCTCGTGATCGGTGCGGCGGATGCCCGGAACCTGATCGACCACGGCGAAGGGGTCTCCCTCTACCAGGTCACCCGCACCACCGACGTGGACACCATCGAGCGGGTGGGGAGTGCGTACATGAGCCGCAGCGGGAAGGGGATCGCCCTCAGGATCGACGTGGGTATGCCGGTCCTCCCGACCCTCTACGCGAGCAAGGCGCAGGTGGAAGACGTGTATCGAGGCTTCAGGACGGCGGCGATGGTCAGCGCCCCCGCCGACATCTCCCCACACCCTGAGGCGAGGAAGGCCACCGACCGACCCGCCCTGAAGCGTGGCTTCGGTGATGCAGGCAACCCCCCAAGGAGGCCCGCACCCTCACCCGTGATAGTGGCGTGACCCCCCGCCCCGATGACGGCCCATGCCCAGGGCCCGAGGGGAACCGGCGAGGAGGGCGCAAAACCCGGAGTGTGAGAAATGTCTATGCCCGACTGCACCGCCCAAGCCTGAAGAACCGCCCCGGAAGGGGACCAATAGAAGGGAACGCCCTCCCCGACGATCATCATCTCTCTTTTTCGGCGACAGGACACCCGATGCCCACGGGTGATCCCTCGCCAACCCTGTGCACGGTGTGAGAGGTGTGCACGATTATAGTACACACACCCTCTTTCTAACAGTGTGGAGTAGAATAGATAGTATTTCCTGTGGAACTCCCCCTCCGGTATGGCGCGCATCGTATCGCAATTTATCGCAAACATTTTGCGTATCGCAATTTATCGCAACCCCCCACACGCAGGAGGGATTGCAAAAACACGTCGAACCCGTGGACATCAGACACCGCCGTATCGAACCGGTGCGGATCGATTCATGCGATACGATGCGCGCCACACCGCGCAATTTGGGAGATGCTGCGCGCCATGCGCGGACCATGGGGACGCCCCACATCAACGGTGTCGATCATTTTGTGATTGGGTCGGCACCAGGGACCGACCACCCACACCGTGCACGGGGTGATCCCACCCAACCCCCCCTGTGCACGGTGTGAAAGGTGTGCACGATTATAGTACACACACCCTCTTTCTAACAGTGTTGAGTAGAAATGATATCATTTCCTGTGTAAATCCTCAGGGAAGACAGGAGCGGGGAGAGGTGCGCCGACGAAGACAAAGGCCGTGGAAGCCCTCGCCCGCGCGGGAGAGGGGATCACCTGCGGTATGATGTTGTTGGACATCAGAAAAAGGGGAAACTGCACGGAGACACCCCCTTTCAGAAAAAGGGCTTTTTACCGTGCGTCTCCAAGCCCCAGGCGAGAGTTGAACTCGCGACCTGCTGATTACAAGTCAGCCGCTATGCCACTAAGCCACTGGGGCGCGGATGCACTATACGTTGATCATGCCTGATAAAAAAGATGGCGATGCCCCGACCCTCCCCTGCCCCCCTGATCAGGCACGCCTGACCTTCCCGACCCTGCGAGATGTCACGCCATAATCCCCGCAGACGGCCGTCATCTCCTCGAATGTCCCCCGGCAGTAGACACGCACCGGCACCGGCACCCCTTTTCGGAATGAGGCCATCTGCCGGTCATAGACCTTCTGGATATGCCGCAGATCGTTAGCGGCGAAGTAGTCCCGAAGGCACCTGAGAAACGCCACTTCCTGCTCGAGGTACGCCTCTTCATAGGCCCTCACCTCGCGGGCGATCTCGCGCGCCTCATCCTCCCCGATCGAGGCATAGTACTCACCGTGCTGGTTGAGTCCGCTGATCTGCCGCCAGTCCACGGTGCCGTCCTCCCCCTCCTCGCGGTGGAGCATGTAGGGGTATACCCTGCAGATGGCCATCCGGCGGTCATAGATGGTACACCGTCTCTCCTCTGAGAGAAAGACACATGTCCCGTCTTCCCGTGTCCGCAGCGCATAGCCGGAGACATAAAAAATCCCGCTCTGATCACAGAACTCGAAGTACGGCGCGGGCATCAGGACAGAAGGATCGATCGTCCTCACCTGCTCGGTGTCGCCATCGAGGAGAAACACATGGTCGTTAAGCTCCCGCGTGCAGCACCTGCCACAGCAGGTGCAGGAGAACCCAACCTCCCTGATGATGCGGACGAGGTCTGCATCAGGGTAGCCGAGGAGCGCATCGGTCTCAGCCTCGATGTCGGCGATCATCTGGCCAAATCGGTCTATCGGGGCGAGAGTTTTCTGGTGAAGGTCCATCCCTATGAGATTGCAGGCCATGGGAGATGCTCTTTACGGCCGGGGATCACGTCGGCAGAGGTGAGCCGCACGTACCTGGGCTCAGGTACATATCCCGATATGCTTGCCGGGAGACCTCGGCGCAGCCAGCGCCGCGATCTTCGGGACGCCCACGCGTGTTGGGAATATGTGGGTGCAGATGAGGCGGTTTCTCGATGCGAGCCACGGGATCGGGAAAAGAGACTCCCTCGTCGGCAAGGTAGGGCTCCCCTCCCTTTGCCGATCAGAGATCTCTCGAAGAGGTCACCGACTGCTCGCAGTACGGGAGTATCCTCGCCGGCGATACCGTCACATAGCCGGGCAAGAAAGAAAGGGCGGGCAGATGTTTTCAGAGCAGCCTAGATCGGCATGTTGCCGCGGTCGCCCTCCGACCCGCCCCCTCTCCCGAGAGAGCACTCTTGCCGCCACGAGTGGTCCGGACAGGAAATGAGACCAATTTCATCCCTGAACTCACTTTTCATGACAGGACTCCGGAAATATCCCCGTTTTTCCGGATGATTCCAGAAATAGGAGAACACCGGGACGAGAAGCCCCCAAGTCGGAGGAGGAAAGATATAAATATCGAATCTCCTATTAGAGTCCTTCACGAGAGAGCACATCGGTGCGATCCCGGGGGGGACCGAGGGACATTGACAATTTTACCAAATGACGCGTACGTACGCCCGGAATACGATCCAATAACAGCTCATATGAGTTCACCTCTGGCCGAGATCGTACGGCCGGATCTGGAAAAAAACCGTATCAGCGGGGCCAGATCTTTTGGGACGGTCATATACCGCCCCACACAAACGTCCATAACAAGGAAGTCACTTGCAGCCATTCCCTGCTACAACGAGGCCGTTACCATCGGTTCAGTTGTCCTGCAGACACGAAAATATGTCGATGAAGTCCTGGTCATCGACGACGGGTCGACAGACGACACCAGGGTCATCGCCCTTGAAGCGGGAGCGAGGGTCATCACCCATGCCGTGAACAGCGGCAAAGGAAGTGCGGTCCAGACCGCACTGAAATACGCGCAGGACGGTGCATTCGACTTCATCGTCCTCCTTGACGGCGACGGCCAGCACGACCCGCGCGAGATCCCGGCACTGGTGGAGCCGGTGGAAGAAGGAACGGCCGACCTTGTCATAGGGTCGCGTTTCCTCAGCAGCAAGAACAAGATACCGAAATACCGTCAACTCGGCCAGATGGTCCTCACGACCATGACGAACTTCAACGCCCGGCATACGACGACCGACTCCCAGTCAGGCTTCAGGGTGCTCAGCCGGTCCGCGATCGAACGCTTCACCATGGAGTCGAAGGACTATAATGTCGAATCGGACATGATCACCAGCCTCTCGGCACAGGGGATCGCCATCAAGGAGGTGCCCATCTCGGTGACGTACGACGTGCCCAACAAGCACAAGAAAAATCCGATCACCCATGGTTTCGGTGTCTTACGGAGCATCGTCGGGACGATGGAGTACAGCAACCCTTTCCTGACCTTCGGCGTCATCGGCATCGCAGCCCTGGTGGGGGGGATCGCCTTCGGTGTCACCGCCCTCTCGGCCTATGCGGCCACAGCAGTCCTGCCCTTCTGGACGTCGCTGCTGGGAGGCACATTCACGCTGCTCGGCGTCCTCTTTCTGATGGCAGGGATCACCCTCAGGTATGTTGCTATGACGGTCAGGAGGATGGTCTGAGGTAACGTCGTCAAAAAAGTGGAGGGACAGGCATCCCAGAAAAAAGACACATATATACGGGGGGGACGTGTCGCTGAGACCCCTGTTCGCTCCTACTTACACTTGTAGATTGCAATATATAAATCTTATTCTTTTGTTCGGGGATTTATATTTCTGATTGATGTCTTACTTTTGTTCGACCTCCTGGAGGCCGGATGTATTCCCGGAGAGCGGGGAAAGGGACACCTCTTCTTCGGCGCGAACGTTGGTCATGCATACCCGCTGATATCATAGTCGATCTCCGTGCTGCTCCGTGCACACCCCTCGCCATGCCTCAGGAAATCGTCGATGTTCTTCTTCAGCAGTGCGGGGAAGGCCGCACCGACGATCTGCTGGACTACCTTCCCACCGCAGAAGAAGAGGAACGAGGGAGTGTGACGGACGGCATAGCGCTCGGCCGTCCAGCCATTGCCCACCACATTCAGGCGTGCAAAGAGGATCGGGCCCCTGTATTCTCCTGCGAACTGCCTGAAGAAAGGTTCGATCTGCTTGCAGAAGGGACACGTGGGGCTGTAAAACATCACCACAGCAGGCCCCTTCCCCTTCTCGACCGTCGCCTCCCATGTGGTGTCGGTCACCTCCACCAGATCGGTACCCTCAGCCATAGGGAGAGGAGATACCAGTCATCCCGGTTAATGCTTGCCCCCGGCCTCCCGGTCGATGAGGATGTTGATGGTGTTCTCACAGATGTCGGTAGAGTATTCCCCGATCCTCCTGATGCTGTCGGAAAGCGAGACAAGCGCCGTCGCAGTGACAGGGGCGTACTTCAGCGCCGCCTTGTTGATCGCACGCGCTTTTTTTTCGAGATCGGCGACCTGCTGAATGGCTTCATTGGCCCCTTTCAAGTCCTCGCCGAAGAGAGACGAGATCGCACGGTCGAAGATCGCCTGGGATGTCCCGCTCGCCTCACTGATCATCGCCGTCATCCCGGTGTCGATTCCCTCCTTGAGGAGGACGATCGCGCTCTTTGCGATCCTGGTGCCGTGGTCCCCGATCCTCTCGATGATCCGCGAGGTGAGGAAATAACTCATCGCCGCCGCCGGGGTGACGTTCATCCGACGGGAGACCGCGGGGTCGCCGAGCACCAGGTGGCACTGACGGGCGATGAGCCACTGGAGACGGTCCACGTCATTGTCCCGCACGATGACGTCCTCGGCAAGTTTCTGGTTGCCGGACCGCAGGGCCTCGATGCCGTCCTGGTGCATGCCCTTTGCGATCACCGCCATCCGCGTGATCGTCTTCTCGAAGGGCATCTCGACGGGGTTGAGCAGGTCCTTGATGGTGATCGAGGTCTCGGTCTCCTCCACGACCTCCTGCCCGATGGCCATCTGGGTGAACTCCCTGACCCGGATCCTGATGGACGGCGGCATCCTCCCCTGCGCCCGGAGGGTGATCGTGGTGTACCCGGCGATGTACGCCCCGACAAGACAGCGGTACAGGAAGGCCTGGTCGGTGGTTGCGCTCACCGGGAACTCCTTCGTCCTCTGGGTGGCGACGGCATCGATCCTGGGGGTGACGAGAAGGGTGCCGTCCTGCTGGACGATGAGGCCTAGAGGGTCGTTTTTCTTGATATTTGAGGAAAGAACCCAGTCTTTAGGGAGGGATACGATATAGGACGACCCCCCGGTGACCTGCACCTTTCTGATCTCCATGTATCAGGGTTTTCCGGATGAGAATATATTTTTTGCCCGGGCCTATAGAGTGCACCATACTCTCTACGGAGTATATCGCGCGCCATAGTCTCATTCGAAACCGGTTATATTATATGGCGGGCTTTTTACTCATGGTGAAATACCGTGAAGAACAGCAAGATTCCTCTCCTTGCCGTGCCTCTCCTGGCACTTCTCATGATTGCGACCCTCTTCGCCGGCTGCACGGGCGGCGGAGGCGACACGACACCGGAGAGCCTCTCGGTCACCGGCTCCACGACCGTCCTCCCTGTCGCCCAGAAGGCGGCCGAGGCGTACATGGACACGCACCTGCAGGCTGACATCCAGGTAAGCGGCGGCGGTTCCAGTGTCGGCGTTCAGGCCGTCGGCGAGGGCACCGCGGATATCGGCATGGCCTCCCGCGACCTGAAGGATTCGGAGAAAGAGAAATATCCCGATCTGGTCCAGCACGTCGTGGCGCGGGACGGGATCGCCGTGATCGTCCACCCCTCGAACACCATGGAGACGGTCACCACCGCACAGGCGAAGGCGATCTACCAAGGCACTATCACGAACTGGAAAGAGATCGGCGGCCCTGACTTGGCGATCGTCGTCGTCGGCAGGGACAGCGCCTCGGGCACCCGCGAGTTCTTCCAGGAGGCCGTCATGAACAAGGAGGACTTCGTCCCCACCCAGCTTGAGAAGAACTCGAACGGGGCGGTGAAGCAGACCATCGCCCAGACACCGGGCGCCATCGGCTACGTCGGCCTCGGGTACATCGACCCCACGGTGAAGGCGCTGAAGGTCGATGTGAACGGCACGGCCGTCGAACCGACAGTCGCCGCCGTCGTCAGCGGCGACTACCCGATCGCCCGTTCCCTCAATATGTTCACGAAGGGCGAGGCCACCGGGCTTGCGAAGGACTACCTCGACTTCATCCTGAGCCCGGATGGGCAGACGATCGTCGAAGAAGAGGGTTTTGTCCCGGTCGCCTGATCGGCAGGGAGACGGGAGAGGAATTTTGTCCTCCCCCTCTCTCATGAGGTGAAGCACCAGCATGAACAGTTATCTTCAGGCAGCACGCAACGCCCTCTCCTCCGGGAACAGGCTTGCCATGGCGAAGGAGAGAGCCATCGGCCTCATCTGGCTGATTGCGGCCTCCGTCGCCACACTCACCGTCTTTTTCATCCTCCTCTTTCTCCTCCGTGACGCCCTCCCCATCTTCGAGACCGTCGGCATCGTCGACTTCGTCTTCGGGGAGACCTGGAACCCCACCGGCGCGACCCCGTCGTACGGCGCCTGGCCCCTCATCGTCGGGACGCTCCTCGTCACCCTCGGAGCGGTGGCCATCGCCGTGCCCCTCGGCATCGGGAGCGCGGTCTGTCTTGCAGAACTCGCCCCGCCCCGCATGAAGGCCGTCGTAAAACCGGCCATCGAACTCCTCGCCGGCATCCCCTCGGTCGTGTACGGCTTCTTCGGCCTGGTGATCCTCACCGACTGGCTCCGCATCTCCTTCGACGTGCCGTCAGGGGAGAGCTGGCTGGCCGGGTCCATCCTCCTCGGCATCATGGCCCTCCCGACGATCGTCTCGGTCTCCGAAGACGCCCTGAGCACGGTGCCCCGCGCCTACCGGGAGGGGAGCCTCGCACTCGGCGCCACGCGCTGGCAGACGATCAGCCGCGTCCTTGTCCCCTCCGCCCTCTCCGGGATCACGGCGGCGGTGATCCTGGGGATGGGCCGCGCCATCGGCGAGACGATGGCCGTCATGATGGTGACGGGAAACGCCGCCATCATCCCGGACCCCATCACCAACGTCCTCTCGCCGGTCCGCACCCTCACCGGCACCCTCGGCATCGAGATGGGCGAGGTGGCGGTCGGGTCTCTCCACTACCATGCCCTCTTCGGCGTGGCGGTGGTCCTCCTCCTCATCACCCTTGTCGTGAACCTCGCTGCGCTCTGGATCATGGCGCGGATCAGGGCCGGGCAGGGCGCCGCATTGCCGGGAGCGGACAGGCGGCAGGTGAAGAGAGCCCTCTCCATCGTCGCCGTGCTTGCGGCCGCGGCAGTCATCTTCGCCGTCCTCCCGCCGGTCCCGGCCCTCGCGGTCCTCCTCGTTGCGGGGGGAACCTACCTTGCCCGTGACCGGGTCTCCCCCGCAGCCGCGGAGAGGATCGCCTTCTCCACTCTCTGGGCGGCGATCGGGATCGTTCTCTTCATCCTCGGGATTATCCTCTTCTTCATCGTCATCAACGGCCTCCCGGCCCTCTCCTGGGAGTTTCTCACCCAGGCGCCCCGCGACCTCGGGCGGGCAGGCGGGATCTTCCCGGCAATCGTCGGGACCCTCTGCCTTGTCGGCGGCGCCATCCTCTTCGCCCTCCCGATCGGGATCGGGGCGGCGGTCTACCTCAACGAGTACACCCGCGGCGGCCGCGTCACCGCACTCATCAGGAGCGGGATCGACCTCCTGAACGGCATGCCCTCGATCGTCTTCGGCCTCTTCGGCTTTGCATTCCTCGTCCTCTTCCTCAACTTCGGGGTCTCCCTCCTCGCGGGCATGATCACCCTCGGGCTCATGATCCTGCCGACGGTCATCAGGACGACAGAGGAGGCCCTGAAGACCGTGCCGATGGCGATACGGGAGGGGAGCCTCGCACTCGGCGCCACGCGCTGGCAGACGATCAGGCAGGTCGTCCTGCCCCCGGCCCTCCCAGGCATCCTCACCGGCACGATCCTCTCTATCGGGCGGGCCGCCGGGGAGACGGCGCCGATCCTCTTCACGGCCGTCGTCTTCTCGAAACGCTTCCTCCCGACATCGGTCTTCGAACCGGTGATGGCCCTCCCTTACCACCTCTTCATCCTTGCGACAAATGTCCCGGGCGCGGAGACGAACCAGTACGGCACCGCCCTCGTCCTCCTCATCCTCGTCGTCGGGATCTATGCCGCCGCGATCGCCCTGAGAAATCACTACCAGAAGAATGTCAGATGGTAACATGACAGAGACTGCAATCCTCTCGGCCAGAAACCTCAACCTCTACTACGGGGAGAGTCATGCCCTGAAGGAGATCACGATCGATATCGCGCCGAACAGGGTGACCGCCCTCATCGGCCCCTCGGGGTGCGGGAAGTCCTCCCTCCTCCGATGTTTCAACCGGATGAACGACCTGGTCGAGAATGTCAGGATCGAGGGGGAGATCCTCTTCGCAGGTGAGGATATCACCTCCCCTGCAGCCGACGTCGTCGCGATCAGGAAGAGGATCGGGATGGTCTTCCAGAAACCGAACCCCTTCCCGAAGTCGATCTACGAGAATGTCGCATATGGCCCGAGGGTCCACGGCATCAGGGACGCGAAGGCCCTCGACGCGATCGTGGAGAAGAGTCTCCGCGACGCCGCCCTCTGGGAGGAGGTGAAGGACCGCCTCCACTCCTCGGCCCTCGGCCTCTCCGGGGGGCAGCAGCAGCGCCTCTGCATCGCCCGCACCCTCGCGGTCGAGCCCGAGGTGATCCTGATGGACGAACCCTGCTCGGCCCTCGACCCGATCGCCACGGCAAAGATCGAGGCCCTGATCGAGGACCTGAAGACGCGCTACACGGTGATCATCGTCACGCACAGCATGCAGCAGGCGGCGCGGGCAAGCGACTTCACCGGGTTCATGTACCTCGGCGAACTCGTGGAGTTCGGGGAGACGACCCAGATCTTCGAGGCCCCGAAGAACAGACTGACAGAGAACTATGTGACCGGCCGTTTCGGATAGGTGAAAGGATGAGTGAGAAATTTCATGACGAACTGAAGGCCCTGAGAGGGGAGTTCGTCGAATACGGACAGTTTTCAGCTGACATGCTGAAGGACGCCTTCAGGGCGCTGAAGGACGGGGACACGGACCTCGCGGACGCGGTCCTCCAGCGGAAAACCCACCTTGCAGAACTCTCCGACCACTTCGACGAGCGCCTGCTCACTCTCATCGCCCTGTACCAGCCGATGGCAAAGGATCTCAGGGTGATCGCCTGCACTCTCAAGATGAACGACGCTCTCTACCGCATCGGGCGGTACGGCAAGGACATCGCCATGCTCGTCCCGGCGTTCGCCGCGTCCGGCCACCTCGGGCGGATGCTCAACCTCCCGTATATGGCCGAGATCGTCTTTTCGATGGTCGACGACGTCCTCCGCGCCTACGAAGAGAGGGACATCGCCCCGCTCGCCACCCTCTCCGAGAGGGACGACTGCGTGGACGACATCAGGTACTCGGTCTTCAGGGAGGGGATCACCTACATGATGGAGGACCCGAAGAACATCGAGCGGTGCATGGACTACGTGATGGTGGCACGCTACCTCGAAAGGTGCGGCGACCACTGCTGCACGATGGCCGAGAAGATCCACTACATGGTCACGGGGGAGAGGATCGAGATCCGGTGAGGGGGGGGGACGGGAGAATTTTTTTCTGGAGTGCCTGTGCCGGGGGACTACGCCCCCCTCGAAGACTCCGTCTTCTCGACTCCCTTCGGTCGTAATCGAAAGCCTCTGGCTCATGGCACATCAAAGATGTACCTGAACAGGAGAATCTTCGATTTTCCGCTTTCTCAAGCTCCCTTCGGTCGTCACTCGAAAATCGGAGATTTTCTCGAACTCGCTATCGCTCGTTCCCCGCTCAGGATAGGCGGGATACGACAATATCCTTCCAGGGATCTTCTGCTCTCCCTTCCCGGCCCTATCTTAGATCGGGGGTCCGGGGGCAACGAGCAATAGCGAGTTCGAGAAAGCCATCAGGCTTTCGAGGTAGTCCCCCGGCTCAGATTGAGGGGGAGGCGAAGGATCGGCGCATTTTCTCCTGAAATCAGGAGGATACATCAATCCGACCATGAGGAATATCCCCAATCCCGATCATGACGACCTCCCTGGAGCCGATGCGATGCCTTTATGTTACCCCCGGCAGAGGAGGTATTCGGAGGAAATGATATGCCGGAATTTGGTAACCCGTTTTCAGGCACCGCATACGGCCGAAAGATGACCGATGCTGAACTCGTCCGCGCGATACGCTTCATGGTCTCGGCGGAGTACGAGGCGGTCCAGCTCTACCAGCAGCTTGCAGAGTCCACGGACAACAAACTCGCACAGGCGGTCCTCCTCGACATCGCCGAGGAGGAGATCGTCCACGCGGGCGAGTTTCTCCGTCTCCTGAAGGAACTCTCCCCCGAGGAGGAGGGATATTACGCAAAAGGGACAGAAGAGGTCGAGGAGATGATCGAGAAGATCAGAAAGTGACCGTCTCGTCTCCCTTTTTTCCTGTCGGGGTGTAGTGCTCGACCTCCCCGAAGACCTTCAATTTGCCGTCCTCAAGGACGGAGACCGCACCGTGGCCGCCGCAGATGATACAGCGCTTCGCCTGCGCGGCGAGGTCGCGGTCCACCGCGGCCGCAAGGTCGAGGAGGGCGTGCCTTTCCTCTCTGGCCCGACCCGAGTCCACGTTCACCGAGGTGACCAGGAAATCGGCGAGGGAGTTGTAGACCTTCCTCTCATCGGTGAGACTGCCAAAGTTGATCACCGTGTCGCTCGTGAGGAGGATGCCCTCCTCGGGGCAGAAGAGGTAGACCAGACCGTGGACGTGGCCGCCGAGGCTTTCCAGCACCTCGAAGGTCCTGCCGCCGAAGGTGAACCGATCGAGGACCGGGAAGATCCCCCGCACCTCGCCTGTCGGGCCGCCGAAGAGGGTGACGTCCTTCGGCGGGTTGAACCGCGAGAAGAGGTTGATCATCGTCGTATAGACGGTCTCCAGGACCGAACCCTCGGCAGGGGAGCCATAGGCGCGGTCCGAGGTCTCGATGACGGCCAGGGTGCCGGAGTGCATGTACGCCGGGGCGTCGTAGAAGCCGCCCGCGCCGCAGTGGTCGGCGTCGGCATGGGTGATCACCACCCTCTTCAGTTTCGTGCCGTCGCCGATGCCATAGTGCCTGAACATCCCGAGGACGTCGGGGTAGTAGATGCCGTAGCCGGTGTCGACCATCATGGTCTCGTCAGGGGTCTCGAAGACATAGATGCTGCCCCCACCGGGGAGCTGGAAGCAGAAGAGCTCCATCTCCAGGGTCACCCGGACCCGCTGGACGTCGGCGTAGAAGCCATCGCCGCAGGTCCGGTTCAGGCTCTCGCCGGTCTGGAGAACGCTCGCGAAGACCTGCCGCGGGTCGGCGCCGCGGGCGGCGAGGTCCTGGGCGATGTGGTTCATGTCGCCGAGGAGGCGGAGGAGGAAGTCGTCCCCGGCCTGACCGGTCAGCCGCCGCAGACGCTGGGCGAACCAGATATAGAAGACGGTCTCGTCAAGGGTGTCGCCGGTCTGGTCGTATTCGAGAATCTCGATCGGGTATTGCGACTTCAGGCTGTTGAGGAGGGCGTCGACCCTCCCGCTCTCCTCCAGGCTGAGGGCGAGGGTCAGGCGGTCGGGATGGCTCCCCGTGTCGTCGAAGTCGACATGCGCGATATTGGCGCCGACGGTCGTCGTCAGGTCAAGGAACGTGGAGAGTGCGCCGGGGACATGGGGAAGGGTGACGTGGATTCGCAGGAAACTCAGGCCCGGGAGGTGGGTCTGGAGATAGCCGATGGCGGCGAGGTCGTTCCTGATGGCGACATGCGCCTCGGGATATGCCGTTACCTCCAGGAAAACGGTGGATGGGTCGATACACCTGCTGTACTGGATGCGGTTGATGTTCCCGCCGTGCCGCATGATGATCCCGGCCGCCCGGTGAAGGGCGCCGGGCCGGTCGGGCATGCGGGCGACGAAGGAGATCTTCTCTTTCTGGGCCTCCATATCTGGAGATCAATGGGAGGACCACGGCAATAAATGTCGGGGGTCCTCAGGACGGGACGAGGACATAGACGGCAAAACCCATGTACTCCCGCCCATAGGCGGCGTACTCGTCCTGGATGCGGTAGAGGTACTCGCGCACCTCGTCGGCGTCCGCATCGCCGGGGTGGTCGCGCAGCCAGGCAAGGAGACCCTGCCAGTTACCCGACTCGTAGGCGTCCCAGTCGTCGGGCGACGCCCGGAAGATGGCCGCGACATCGAAGCCTGCGTCCCGTGCCGTCTGAAAGATCTCGTACTCGGTGAGGACGTCGCGCCACTCTCTGGCGAATTCAGGGGGGACGCTGTCCCGCGCCCAGTAGCGCTCGCCGATGACGATCCTGCCGTCGGGCTCGAGCCACGCGCTCATTGCCTCGAGGGCACCGGCAAAGCCGCCCCAGATGTGAGAGGAACCGATGCAGGCGGCACAGTCGTACAGGCGGTCGGGCGTTTCGTCCCGCACGTCGGCAAGATCGATCCCGATCCGCGGGGAGAGTCCCTCCTTTTCGAGGAGGGCAACGGCCCGGCGGCAGGCGTCCTCCCTGATGTCGAGGCCCCGCCCGGCGATCCCGAACCTCTTCCCCCAGAGAGCAAGGATCGTCCCGTAACCGCAACCGAATTCCACAACCCGGTCGTCGGCGGAGAGACCGGCCGCCTCCCCCGCACTGACCACCTTCTCAGGCGTCGTGGGGTTCATGATGGCCATGCCGCTCGTCGAGATCGAGATGAGATCAAAATATTCCACCCTGAAAAGTGGATGGTCCCGGAATATAGGGCCATCGCAGGGTGCGTGAAAGGGGTATGTGAGATGGGCAGGTGTGCCTGCCCGTCCTGTTCAGAGCCGGTTGGACTTGGTGCTCTTCTTCACCGGCGCAGTTTCTGTCTTGGCATCCGCGTCCTTCTTACCCTTGGACGAGGAGCGCTTCTGGGTCTCGTAGGTCATAGAGGACTCACCTCCTATCCTGATCAGATATTCTCAGATCTGTCATGCGAGGGATAAAAGTTGCCGGGGCGCAACGAGAGATCCTGCGGGAAAACCCTATTTGAACGGCATTTTGAGGGGTTTTGCATCGGGCGCGCCGGAGGGGATCGGGAGGATCAGGAGGGGGGCAAAAAGGAAGAGGGGGGCATCGCCCTGTGCCGGTATGGACGTGGTGCCTGCATGTCAGAATGTAGGGGGACATTTTGGACCCGACTCGGGTCAAATACGCCCGGATATGCCCTGGATCCGGGGATCCCACCCCCCGTTCAGGGCCATATCGGGGAGATCCAGCGATCCGGGCATACCGGGGGCCGTGGGCAAAACAGGATGAAATCCGGCAGGACTCAACGCCCTCTGGCCGCCGATATGATTGTGGGTAATGCCTCCCATCTCCCGGCCCCCCCGGTGCCATGAAGGGGGAGGGAGCGGGGCTGAAAATCGTCCGGATCCGGGCTCTTGAGAACCCTCACACTGAGGTTGATGTCGGCATTCCAGAGCGGGAATTCTACAGTGACCTCTTCAGGAAGCGATCACTCTACGCGAGGGTTTCTCCAGATCCTGAACTTAAAGATCGATGCCGCGTTCTCTCAGTTCTCTGGTCTTTTTCTCGGAGCAGGCCTCGCACCTGAATTCGGGGGCGCGGTCGTCGGTCCTGTCGTAGTTGGAGGTCATGACAAGGCGGTATCCGCGGCAGACCTTTCCGCAGTCCACGCACCTGATATTCTCCTTCACCTCCCACTGGGCGGCAAGGGCCTTCGAGGTGAAGATGAAGCGGTCCACCCAGAAGAAGATGAGGCCGCCGATGAAGTTGGCGATGATAGTGGCGGTGATGGGGTCCATCGTGGAGAGGAGGATCAGCACGCCGGCGAGGAGCGGGGTCGAGAGTTGCCACCTGATGAGGTAGAGCCCATAACGCTTGAAATTGACGTCCATATATCTGTATAAATTCAGAATTGCGGATAATAAACCTGAGTATGAGGACAGGGGAAGAACCTTCATCTCCCTTGCCATGCCACCTGATCAGATATGGCAGATGCAGAAGCAGAGGAGGGCGCATCCACCTCTTCTATAGTGTCGTCGGTGAGACTGCATGATAGCGCCGAAGGCGCGGATATCGAAGGACAGATCCACCCCCCCGATATCGTCGTCGGAGAGACGGCAGGGCGGGGCCGCGGCGTCTTTGCCGCGAGGGACTTCCTCCCCGGCGAGGTGATCGAGGTCTGCCCGGTGATCGTCTCGGCAGGAGCGGCTGACGAGGGCCTCATCGACCAGACAAACTTCTTCAACTACTACTTTGGGTGGGGAGAGTGTGAGAAGGCCTGTGCGATCGCCCTCGGCTACGGCTCGCTGTACAACCACTCGTATCACCCGAACGCCGACCACCGCCGGGACTTCGAGGCTGGCACGATCACGGTCGCGGCCTGCCGGCGCATCAGGGCGGGCGAGGAGATCACCATCAACTATACCGGTCCGGTGGATTGCCGGGACCCGGTCTGGTTCGACGTCGTGGAAGAAGAATAGAAAGAGACGGGGCAGGGTTCAGAGAACCTCTGCCTTCGTGATCCTGACTTCGGGGACAGGCCGGTCCTGGCGGTCGGTCCTCGTACTTCCGATGGCGTCGACGACCTCCATGCCGGCGACGACCTTCCCGAAGGCCGGGTGCATCCGGTCGAGGTAGTTGTTGTTCACCAGATTGATGAAGAACTGACTTCCCCCGGTGTTCGGGCCGGCATTCGCCATCGAGATGGTGCCGCGGTCGTTCCTGTTCGAGGGCGTGAGCTCGTCGGGGATCGTGTAGCCTGGCCCGCCCATGCCGGTGCCGGTCGGGTCGCCACCCTGGATCATGAAGTTGGGGATGACCCGGTGGAAGATGACGCCGTCGTAGAACCCTTCCTTCACCAGTTTTTCAAAGTTGCCGGCGGTGATCGGCATGTCGCCGTAGAGTTGAATGGTGATGTCGCCCGCCGTCGTGCGGAGGACGACCTTCGCTCCGCCTGGATGGTCAACCATGATCTTTCCTCCCTCTCTGGTGGCGCGGACAACCATAAGAGTTCTCCCGGTTGGACGCCATGGGGGATCATGGCAGGGAAGGATGAGAGGCGGGCCGCGGAGCACGAGGAGATGGTCGCCGTGTTCCTGAAAAACCTCACCCACGAGAGGCCAGAATACCGCTGGGGCGCCGCGGACGTCCTCGGGAGGCTCGGCGACGAGCGTGCCGTCGAACCCCTCATCGCCGCCATGGACGACCCCGACCCGCGGGTGCGGAAGAAGGCAGCATGGGCCCTCGGGCAACTCGGCGACATGCGAGGGCAGCGGCCCCTCCTTGCGGCGATGCGGGACGTTGACGAGGACGTCAGGGAGATCGCGGAGGAAGCGTACGAAATGTTGAAGAGGAAGGTCTTCGGTGGAGGGTGAGGGTCACACCTGCTCTTTCGTCCCGTACCGTACCAGTGCCGACCCGACGGCCCGGAGGCCCTCGACGAACAGGGAGGACGGGACGGCGGCGAGCATTGGCCCTACATCGGGTTCGCACTCGATCAACCGCTCCTCGTACGGCAAGAAGAACCGGTCGGTAAAGATATCCCCCATATCGCCCAGGAGATCCCCGACTTTCTCCACGTCCTTTTCAGAACGCACCCTGTTGACGACGAGGTGGACCGTGGGGATGCCCAGTTCCCGTGCGAGCAATGCGGCATGTTTGACGACCTGCACGGCGTTGAATGTCGGATCGGTGACGAGCACCGCCTGGTCAAACCCCTCCGCAATCGACCTCCCGAAATGCTCGACGCCGGCCTGTGTATCCATCAGGACAAACTCGCCCTCCCGCAGGTTGATGTATCTGACGACGGCCTGAAGCAGTGTGTTTTCTGGGCAGAGACACCCCGTCGCCGCCTGCACGACCGTTCCCATCACAAGGATGTTCACGCCGTCAGGGCCCCTGACCCCGAACCTCTCCACCACATCGGAAACGTCCGGGTTGAGCGTCAGCATGAGTCCCCAGCCGTCGCCTGGCCTGGCACCGGTCTTCTCCTCCACATAGTCGATGTTCTTCGTCAGCGGCACAATGGCGTCGCTCTTCTCGCGCGGCACGCCCACGGCATAGGGCAGGTTCATCTGCGGGTCTTCGTCGACGGCAAGGACGGTGTGGCCGTTCCGTGCAAAAATGCGCGAGAGGAACGCTGTGATCGTGGTCTTGCCGACTCCGCCTTTCCCGGCCACGACGACGCGGAACCCTCTTTCCGTCTCCTTGTGGGTGTTCTGCCTGATCGTCCGGGCAGCACTCAAAATTTTTTCTTTTCTCTCATCAGGGTCACACATAGGTGCCTCCACTCCCGTGTTCTATAGTATCTCCTCCATCTCCCTCCACTTTTCCCTGTCAGGGATCAGATCCCGAGCGCTCTCCTCTTCCTCTCGATCTCCGCTTCGAGGAGGTCTGCGGCCTTCACCGGGTCGGGTTCGACGGCAAGGGAGGCGTTCACCATCTCCCGGAGACGAGAGGTGAGGATATCGAGCACCTTCTGGCTCCCATAGACCCGAGGCGGGATGCCGAGCACGGTGGTGATCCCCGACGCCACGAAGTAGGTGGCGATGGAGAGGGCCTTCTGCGAGTACCATTCAGGTGCCGCACCGCCGAGGGGAAGGTCGCCGATACCAGTGCCCAGTTCGTCCGCAAGATGTGCGGCCATTACCAGAATCCGGGAGCAGTCGACACAGGAGCCCATATGGAGCACTGGCGGGACCCCGGCCGCAGTGCAGAGCGCCTTCAGTCCCTCGCCGGCCAGGTCCGCCGCCTCGGGCACCATCAGTCCGGCCTTCCCGCATGCAACGGCGGCGCACCCGGTCTCAACGACCAGGATGTCTCTTCTGATCAGTTCTTTCGCAAGCGTGACATGGCCGTCGTCCTGCCTGACCGCCGGGTTGTTGCAGCCGACGATGCCTACCACCCCTCTGATGCCCCCGGCAACGACCGCATCGACCAGAGGCCTGTAGGATCCTCCAAACGCCGCCCGGATCGCCTCTTCGGAGAAACCCGCCATCATGCGAATGGGCTTTGCGGGGATCCTGACCCGGTCGGGGTTCCGGTTAGGGAAGTTCTCGATCGCACGTGCGATGATCTCCTTCGCGGTGTCGAGGTCGTTTTCCGGACGGAATTCCAAAAATATCGCACCCTGAACCCTGGATTTTTCGCTGGTGGTGACGACCTTCGTGTGGTAGCAACCGGCCGTGTGGGTGATGGAGGGGAAGATGCACTGCGACCCGATCACCATGACGTCGACCGCACCGGTGACGATGGCAAGTTCCTGGTCGAGCAGGGAACCTGCGATGGGGATGCCGTGCCGCATTAATAGTTCGTTCCCTGTACAGCACATCCCGACCAGGTTGATCCCCTTTGCCCCTTTTTCCCGTGCGCGTTTGAGGAGTGCCGGGTCTCCCGCCACTCTGACGATCATCTCGGAAAGGACGGGGTTATGCCCGTGGAGGACGATGTTGACCCTGTCTTTCCTGAGCGTGCCGAGATTCGCCCTGGCGGTGCACGGCATGGGGGTGCCGAAGAGGATGTCGGATGCTTCCGTCGCCATCATGGACCCGCCCCACCCGTCGGAGAGCGCCGTCCTCATGGCGTGCAGGAGGAGATCTGCAGGATCTGCGCCGACGCCCATGTGGACCCGGTGCATGGCCTCGACGACCTCCCTGTCGACGCCCCGCGGCACGATCCCGGCCTTCGTCCATGCCTCCTTTGTCTTCTGCGGGGCACGTTCCGTCATCTGGATCCTGTTCTTGAGGGTGCCGTACTCCTCCAGCATCGCCCGGGCAAGGTCGGCGGCGACCTCCGCCGTTCTCCGTCCTTCAGACCGGATGCCGTACTCTGCAACGACTGCCTGCAATTTTTCCATATCAATGACCCTGTAGCCCTGCGACTTCCCTTCTGCGGTGCGGAGCAGGACTTCAAGGACCTCGCGGCCGTGGTCAGAGTGGGCGGCGGCGCCCGTTGAGATGTCGTTGAGGAGGTTTCGAGCCACGATGAGGTCTGCGTCTGCACCGCAGACACCCCGCGTCGGTTCCTTCCCGAAGGGTTCGATCCGGCAGGGCCCCATGGCGCACCTGTTGCAGCAGACCCCCAGCTGGCCGTAGCCACACCGGGGTTGCTGGGAGGTGAAGCGGTCCCAGACCGTCTCGATATCGTCGTCTCCCGCCTTTTCGAAAATGTCCCTGTCAGTGTCGTCGAGCACCCTCTTTCCTGAGATATCCCGTGCCCTCTGGAGATCAGACATTGTATGTTTCGTCCTTTCTTTCATTACAAAACTCTGCGATCTTTTTCAGGACAGCCCTGTATGCCCTGATATTTGCGGGGACGGCGGCCTCTGCGCTCTTCGCATGGTGAGGATGGGGGGCACTGCCGAGGACAAGCGCCCCTGTCTTGCACGCCTCCACACACGCGGGGATCTTTCCGGTTCTCCGCCGCTCGATACAGTTGTCGCACTTTGTGTTGACCCTGCGGTCGGTCGAAAAGGGGGGGACGCTCCCGAACGGGCAGGCCCGTGCACAGACGGCGCAACCGATGCACAGGTCTTCATCCACGAGGACCGAACCTGTGTCTCTGTAGAGTGCGTCTGTCGGGCAGGCCTCCATGCAGGGTGCAGGGGTGCAGTGACGGCAGAGGTTGGGAATGGTCAGGGTACTGGTCCCGGTCCAGACATGCATACGGCGCTGTACGATTTTTCCGTCACTGACGGCACTGAAGAGGTCCCTGCCCGGCGTATGCTCCACCGCGCATGCAAACTCGCAGTGTCTGCACCCGATACAGAACTCAGGCCTGACAGAAATGTTTTCCATACATCTTTCCTTCAGATATTTTTTTATCGAGCGTCGAAGGTTTCAGGTGCTGCTATTTATCAAAAAATAATTTTATAACGCCTCATATTCATATCTGGCGATTTATGAAATTCAGAATAATCTCATGATATTTTTACCGCGTTCCGAGTCTCCCGGATAGAGACCTGCGATCCGACCAGAGCATGATGCTCATCCTCCACCGTGCGGAGAAGGTGTGGTCACTCTCCTGAATACTCCCATTCCCCGAAAAAAAGCACCTTATAGGAACACGGCCGAACTCATACAGAATGACCGAGGAGAAGATGACCCCTGCCATGCGGCAGTTCTATGCGATGAAGGAAAAACATCCTGACTGTGTCATTTTTTTCCGCATGGGGGACTTTTACGAGACATTCGGTCATGACGCCGAGATCGTCTCCCGCGAACTCGACATCGTGCTCACCTCGCGGGGCAAGGACAGGGAGGGGGAGAAGATGCCCCTCGCCGGCGTGCCCTATCATGCGGCAGACACCTACGTCTCCCGCCTCGTCGCGAAGGGCTACCGGGTTGCCGTCTGCGAGCAACTCGAGGACCCGAAGAAGGCGAAGGGTATCGTGAAGAGGGGCGTTGTCCGGGTGATCACCCCCGGCACGGTCATCGACGCCTCCATGATCGCCTCGCCGGGGGCGCGGTACCTGATGTCCCTCTGCCCGAATGGTGCGGATTTCGGCCTCGCCTTCCTGGACATCTCCACAGGCGAGTTCTTCGTCGAGGAGTGCAGGGACGGCGGCGAGGTCGTCTCCGAGGTGGAGAGGTACAGGCCGCAGGAGTGCATCGTCCCCGGCACCCTCACCGGCGATCTTTGCGAGCGTTTCTCCGCCCAGGGCGTCCTCCTCACCCCCTATGAGGAGGGGGCGTTCGCGGCCGGGCGGGCGCGGCAGGTTCTCCTCGACCGCTTCGGCACCGTCTCCCTCGAGGGCTTCGGCTGCGAGGGGATGGAGGCGGCGGTCAGGGCCGCCGGCGCCGCCCTCAGGTACGCCACCGAGACCCAGTTCTCCGACCTCTCCCATATCACCGGCCTCTCTGTGCGGTCCACCGCCGAGAGGATGTCCCTGGATGCGATCACCCTCCGGAACCTCGAGGTCACCGAGACGATCCGGGGAGAGGGGAAGGAGGGGACGCTCCTCCATGTTCTGGACAGGACGCGGACCTCGATGGGGAGCAGGACGATGCGGGCGTACCTGGTCAACCCCCTCCTCGACAGGGCAGAGATCGACGCACGCCTCGACGCCGTCGAGTACTTTGTCGGGAACACCCCGGCACGGGAGACCTTCCAGGACCTCCTCCGCGGCTGTGCGGACATCGAGAGGATCGCGGGCAGGATCGCCTACGGGAACGCGACGCCCCGCGACCTCGTCACCCTCAGGACGTCCTTCGAGACCGTGCCGGAGGTGAAAGAGACCCTGCAGGGCGATCTCCCCCTGCGGGTCAGGGAGGCAATCGACCAGATCTCCGACTTCCCCGCGGTCAGGGACCTCATCGCCCGCGCGATCGTCGACGACCCGCCGGCGAACCTCAAGGGCGGCGGCGTGATCAGGGAGGGCTACAGCCCGGAACTCGACGAACTGAAGGGCCTCTCCGGGTCGGGGAAGGACTGGATTGCGGAGTACCAGCAGAAGGAGAGGGAGAGGACAGGGATCAAGTCCCTGAAGGTGCGGTACAACCGGGTCTTCGGCTACTACATCGAGGTGACGAAGCCGAACCTCCCCCTCGTGCCGGACGACTATGACCGGAAGCAGACGACCGCAAATGGCGAGAGGTTCACCACCCCGGACCTGCGGGAGAAGGAGATGCTCATCACCAATGCCGAGGAGCGCCTCCTCTCCCTGGAGGCCGAACTCTTTGCGGACCTCGTCGCCACCCTCGCCGCATCCGTCCCCGGTTTCCAGGAGACGGCACGGGCGATCGGCGTCCTCGACGTCTACGCGGCCCTCGCCGCGGTCGCACAGAGGAACGACTATACGCGGCCGGTCCTCGACGACTCTGTCAGGACCGCGGTCCGGGCCGGACGCCACCCTGTCGTCGAGGAGATGGTACCGGGCTCCTTCGTCCCGAACGACACCCTCCTCGACGGCGGCGGCGACCAGGTCCTCATCATCACCGGCGCGAACATGGCCGGGAAATCGACGTACATGCGTGCCGTCGCCCTCATCCAGGTAATGGCCCAGATCGGGAGTTTTGTCCCGGCCGCCCACGCATCCCTCGGGATCGTCGACAGGGTCTTCACCCGCGTCGGGGCCTCGGACGACCTCTCCAGCGGGCGGAGCACCTTCATGGTCGAGATGCAGGAACTCGCGAACATCCTGAACAATGTCACAGAGCGGAGCCTCGTCGTGCTCGACGAGATCGGGCGGGGGACGAGCACCATCGACGGCTACTCCATCGCAAGGGCCGTCATCGAATTCCTCCACGGCACGGGAAAGACCGGGCCGCGGACCCTCTTCGCCACCCACTTCCACCAGCTCATCGACGTGGAGGCCGACCTGAAGAGGGTGAAGAACTACCACTTCGCGGTGAAGGAGACGGGCGGGGAGATCGTCTTCCTGCGGACGATCATCCCCGGCGCCACAGACCGGAGCTACGGCATCCATGTGGCCCGGCTTGCCGGCGTGCCGCGGGCGGTGACGCAGAGGGCCGAGAAGATCCTGAAGGCGACCGAGGAGGAGGTGGCGTCGGGCGGGCCGAAGCAGAGGAAGTTCACCCAGATGCTCCTCTTCCCGTCCTCTGAGGCGCGGGCGGACCCCGACCCCGCGGTGGAGGCCCTGAAGAGGATCGACCCCGACGCCCTGACTCCCCGGGAGGCCCTCGACGCACTCTATGAACTGAAGGCTCTCGCCGGGAAGGAGGGGTCGCCATGACCGAACCTGTCATCCATGTCCTCGACGAGAGGACGGTCAACCAGATCGCCGCCGGCGAGGTCGTCGAGAGGCCGGCGTCTGTCGTCAAGGAACTCGTGGAGAACGCGATCGACGCCGGCGCCGACCTGGTGCGGGTGGAGGTGACGACAGACCGCACCCATGTCACCGTGATCAGGGTTCAGGACAACGGCGTCGGCATGGACCGCGCCGACGCGGTCCTCGCCTTCAAGGAACACGCCACGAGCAAGATCGCCAGGATCGACGACCTCGACCGCGTCGCCACCATGGGCTTCAGGGGCGAGGCGCTGGCGAGCATCGCCTCTGTCGCCGACGTCACCCTGACCACCAGGCCAAAGGGGGGCGAGGTCATCGCCGGGACGAAGGTCAGGATCAGGGGCGGCGGAGCGCCCGAGGTCGCGGAGGTCGGCGCACCCGAAGGGACGACTCTGGAGGTGCGCGACCTCTTCTTCAACACGCCGGCCCGCCGGAAGTTCCTCAAGTCCCTCCACACCGAACTCGCTCATATCCACGGGGTCGTCGAGAGGACCGCACTCGCCCACCCCGAGGTCTCCTTCCGCCTCGTCCACAACGGGAAGGAGAGGGTCGCCACCCACAGGACGACCGACCTGCGGGAGACGGCGGCCTCCCTCTTCGGGACAGAACTCCACGCCGACCTCATCCCCCTCGACTTCGAGGCCCCCGCGGTGAGGGTCGGCGGCTACATCTCCCGCCCGGCGCACTCCCGCGCCGACATGTACCAGGTCTTCCTCTCGATCAATGCCCGCCCCGTCTCCTCGCCCGCAATCGTGCGGGCGCTCAAGGAGGGGTACGGCACCCTCCTCCCGGCAGACCGCTATCCTGTCGCCTTCGTCACCCTCACCGTCGACCCGGCCCAGGTGGACGTGAACGTCCACCCGACGAAGAAACTGGTCCGCCTCAGCCGGGAGAGGGAGATCTGCGACGCCGTCGCCGCGGCGGTGCGGGCCGCGCTGGACGGGAGGAACCTCCTCTCCGCCCCTGCGGCACGCCCGGCGCCGGCATGGAGACCGGCCCCTCCAATCCCCGCGAGGACGACCGGCATCGCGGAGGCGCCGGCACTCTACGCACGCTCCGACAGGCGCCTGAGGCAGACCTCCCTCCCTCTCGTCACGGCCGAAAGGAACCTCCTCCCGGAGATCGAAATCCTCGGCCAGGTCGACGCCACCTACATCGTCGGCAGGGCCGAGAACAACTCCCTCATCGTCATCGACCAGCACGCCGCCCACGAGCGCATCCTCTACGAGCAGGTGACGGAGAAGCAGCAGGACGGGCAGAAGACGCAGGAACTGATCGTGCCTGTGCTCATCACCTTCACGGCGCAGGAGGCCGAACTGGTGAAGGACGCCCTGCCGGCCCTCGAGGAGGAGGGGTTCGCCCTCGACGAGTTCGGGCCGGACACCTACGCGGTGAGCGCGATCCCCATCGTCCTTGGGCGGATGGAGGACCCGGCGGTGGTCCGCGACCTGGTCTCGGCCCTCGTGCGCGAGGCCACCCGCGACCCGGTGGGGAGGCGGGAGGCGATCACAAGACGGGTCGCCTGCCGCGGAGCGATCAAGGCCGGCGACCCCCTCACCCGCGAGCAGATGCGCCGCCTCGTCGACCAGCTCGCCCACACGAAGAGCCCGTACACCTGCCCCCATGGTCGGCCGACGATCCTCTCCTTCTCCCCCGACGAACTGGCGGCGATGTTCAGGAGGACGTGAGAGAGGATTCTGGGGGAGGGGATCATCCCCCCGATCTGGCCTCTATTTCATATTTCCGCCCTCTCGATCCGGCCTGTATGGGCGGGATTGAGAATAATGCTATTTTCGGAGTGTTTCGGGGATCGTGACCTGGAATACACATCCCTATCGGGACGGGGATGGGTTTGCCGGGTGGCACAGAACCCCCTGATAGGTTGGAGACGTGGAGGGGAAGAGAGGGGCAGTATAGGGGGCGGAAATGAGCGCGATCTGGGAGGAGGATCTGTCGCATATTTTTGTGGATTTTTACGGTGATACGGGGTTTCTCACTTTCCTGATGTGAAGACGATCGGTACAGAATTGATATATACAATACCTGGATACTATCGGCCGTGGACATCTGAACAGGTCTCACGCAGGGGCCGGCGACACGGCCCGGAGGGGAAGAGAAGAAAATGAGGAATGAGCAGGTATGATTAGAGAAAAAAGATTTCTGACTCTTTTGCTCCTCCTCGTCCTTCTGGGATGCACCATTCTCACGACAGGGTGCATGACAGGGGAAGGGCCGGGCACGACGACGCCTGTCCCGACGCCCCCCACATTCCAGCCCGACATCCTGGACAAACCGATCATCAACGCTCCCCCCGGAGAGGGAGGGCCGTCTCCTTTCCTCTTCGAGTTCGACACGGAGAACGCCTCGGGCTTCGAAGCGGTCAGGGCAGATCGACCGGGAGCGCCGAAACTCGTCCTGCGGCCGAATGCATCGGCGACCCTTCCGATCATCGTCTCCTCA
Organism: Methanofollis sp. UBA420; assembly: GCF_002498315.1. Lineage (NCBI taxonomy): Archaea > Methanobacteriati > Methanobacteriota > Methanomicrobia > Methanomicrobiales > Methanomicrobiaceae > Methanofollis > Methanofollis sp. UBA420. The sequence continues at coordinate 534,336 of NZ_DAGX01000002.1, forward strand.
GAGGCTGGCACCGAGATCAGGATCACCCGGACCGACGGCCTGCCGGAAGGTGTGCAGGTCTCCTATGCCCCGGACTCCTTCATCCTTAAGGCGGGGGAGACGACACGCGTGGAGATGCGTCTTGCCTCATCGGAGGACCAGACCGTGCCGGCGGAGACGGCAGTCGTCGTCTGGATGGAGGGTGCGGGATGGGAGATCGGGAGGGGTTTCCACCTCGGGGAGATGGAGTGAGGGTCTCCGACCTTCCTTCAATACTTCTCGTCCTCACGTCCGGCGATCGTACCCCGGTGTAACCTTTCCTCCGAGGACCAGGACGGAGGCGACGATGATGCCGACGAGAACAAAACCGGCCAGGGGGTGGTCGGGGATCACGATGAAGAGGTCGGGATAGCCGGTATATTTCAGAAGCAGGTCGACTATCGTGACCGATGCCGCCCCCAGCAGGATGCTGATCGCCGGGTTGAATCGGGAGAGACGAAGAGATCCGAGTGCCTCGAAGGCGGCCGCCATCCCGAGGGAAATGACCATACTGGAGAGCAGCAGGACAAGGAGCGGTTTATTGTACAGTTCGATGAGTATTTCAGAGCGTGTCAGAAGAAAAGAGACCGGGAGCACCAGCAGTATCGGGAATGCGAGAGCAAAACCCGGGCGACGGATGAACGCCGTCAGATGGCACCAGACGGCTGCGAGGGTCGCGATGAAAAAACAGCCCGCGACGTACAGCAACGGTGCAAGGATCACGGCCGCGCTCACCCAGCCTATATTTGACATACTATCGGGGTAGTCCTCTCTGATCAGGGAGATGAGGAGGATGAAACCGCAGATCGATGCGGACACGATCAGGAAGAGAAGGAATGTCAACATCAGCCTCGATGAAAAGAAGAACGGAACGATGGTCCCTGCCTGAAGTGCCGCTTCGGAGACGGGAGACACGTTGAAGTCCCTTGCAAAACCGAGCAGGAATATGAATAAAAAGGAACTCGCCGAGACTGCGGTGATCAGAAGGTACTTCCTCCAGTCTCCGAACCTCTCCGCCACGAGGGGAAGGGGTGTCAGGATGCCGAGCACCTGCACGGCGACGATCGTCAGAGTGCCGGCCAATGCCTCGGGGCCGATGACCTGGAACGGGTAATACTGCGGTACGATCACCGAGAGGGCGAGAGCAAGGACGACGGGCATCAGAGCACTCAGGCAATGGGAGGGCAATCGCTCGAAGATCCCGTACAGGAGTGCCGGGGCCAGGAGAAATCCAAGAAAAATAATAATTTCGATCATATTTTCATTACTGGGGTTTTTTTCGTTTCTTCGCGAAAATTGTTGTGTTTTATATCAGTACACCCCATCCCCGGTTATCAGGATGCCCGTCACCTGATACGTGCCATCGCACCCTCCCTGAAATTCGTGCCTCATCCTCTCCCAGTATGAATTCGACTGCCAGCCCCCTACCCACCACTGGTTTATCGCATGAAATTCGGAGGAGATGGTGAGGACATTCTCGTCATCGGCAGTATAGAAGAGGATGAAGGGCGTCTCGAAGACGTATCCTGAAGACCCGGCGCTCACGTAATAGACCCCGTACATGGCGCTGTCAGGACTGCTGATATTTTCGGCGATCCGGTACGGCATGAAGAGGGGCTCTTTTCCGACCGGCGTTTTTGTATCGATCTCGTGGTCGACAGAGGTATCGTACATATGAATCTCCATCTCGACAAGCTCAGGGGTCTCTTCGGAATAGCGGTCCGAATAGATATGGGTCGGCTGCGGGAGTTCGGACTCGTCCTGTCCCGGCATGATCGGGATCGGCGTGATACGGTTTTTGTAGAGGGGACTGATCCGGTCGGCCGAGATCTTCAGCATCGGGACGCCGTTCACCTCCTCGATCTGTGCGGAGATAGTGTCCCTGTCGAAATTCGTGAAACTGGTGCGGGAGATGTTGATGGCAGTCTCGTTTTTCCCGGACTCCGCATTGTAATTGGAGGGAACGGGGACCAGAAGGGTTGCATTCTCCAGAGGCCCGGTCGTGGAGAGCGTGAGTTCGTAGATATAGACCGACTGTGCACTTTCGGGTGCGGACACGCTGAAATATCCTATGATCAATACAAAGACAACGACCAGAATGGCGACCAGGATGAGTATTGCAAGGATGATCTTCTTGAGAATATCCAGGAGGCTTTCCATGGGCGGTAATTTTATAATAATATAATTTATAGATGCTCGTCTGTCATTCGGATGAAGGATTATTTGGATTTGTTGAACTTCTGGCTCCTTTGAAATCCATCATGCTCTGGTCGATGTATCCTCCCTTTCCTGAGAGAAGACGCGGATATACCGCCTTCCACCTACCGCCTGCCGGGGGACTACGCCCCCGGACCCCCGCTCAGGATTGATCCCGGGAAGAAGGGTCGGAGTTCTGGAGGATTATGTCATCCCTGCCTCTATCTTAATGGCAGGGGGTATGGGGGGCGGCAGCCCCCCCGGACCAGGCGCTTCTGAACAGAATTTTTTCCCCTATCACTTCAGGAAGTACTTTCCCGCGAGGGTTTCTACAGAGCCGATTTACCATGAAAACCATCAGAAATGGTTTCAAGAAGCTTCGTTTCAGGAGCGATTCTACACCGTTAAAAAAAGAGTATTACAGGGTAAGAGTCCCCGCCACCCGCAGGTTCCCGCCCTCGAGGTAGGTGACGACCGCCTTCGAACCCGGCATATAGACCAGGTCCTTTTCGAGTTCGAGGGAGATCTTCACCGACCGTCCGTCGGCCTCGGCCGAGGTGACGCGGGAGGGGATGAACTGCATCCAGTGGCCGACATGGAGGACCATGCCCTCGGTGATCGGCGTCTTCCAGAAGGGCACGAGGTCCAGGGTGCCGGTCACGGAGGTCGCACACCGCAGGGAGGAGTCGTTGGTGAGGACATAGCCCCGGTCGAGTTCTTCAGCCTCGACGTTCTTGAGGGCGAGGCCGACGCGGTCGCCGGCGTCCGCCTCCTCGAAGTCCTCGTCGTGCTTCTGGATCGACCGCACGAGCGCGGTCTTCGCCGTCGGGAGCACCTTGAGGTTGTCGTGCTTGCGCAGGTGGCCGTCCGCGACGCACCCGAGAATCACGGTCCCGATGCCGCGGACATTGAAGAAGTGGTCGATCGGGATGACGCAGGTCTTCTTCGGGTCGGCAAGGGAACGCTCGATCGCGGTCTGCTCTGTCTGCTCAAGGAGGCGCTCGCGCAGGTCGACGAGGTCGTCCTCGACGCACTCGTACCCCTCCAGCAGCGTCCCCTTCAGGAGGGGCCTGATCTGGTCGGGCGCGATATAGTTGCGGAGGACGAAGTAGCCCTTCTTCACGCCCGCTGCCTGGAGCATGAGCAGGTACTCGCCGAAGGTCGCGTTCAGGGCGTCGACGACGACGACGGCCGCGTCCGCAAGGGTTGCGGCGTAGAAGAGCGGGGCGAGACGCTCAGGGTACCGGGTCGGTTCGATGAACGTCACCGTGTGCGCACCCTTTTTCAGGTTGTAGAAGGTGATGTCGGTGCTCGTCCCCTTTTTTCCGAGATCCTTTGCGTATCCTGCAGGGCCGAATACCGCTACAGTAAGGTTCGCCATATAGAGGTATTGGCGTGAGAGGGGGATAATGCTTCTCGAAGGGGGCGGGATCATGACGACAGACGTTTATAGCCGGGCACCGATTGACCGCTGAGGTGCAGGCACATGACCCGGCGACTCGGTGAAGCGGAGGGCTACGCCCTCCTGACGAGGTATGGCATCCCGGTGCCCCGCCATGCCGTTGCAACGAACCGACAGGGGGCGGCGGACGCGGCCGACGCCATCGGCTACCCGGTCGTCGTCAAGGTCGTCTCCCCGGAGATCGTCCACAAGTCGGACGCGGGAGGGGTGCGGACAGGCGTGCGGAGCCGCGAGGAGGCGATGGAGGCGTACGACGCAATCCTCGCCGCCGTCTCCGAGCGGCACCCCGGCGCCGCGATCGAGGGCGTGATCGTCGAGGAAGAGGTCGGAGGCGGGGGGGAGTTCATCGTCGGCGGGGCGACGGATCCCGCGTTCGGGAAGGTGCTCACCTTCGGGTCGGGCGGCGTCCTCGTCGAACTCCTGAGAGACGTCGGTTTCTCCGTCCTCCCGGCAGGGGAGGAGAGGATCAGGGAGATGGTCCGCGGCATCAGGGGCTATCCCCTCATCACGGGCTACCGCGGCATGCCGCCCCTCGACGAGGAGGCGCTCGTGGCGGCGGTCGCCGGCGCGGCCCGGATGTTCCTGGAGGAGGAGAAGGTCGCGGAGTTCGACATCAACCCTCTCGTCCTCGGGGTGGAGGGGGCGTGCGCGGTGGACGCAAGGGTCATCTTCGGAGAGGAGAGGCCCGAGACGGCGGCGGCCCCAGAAAGACCCCCCTTCGCCCTCCCGGCACCGACATCCGTCGCCGTCATCGGCGCTTCCCCCGAAGCCGGGAAGGTGGGGTATGCCCTGACGAGGAACCTCCTCTCCTTCCCGGGAAAGTTCTGGCCGGTCAACCCGAAACATGCGACCGTCCTCGGGCGGACGGCCTACCCCTCGGTCCTCGCCGTCCCCGACGAGGTGGACGTCGCCGTCGTGGCGGTGCCGGCGCCCGTCGTCCCCGCCGTCCTCAGGGAGTGCGCGGAGAAGGGGGTGCCCCTCGCCGTGATCATCTCCGCGGGATTCTCGGAGAGCGGTGCGGAGGGGAAGGAAAGGGAGGAGGAGGTGAAGAGGATCGCGGCGGCGACGGGCATCAGGGTGCTCGGGCCGAACTGCCTGGGCATCATCCTCCCGGCCGAAAAGATCAACGCCACCTTCGACCCCATCACCCCGAAACCCGGCCACATCGGTTTCCTATCACAGAGTGGCGCCGTGATCACGACAGTCGCCGACTGGAGCATCCCCGCGGGCATCGGTTTCTCCGCCGTCGTCAGCGTCGGCAACCAGGCCGACCTCGGCTTTGCCGACCTCCTCCCGGCCCTCGCCGCCGTGCCCGACACGCGGGCCGTCATCCTCTATGTCGAGGAGATCAGGGACGGACGGCGCTTCCTGGAGACGGCGAAAGAGGTGACCCCCGAGGTGCCAGTCATCGCCGTGAAGTCGGGAGCGTCTGAGAGGGGGAAGGCGGCGGCCTCCTCCCACACCGGCTCCCTGGCCGGGTCGTACGCCGTCTATGCCGCCGCCTTCAGGGAGGCCGGGATACTCCTCGCCGGATCCCTCGAAGAGGCCTTCCAGCTCGGCGAACTCCTGGCGTCGGAGGGCTATCCCACGGGCGATAGGTGCGTCGTCATCTCGGGCGCCGGGGGTTTTGCCGTCCTGGCGGCGGACTACGCGGAGAAGCACGGCGTCCCCCTCCCGCCGCTCCCGCCCGGGATCCGCGACGCCCTCGACGCCTTCCTCCCCTCGATCTGGAACCGGACAAACCCGATGGACATCATCGGCGACGGCGGGGCCGCGCGCTTCGCCCGCGTCTTCGACGTCATGATCGCCCGGCAGGACCTCTGGGACGTCGCCTGCGTCGTCAGCGTCCCCTCGGCCGTCCTGAACCCGGTCGAACTCGCCCACGAGATCGTCAGGTTCTCGCGGAACACCAGCAAGATGGTCGTCTGCTGCCTCCTCGGCGGCGAGAGCATGAAAGGCGCGGTGCGTATCCTGAAAGACCACTGCGTCCCGAACTTCCCCGAGATCGAGGACGCCTTCAGGGCCGTCGGGACAGTCCTCGCCTCGGGACGCCGGGGGAGCGGGACGGCACCCCCCTGCGATATCGAAAGGGGCGACTGAGATGGACGGCACCGCACGGAGACGCTCGGAGAAGGCAGGCCTCCCTCCCGGTTCTCTCGTCTATGTCGGGGACGCCGGGCAGGAAAGGACGGAGATCGACGTCATCGACTACACCTGGGAGGAGATCAGGGAGGAGGCCGGCATCGGCGTCGACGAGATCCCGCCGTACCTGGAGAGGGAGTCGGTCACCTGGATCAATGTGACCGGCCTCAAGGACACCGCCGCCATCGGGAGGATCGGGGAGATCTTTCACCTCCACCCTCTCGTGCTGGAGGACATCCTCAACACGGAACAGCGGCCGAAGACCGAGGAGTACGACGGGACGATCTATATCATCCTGAAGATGATCGGCTACTCGGCGGAGGGCGACCTGGTGGACGAGCAGATCAGCATCGTCCTCGGAAAGAACTCCGTCATCTCCTTCCAGGAAAGACAGGGCGACGTCTTCGACCCGGTGCGGGAGCGGATCAGGGGAGGGAAGTGGCGGGCCAGGCGACTCGGCGCCGACTACCTCGCCTATGCCCTCGTCGACGCCATCGTGGACAGTTATTTCACGGTGATGGAGACCTTCGGCGAGAAGATCGAGGCGGTGGATGACGTCCTCATCGAGAACCCGGACCCCGGCGTGATCAGGGCGATCCAGGGGGTGCGGCGCGACCTCCTGTACCTCAGGAAACGGATCTGGCCGCTGAGGGAGGTGATATCCTCCCTCGAACGGACCGACTCGCCCCTCTTCGCCGACCAGACAAAGGTCTATCTCAGGGACGTCTACGACCACACCGTCCAGGTGATCGAGACGCTGGAGACCTACCGGGACATGGGGGCCGGGATGCTCGACATCTACCTGTCGAGCACGAGCAACCGCATGAACGAGGTGATGAAGGTGCTGACGATCATCGCCACCATCTTCATCCCCCTCAGTTTCATCGCAAGCGTCTTCGGCATGAACTTCAGGCAGATGCCGGAACTGGAGTGGGAGTTCGGGTACTACACTTCCCTGGTCCTGATGGCCGTCGTCGCCCTCGGCATGCTCCTCTATTTCAGGAGGAAGAGGTGGATATGACAGTGAAGGAGAGACGAAGATGAAGAAAGTCCTGATCAACGCACGAAAGGAGGACTACGAGAATCTCTCCCTCCTCCTCGAAGGGATCCACCATGTGGTCCTCCGGGAGGACGGGATCTACGAGGTCAAACTCTTTCTCCCTGACAACGACCTCGACCCCTTCATCGAGAAGGTCAGGCCCCTCCTCGACCTGCGGTATAGAGAGAACCTCATCGAGGTCTCCTCGCCGGACTTCGTCATCTCGCCGTACCTCAAGAAGGTCGAGGAGAAGACGGAACAGCCGGAAAAAACCCCGATCGAGGAGCTCCTCGACACCACCCGGCCGTACCAGAGGCTTGACGCGGGAAAACTCGTCCTCACCTCGATCGCCGGGATCATCGCCCTGACCGGCCTCTTTCTCAACAATGTGGCGGTGATCATCGGGGCGATGCTCCTCTCCCCGATCCTGGGGCCCATCTACGGCTTCGCGATCAACATCTCGATCGGGAAGGTGCGTGACGGCCTCCAGAGCATCCTTGTCCTTGCAGCGCTCCTCTCCTGCGTCTTCGCCCTCTCGGCCGCGACGACCTACCTCCTCCACTTTGTAACGCCACTCTCCATCACGCCCGAGATCCTCTCCCGCACCGTCGTCAGCCCGATCTACATCGTCATGGCCGTCCTCCTCGGGTTCGCCTCGGTGCTCGCCCTCGCACGCGGGATGTCCGACCTCATCGCGGGCGTTGCGATCGCCGCCGCCCTCCTGCCCCCGACGGCGGTGATGGGCATCTCCCTCGTCCTCATCAGGGAAAGCCTCCTCCCCTCGACGGTTCTCGTCCTGGAGAACGTCATCGGGATGATGGCCGGGGCCCTGATCGCCACCCTCTCCCTGCAGATAGGTTCGCGGGCATATTACGAGCAGATCGCCGCGAAAAAGTACATCGCACGGACGGCCGTCCTCATTATCATCCTGATCGCCCTCCTCTTCGGGCTGAGCATCCTCCTCTCCACCCCGCCGATCTGAGATGGGGAGAAACCCTATATCACATGGCGCCGTCCGGCACCTATGGCCGGGATATCAGCAGAGGTCGTCGAGGCGCGTTTTCCCCTTCTCTCCGGGCATTCTCTCGAAGGAAGGAAGGTGATCCTGCCCAAGGACCTGAAGGGGATGGTCGCCCTGATCGCCGTGGCCGTGCAGAGGGGGGCCCAGTCCATGATCGACTCGTGGCGGACGCCTTTTGAGGAGGAGTTTGCGGGCGATCCGAAGATCGCATTCTATGAGGTGCCGGTGATCGAGAAAGAGAACGAACTCTTTCTCGGAGGCGTGATCAATGCGGGGATGCGGGAGGGCATCGACCCTGCGAAGTACGGCTCTATCATCACCGTCTTTGAGAACACGAAGCGGATCAGGAAGGTGCTCGGGATGGACGATCCCTCCCGCGCCTACCTGTACCTCCTCGACCAGGAGGGAACGGTCAGGTGGAGAGTGTCGGGATTCGCAGACAAAGGGGGGATTGAAGAAATCATTACCGTGACACGGAGGCTTGCCGGTCCGTGGGGCGGAAGGAATCTTTAACAGCGATGAACGGTACCCGTGCATCAGGTGACTGATATGAGGACCGGAGCGGTTGCGGTGGTCGTCGTCTGCGCCGCCTTCGTCCTGGCCGCCGGGTGTGCGGGAGTGCCGGGACAGGGGGGGCAGACGGTCGTCGTCGGGGCGAAGACCTTCAATGAACAGTACATCCTCGCCGAGATGATCGCCCTTCTCCTGGGGGAGGAGGGCTATGCCACCGAGGTGAAGGCGAACATGAACGACGCCACCCTCTATGAGGGGATCAGGAAGGGGCAGGTGGACGTGTATGTCGAATACACCGGCACCGCCTACTCGCAACTCCTCAAACTCCCCCAGATGACGGAATGGGACCCCGACACCGTCTACGACGAGGTGAAGACCGGGCTTGACGCCGAAGGGGTCACTGTCCTCTCGAAGGTCGGGTTCAGGGACGACTACACCGTCGCCGTGCCCGAGGTATGGGCCGGGGAGAAGAACGTGACGACGATCTCCGACCTCGCTCCCCATGCCGGGGAGATGGTCCTCGGGACCGATTACGTCTTCCCGAACAGGGAGGACGGCCTCCCGCAACTGGCAAAGGTGTACACCTTCACCTTCGGGGAGGCGAGGCAGATGGCGCCGACCCTGATGTACGAGGCGATCAAAAACGGCGAGGTGGACGCCATAACGCCGTACACGACCGATACGCGGGTGGACCTGTACAAACTCCGCATCCTGGAGGACGAGAAGTCGGCCTTCCCACCCTATCACGCGATCATCCTCGCGAACGACCGGATCGCGGGGGACCAGAAAGCGACCGCGGCGCTCGCCGTCCTCTCCGACAGGATCGACGCCGAAAAGATGCGGCAGCTCAACTACCAGTTCGACGTCGAGAAGAAGGACGCCAGGCAGATCGCCCGCGACTATCTCGTCGCAGAGGGCCTGATCGCAGGATAGGGCCTGTCCCTCCTCCCCCCATGCCACCGCACCAGAGGCTCTTCGAGCGGATCGAAAAGGTCGAGATATCGGGCCTTACGAAGACATATGGCAGCAGGTATGCCGTCAGGGACCTCGACCTCACGGTCGTCGGCGGCGAACTCCTCATCCTGATCGGGGCGAGCGGGTCGGGAAAGACGACGACACTCCGGATGATCAACCGCCTGATCGAGCCAGACCGGGGGAGCGTCCGCATCAACGGCGTCGATGTCGGGGGGGTCGAGGCGGTGGCCCTCAGGCGGAACATCGGCTACGTGATCCAGCAGATCGGCCTCTTTCCCCATATGAGCGTCGGGGAGAATGTCGGGATCATCCCGACCCTCGAAGGCTGGACGAAGGAGAAGGTGAGGGAGAGGGTCGAGCATCTCCTCGGCCTCGTCGACCTCCCGCCCGAGACCTATGCCGGCCGCTCCCCGCGCGAACTCTCGGGCGGGCAGCAGCAGAGGGTGGGACTGGCCCGGGCGCTGGCGATGGATCCCCCTCTTCTCCTGATGGACGAACCCTTCGGCGCGCTCGACCCGATACTCAGGAAACAACTCCAGGACGAGTTCAAGAGGATCAAGCACGACCTGGGTCGGACGATCGTCTTCGTCACCCACGACATCGACGAGGCCTTCGCCCTCGGAGACAGGGTGGCGGTCATGCACGACGCCCGCCTCGTGCAGGTCGGCACGCCCGAAGACCTCATCCTCGCCCCGGCGTCGGATATCGTCGCGCATATGGTGGGCGCCGACAGGAAGTTCCGGTACCTCGACACTCTCTCTGTCAGGGACCTGATGACGCCTGTCCTGGCGCGCTATCTCTTCGACGGCGCCACCTCGATCCTCTCGGCCCTCGAGACGATGATGAGGGAGGACACCGGCGTCGCCATCGTCATGGAAGGGGGCGGGGTCGCGGGCACGGTGACGAGGCGCAACGCCTTCACGAAGCGCCACGATGAGGGGGGCCTGGCCGGGATCGCCGCGATGCCTCGGGTCTTCGCGCCCGGCGACGCGGCGGCCGCGGCCCTCGGCGACCTCAAAGAGGCGGGTGCGTCCTTCGGACTGGTCATGGAAGGGGAGAGGCCTGTCGGCCTCTTCCTCGCGGACGAAGTGCTGATGAGGCTGATCTGATGGACGCCGCGGATTTTGTCCTCTCTATCTGGCAGGACTACGACCTCACGGCACGGACAGTCGAGCACCTGGGCATGTTCGCCGTCGCCCTTGCCGCCGCGATCGTCATCGGTGTCGCCGTCGGCGTCCTTCTCTTCAGGTACGAACAACTTTCCGGCCCGGGCTTTGCCGCGCTCAACGTCCTCGAAACCGTGCCAGACCTCGCTCTCCTCGTCCTCCTCATCCCTCTCGTCGGGATCGGGGCAGTGCCGACCGTCGTCGCCTGCATCCTCTACTCTGTGCTGCCGATCGCCAGGAACACCCATGCCGGCCTGACAGGCGTCGGCCCCGACGAGATCGGGGTGGCCGAGGCCCTCGGCCTCACCGAAAGGGAGGTCCTGCTCCATGTCCGCATCCCCCTCTCCCTCCCCCTCGTCGCCGGGGGGATCAGGATCGCCGTCGTCTTCGCGATGGGCGTCGTCACCCTCGGCGGCCTGATCGGGGCGGGCGGCCTTGGCGTGCCCCTCCAGACCGGGATCTTCAACAACATCCCCGAACTGATCCTGGTCTCCGGCCTCTGGGTCGGCGTCCTCGCGGTCCTCTCGGACGGCATTGCCGGGTGTGTCGAGCGCCGCCTCGAACGGAGGTACGGCCGGTGGTAGCCGTCGAGACGGTGATCGCGGCGACGTTCCAGCACGTCGTCCTGGCGTATGCCGCGCTCCTCATCGCCGTCGGCATGGCCCTGCCCCTTGCCGTCCTCTCCCTCTCCTCCCGCACGGTGGCGGCGGTGGTGATGGCCGCCGCAAACCTCGCCCAGGCGATACCCGGCCTGGTCGTCGTCGCCTTTGTCGTTCCCCTGCTCGGCATCGGGTTCTACCCGGCGATCGTCGTGCTCGTCCTCCGGGCCCTCCTCCCGATCGTCAAGAATACCTGGATCGGCCTCTCGACGGTGGACCCCGGGATCATCGACGCGGCGACCGGCATCGGCATGACAGACAGGCAGATCACCCGGCACATCAGGTTCCCCCATGCCTATCCCGCCTTCTTCGCCGGGGTCAGGTTCGCCGCAGTCCTCACGAACAGCGTCGCCGTCCTCACAGCGATCATCGGGAGCGGCGGTCTCGGCGGACTGGTCTTCGAGGGCCTCGCCGGCAGCAACATGATGACCCTCTGTGCCGGCGCCCTGCCGGCGGTCCTGCTGGCCATCGCGGTCGACCTCCTCATCTCCGTCCTGGAGAGGCGGGTCGAGGGGGGGAGGGTCGGGGGGTAGAGAGAAGAGAATGAAGGGGGGAGATAGAAAATGGGGGGAAGGCGGTGAAGGGAATATGTGAAGGTCTTCGGTTCGTGACTCCCCGGTCATCCCCCAGCTCAGGATAGGATCGGGGAAGAGCGAATAAGATATCCTGGGATAGGAAATCCTCATCCTACTGCCTATCCTGATGGCAGGGGGTCTGGGGGGCGGCAGCCCCCCAGTGAAGAGCGGGATTGGACGGGGGAAGAAAGAACAGAGGCTTCAAGAGGCGGAGATTACCATCTCGCCCCTATCCTGTAATGGGCTGCGAGTGCCAGCGAGTATGAGAACGCAGGATATCATAGATATCCCAAGGGACTCGTCCCGGTGAGCAGAATGGGGAGGGCGGCGAATCCGGCCCCCCCTGGAGGACAGAAAAAAAGAACCGTAAGGGCCGAAACCCCTCACGGCGCCCGATTCACCGGCGCGAACGGGTCGAGGAGGATCCTGTTCGGAAGACCCCGCAGGGCCACCGCGGCGAGGGCCCCGATGACGCCGCGGCCTCCGCAGACCTGAACGCCGTTCCGGGCGGCGACCTCCCGCGCCTCCTCGACGGTGACCACCTCGGCCCTCGCACGGGCGCCGAAGGCCCGCAATTCGGGGAGAGGGCAGAAGCCGTGCCGCAGGGCAATCCCCCATTCAGGGGAGAGGGCCTCGGCGGCGACGAAGCGGCGGGCCCTCTCCGCGATGCCGGGGCAGGCGGCCTGGTCGGCAGCGAGTTCGATATAACTGCACGAGTTGCCCGCCGTCCTCTCCGGCAGGTCGGGCTTGAGCATCGCCACCCTGTGGCCGATCGGGATCACCCCGTCCAGGGTGCTGAGGTGCTGGAGGAGGGCGAGGGCCAGGGCAAAGGTCGCCCCTCCTTCCGCACTGTCGGTGTCGTCGACGCCGATCCCGACCAGGACGAGGGCCCGCGTCCGCACCTCGCCCTCGACGATCCCCCCCTCGACCTTCCTGGTCACGACCGAGCAGACCCCCTCCGCCTCGGCCATCTGGTCGGTGAGGGAGTAGGCCGGGCCGCCGGTGCACCGGATCCTCTGCACGATCTCGTCCCCCTCCCGCCTGATCCCGACCACGCCCACGGCAGGCCGGGGCGCGAGGCCGATCTCCACCTCGTGCTCGGTGAGGGTGCCGCACTCCCGCAGGAGGGTGCCGTCCCTCTGCACATGGACGAGCGCCCCGCCTGCCCGGCCATGGTGGTATGCGCAGAACGCGGCGCACCCGCTGCTCAGGCACTCATGGTAGCACTCCACCCTGTCGCCGTCGACGGTCGTGAAGATCCGCCGGCACGCGCTCGCGGGAAGGGCCGAGGCGACGGCATACACGGCCGGGTGCCGCCCCCGCCTCTCCTCCTTCTGGACGATGCACCCCTCGTCGAGGAGACGGTTCACCCAGTCCTGCACCGTGCTCCGCGGCAGGGCGCTCCCCTCCGCGATCTCCTGCACCGTGAAATGCCCGTTTTCGAGAGTCGATCTCCGCATCAGGGCGAGAATGTCCCGCCTCTTCTCAATGACCCTTGACATGACAGTTCTTGATGAAGAGCAGGTCGCCGATGACGGCGCTCGCCGTCTCCACCGACCCCGCCCCCTTCCCGACCTCGGTGATCGCCCCGGCCATATCGGTGACGACAGTCACCGCGTTCAGGGTGTCGCGGACGACAAGAGGATGTTTCTTCGGGAGGATCCGCGGCGAGACCCGCAGCAGCCCCATCTCCGGCACCACCTCGCCGATGAGCCTGATGGTAGAGTTCTGGCTCCCGGCAAGGGTCAGCGCCTCCGCAGTCAGGAGGTCGATGCCCGTGCACTCGACGTCCTTCAGGGTGACGCCGTTATTCCAGATCGTATTGGCGAGGATGACCAGTTTGAGGGCGGTATCGATCCCCTTCACGTCGAAGGTCGGGTCGGCCTCGGCATAACCGAGTTCCCGCGCCTCGGCAAGGGCCTGGTCGTAGGTGAGGCCCTCGTCCGCCATCCTGGTGAGGATATAGTTGCAGGTTCCGTTCATGACGCCATAGACCGCGTGGACGGTGTTGCCGGCAAGGCCGTGCTGGATGGTCTGGATGATCGGGATCGCCCCGCAGACCGTCGCCTCGTACCTGAGTTGTACGCCATGCTCCTCTGCCAGGGCCGTCAGGTCCCTGAAGTAGAGGGCCATCGGCCCCTTGTTCGAGGTGACGACGTGCTTTCCCATGGCGAGGGCCGCCCTGATATGGGTGAGGGCCGGTTCGCCGGTCTCCACGTCGGTGGGCGTCACCTCGACGAGGACATCGTACTCGCCGCCCTCCGCGATCGACCTGGCCGTCACGGCCGGGTCGCCGCAGAGGCCGGTCTTCGCCTTCTTCTCAAGCACGGCGGCGACGTCGATACCCGCAGGGTCACAGACCCCGCTCTTCGAGTCGGCGATGCCGGTGACCGTGATCCCGAGGCCCTTCCTGGCGAGCATCGAAGCGACGCCCCGTCCCACAGACCCGAGACCGAGAATGGCGACCCGCATCATGCCACCTCCTCCAGGGGTTCGACGAGGAGGAGATCCTTCTTCTTCGCCACCGTGCGGAGGATCTTCACAGCCTCGTCCATATGCGTCCGGTTTGTCGCGGAGATGGTGAGGAGGGCCGACGACCTCTGGGCGATCCCAGGCATCGTCATATGCATCTCGACGACCTCGGCATAGCCTGTCCGGTCGATCTGGCCGACGGTGTCTGAGAGGTCGGTGTGCATCAGGTGACCGATCATGATGACGCTCCGCTTCAGGAGGAGACGCTCCTCGCCGAGCCTGAGGATGGTCACCCCCGCCGCTTTGAGAGTCGTGATCAGGCCGTCGAGCCGTTCCTCGGGCAGGTCGAGAACGACCTGGACGATCCTGGTCTTTGGCCTCAGCGTCGGGTCCCACTCGTGGATCACGGCCATGATGTTCCCGCCGGCATCGGAGATCGGCCTGAGGGCGGCCACCAGCTGGCCGGGGGCGTCCTTCACCTCTATCTTCATGGATACCTGCACCAAACCACCGATGTAGTATTCTCGCGCCGAAAAGATAAGCCTTTTATTCCGATCGATCACGGACAAACCGGCCCTTTCCTTCACCTCCGGAATATCAAATCAAAAATATATTTATGATATGACCGCAGAAGTATGACTGATCAGTACAATAAGCTCCTGCTTACCGCGTGAATGCAAGTATCGTCTTGTTTTGGGCGCCTTATTCCGGTGTTCAACGTTGATTCATGCGGGGTTTGGCAGGACTGCCGGTATTGTCCGGGCATTAGAGATTCCCTGCCCTCAAGGGGGTTTTGAAGACCGCATAGCGGAGGCTTTCATGAATAAGGAGATGGTTAAACCCAAAATTACAATCAGATCGTTATATAATATCTTTGGAAAACATCCGGAAAAAGTCGTTTCCCTTCTCAGAAAAGGGAAGACAAAACAGGAAATCCTGGAGGAAACCGGGCAGACCGTCGGCCTCAGGGACGTGAACCTCTCTGTCGACGAAGGTGAAATTTTTGTGGTCATGGGCCTCTCGGGTTCGGGAAAGTCCACTCTTCTCCGGTGCATCAACCGCCTCATCGAACCAAGCCATGGGGAGATCCTCATCGACGGCACCGACATCGCCTCTCTTGAGGAGGACGCACTCAGGGAGGTGAGACGGAAGAAACTGGGCATGGTCTTCCAGAACTTCGCCCTCCTCCCCCACAGGAGCGTCATCGAGAATGTCGCCTTCGGACTGGAGGTGCAGGGGATGCCGGAGGAAGAAAGGATCGAAAAGGCAGGAAAGACCATCGAGATGGTGGGCCTTGCCGGCTACGAGGAGAGCATGCCCGACGAACTCTCCGGCGGCATGAAACAACGGGTCGGCCTGGCCCGCGCCCTTGCCAGCGACCCCGACGTCCTCCTGATGGACGAAGCATTCAGCGCCCTCGACCCCATTATCAGGACAGGAATGCAGGACGAACTCCTCGACCTTCAGGGCGAACTCTCGAAGACGATCATCTTTGTCACCCACGACCTCGACGAGGCCCTCAAACTCGGGAACAGGATCGCCCTGATGAAGGACGGATGCATTGTGCAGGTCGGTACGCCCGAAGAGATCCTCACCTCGCCGGCCGACGACTATGTGGCCAGTTTTGTCGCCGGCGTCGACAGGACCAGAGTGCTCACCGCGGAAGGCGTCATGAAGCCTCCCGAACCTGTTGTATCGATCATTTCCGGCCCCAGGGTCGCCCTGAAATTAATGGAGGAGCACGGGATCTCGACCATCTTTGCCGTCGGGAAAGGAAAGGTCCTGAGGGGCCTGGTGACCGTTGACGATGCCGTCGCAGCGGCACGGGCAAAGAAGACGAACATCGAGGAGATCCTGATCACCGACACTCCGGTCACGAACCCGGGGACGCCTGTCCGCGACCTGATGGGAGTGGTGGCCACAAGCCAGTATCCTGTTGCAGTCGTCGACGCCTGCAACCGACTCAAGGGCGTCATTGTCAGGGGTTCTCTCCTTGCCGCCCTGGCCGTCTCCGGCAACGGTGAGGAGGAACTTGTATGACTTCCTTCGACCTCCCGAAGCTCCCACTCGGCGATGCAGTCGAGGCTCTCGTCGAGTGGATCGAGATCACCTTCGCCGTCGCCCTGGACTGGATCAGCGACGGGCTGGACGCGATCATCGGCGGGATGAAGTCCCTCCTCCTCCTCCTGCCACCACCGGTCTTCATTGTCGTGGCGGCGACGCTCATCTGGTTTGTCACAAAACGCAACACCAGACTCGCCGTCGGTTCCGCGATCGGCCTCCTCCTTATCTGGGACCTGCATCTCTGGCCCCTTGCAATGGAAACGCTTGCGCTGGTCCTGGTGGCCACGCTCTTTGCGCTTCTCATCGGGATACCGACAGGTATCTTTGCGGCGCGTTCTGAGACGGCGCACAGGATCGTCAAGCCGGGCCTCGACTTCATGCAGACGATGCCGGCCTTCGTCTACCTCATTCCCGCGGTGGTCTTCTTCGGCCTTGGCAACGTGCCCGGCATGATCGCCACCGTCATCTTTGCAATGCCGCCTGTGGTCAGGCTCACCACTCTCGGGATCCAGCAGGTGCCCAGGGAACTGACCGAACTCGCCGACGCCTTCGGGACCACCGAGAGGCAGAAACTGATCAAGGTCCAGTTGCCTGTCGCCTTGCCGACGATCATGGCCGGCATCAACCAGTGTATCATGATGGCCCTCTCGATGGTGGTGATCGCCGCCATGATCGGGGCCCAGGGTCTCGGTTACAAAGTGCTGGAGGGCATCCAGCGCCTCGACATTGGCCTCGGTTTCGAGGGCGGCCTTGCGATCGTGATCATCGCGATCATCCTAGACCGGGTGACCCAGAGCCTGGCACCCGCGCGTACAGAACGATGAAAACATTTTCCCGAGTTGATAGTATGATAAAAAACAGCAAAACAATCGCATGTATTCTGGTCGGCCTCGTGGCCGCAGCACTCGTCCTCACCGCCGGCTGCACCGGGGACGCAGGAACACAGCCTTCAGAACAAAAATCGATCTCCATCGGCTACGTCCTCTGGGACTCAGAGATCGCGAGCACCAATGTGATCAAGCAGGTCTTCGAGAAGGCGGGCTATGAGGTCACTATCACCGCTGTCGACGCCGCACCCCTCTACCAGGCCGTCGCCAGCGGCGACGTGGACTGCACGGTCTCGGCCTGGCTTCCCAGAACACAGAAGTCCTACATGGACGAGTTCGGGGACCAACTCGACCTGGTCGGCAAGAACCTCGAAGGCGCGAAGATCGGTCTCGTTGTCCCGGCCTATGTGACCATCGACTCCATTGAAGAGATGAACAGTGTAAAGGACAGGTTCGAAGGGAAGATCGTGGGCATCGACGCGGGTGCCGGGGTCATGAAGACGACCGAGGACGCAGTCGAGGCATATGGCCTTGACTATGACATTGTCTACAGTTCGAGCGCCGGCATGGCCTCGGCCCTGAAAAAGGCCGTTGACAGGGAAGAATGGGTCGTGGTCACCGGGTGGACTCCGCACTGGAAGTTCGCCCGCTGGGACCTGAAGTATCTTGAAGACCCGAAGGGAATCTATGGTGACGAGGAGTACATCGGCACTCTTGCACGCACCGGCCTGGCCGCGGACGATCCCGAGGCCTATGCAATCCTGAAGCGTTTCTCCTGGACTCCCGAAGACATGGGGTCGGTGATGCTCGATATCGAGGACGGCATGTCCCACGAGGACGCCGCACAGAAGTGGATCGACGCCCATCCAGACCAGGTCAATGCCTGGCTCGGGAAGGCATAATACTACAGAACCCCCCTTTTTTCTGATGAAAGTCCGCGTCATTGCCTGCGGCAACCCATACATGGGAAACGACGGTGTCGGCCACGCCGTGATGGAGCGTCTCTCTGCAAGACACCCGGAACTCGATATCGTCGACGGGGGCCTCGGCGGGTTCGGGCTCATACCCCTGATGGAGGACTGCGACCGCGTCGTCATCGTGGACGCGATGACCGGCATGGGAATACCGGGCGAGGTCCGGGTTTTCCATGAGGTGCCTCCCTCATCGGTCTTCCCGATGTCCCTTCACGACCTCGGGATCGCGGAGGCGGTCGCCCTCGCCCGAGAGGTCGGGGTCACGGCAGAGGTGGTCATCGTCGGGATCGAAGGAGGAGAGATCGAGGCATTCTCAGACGAGATGACCCCCGAGGTGCAGGCCGCAGTCCCGGCCGCATGCGACGCGGTGATCCGCGCGGTGCAAGAAGGGGATGTGGGCGGGGAGTGAAAATCCAAGACAGGGGGCTGCCGCCCCCTGCAGCTCCTGCACTCAAGGATAGTCGGGGATACAGCAACCTCCCCCCTCAGGATCTCTGTTCTGTCTTCCCTGTCCCAATCCTGTTTCAGGGGTCCGGGGGCAACGAGAAGACGAAGTCTTCGAGTAGTCCCCCGGCCCGTGTTGAGGGGAAGGCGGTTGGTGTTCTCCCCCGGGGGGTTCACTCCCCGGTCCCCCCACCATTATGATAGGCAGGAATATGGCAATCCCCTCTTCCCACTTTCTTTTTCTGTATCCCCCATCTCATCTGATCTGGGAGACGAGCACCAGCGAGTTCAAGAACAGAGGATATCAAATATTTTCCTGTGCGTGCACATCTTTGATGTGTCACATCTCTCCTCAGGGGACCGGTGATCTACATCAACCCCAGCACGAGGAGTTCAACAGAATCGGAAAAAAAAGAAAAAAATCTCAGATCGACCCGGGCGCGCCGGTGACGACCGGGAGCGCTGCGGCGATCTCGGGGAGGAGTTCGACCGGGATGCCCATGACCATCTCGCCGTCAGCAATACCGGAGAACTTGCGCGACCCGTCGCAGCCCAGGGAGAAGTTCACCTTGCCGTTGAGATAAGTCTGGGCGGTCGTGTCGGCGCAGACCGACTGGATGCCAGCAAAATTCGACTCGATCCTGCCGCCGAGTTTGTAGAGGACGCTCTGGGCGAGTTTGAGCATCACACGCGGCTCGGCCACGATGAGAACGACCGTCGGGGTGAAGGGCGTCTTTTCGAGCGGGGCATACATCGTCGCATAGGTCAGCCCCGACTCCACGTGCGGGATCTGGTCGATCGTCCGCTTGCAGGCAGCCCAGGTATCGAACTTGCCGAGCTTGAAATAGAACTCCCCGCTCTTCAGGCTCGGCGTGATCGCCTTCAGGCCGAGGGCCCAGGCGCCGCCCTGACAGGCGTGCTTCTCTGCAGTGGCGTAGAAGACCTTCCCCTCCTTCCGGGCGAGGTTGACCATCTGGCAGTGACGGGTGGTCTCGGAAAGTTCCTCCATCCCCGCGGGGATCTGTTCCTTCGACTGCACGAACCCGACGGCCACCGGCGAGTGCGATAAATTGAGATTTTTCTTCAGAGCCTCAGAAGCAGCCGCATAATCGATTTTCGTCCTTATGTCACTCATTTTTGTTCCTCCTGTAGTCTACTCCTCTCCCCCATGCACCATAAAAATGTGCCTGCCAGCAAATATATCATGGAAATTATAGACTGTGAAGTTTCTCCCGCACCTTCAGGAAGAAATTTTTCCCGGCGTCGATGAAGATTGCCGGTGCGTCGGCCCTTTTCACCGAGATATCGAGGCCGTCCATAAGTGTCGTGCTCCCTCTGCCGTCGAAGACGAGTTGAGCCGGTTTGTCGCTTTCAAGCTTGATCCGCAGATCCCTGCTGCTCTCGATGAGATGGGGCCGTGAAGAGAGCATGTAGGGTGCGAGAGGGACGAGGAGAAAGCCGTCGAACTTCGGGTCAACGATGGGCCCCCCGCCGCTCATCGCATAGGCCGTCGAACCGGTCGGCGTGGCGATGACCAGACCGTCGGCTCTGAACTCCTCGACCTCGATGCCGTCGATGACGATGGTGAACCGCAACATCTTCGCGGGGCGTTCAGTGACGATCACCGCTTCGTTGAGGGCTGTGCCCAGGGGTTCTCCCCCGGCACTGAGGGCGATACGCATCCGCATTTCGAGTCTCATCTTCCTCTGAAGGTCCCTGAAGAATGCCTGCGCCTCGGAGGACTCGAGGTCCGCGAGGAAGCCCACATGCCCTTTGTTGATCCCGATGATCGGGATCTGCCTCTTCATCCTCCTGACGGCAAGGAGGACCGTGCCGTCCCCGCCAACGGCGACGACGATGTCGGCATCGGTCTCGTCGAGCCACTCCCCTTCCCCGCCTCTCCCGAGGGCAATGGCGGTGCTTCCTTCCAGGGCCACATGGTAGCCGTACGAGAGGAGGAGCTCCTCTACCTCCACGGCATAGGAGAGCACTTCGGGCATGTCTATACGGGATATCAGGATGGCCTTCACGTCTGTTACCTCAGGTATTCGATGATCTTGTTATGGAGGACGCCGTTCGTGGCCACCAGGCACCTCCCGATACTCACCTCGTCGGGGAAGGCGGCAGGGCTTCCTTCCAGTCCTGTCACCGTCCCCCCTGCTTCCTCGCAGAGGACGATCCCCGCGGCGGCGTCGGTGATGCGGAGGGTGTTCCTGACGTCCACGAAGCCGTCGAGCCTGCCGGCAGCGACATAGGCGAGTTCAAGGGACGAAGCGCCGAGGAGCCGCCACCGCCGCACCTTCTGCCCGAGCCTGAGCACCGAGGCCGGGTCGAACTTCCTCCCGTAGACTGAGAGTGCGCTGTCTTCAAGCAGGGACGTCTTTGAGACATGGATGGGTTTCCCGTCGAGGAAGGCTCCTTTCCCCTTCTCCGCCGTGAAGGTCTCGTGAGTGCAGAGATCCCGGACATATCCTTTTGTCAGGACGCCGTCCTCGCCATAGGCGATGGAGATGGTGTAGAACGGGATACCGTGGACTGCATTATAGGTGCCGTCTATGGGGTCGAGGTAGACCGTCCCCTTTTCCCCGCCGACATCGACGCTGCCAGCTTCCTCGGAGATGAGGCGGCGGCAGAAGGGATCGTCCTTGAGGGCAGCGATAACGCACTCCTCCGCGGCCTGATCTATCAGCTCGGTCGGGGTGCCGTCTGCGCCCATCCGGATATACTTTCCGCCCTCAGGACTGCCGGCAAGATCCCGCGTGGCATCCTCGACGATCCCGGCCAGATTTTCGCACCACCTGATGAAGTCCATGCAAACTCACGTGCGTTGTATTTATCTATGGCCGTCATGATAAATTACTACTGCGAGCGTGAACTCAATGAAGGAACAGACTGAGACTGGTAAGTTAAAGGAAGGCCGCTATGTTGTGGTCGACGATGAGCCCTGCAAGATCCTTGGAATTGCCACGTCAAAGCCCGGCAAGCACGGTGCGGCCAAGGCCCGTATCGATGTCGTCGGTATCTTTGACGGCCAGAAACGCTCGATCGTCCAGCCGGTATCGACGAAGGTCTATGTGCCGGTCGTTGAGCGGAAGGTCGGACAGGTGATCTCAATCACGGGCACCACCGTCCAGATGATGGACGTCAAGGACTTCACCATGTTTGAGATTGAGGTCCCTGAGGACAAGGTCGCCGAGATGGAGGCTGGCAAAGAAGTCCAGTACATCGAGGCACTCGGGAAGAAGAAGTTGGACTTCTGAGCCTGCACGGCCATCTGGTCGGAGCGGTGCTCAGGAGGAGCATTCATGGAAGTCTTCCTAAATACTCTTTTTGCCGACGCCGGAGCAGAGTATGCCGACGCCGGCTATGTGATCTTCGGGGCGCCGTATGACGGGACATCCTCGTACAGGGCAGGTTCCCGCGACGCACCCGGCGCGATCAGGGCAGTCTCGTTCAACTTCGAGACCTATATCCCTGACCCGGGTATCGACCTTGTGGACGTTTCCGTCTGCGACCTCGGCGACCTTGAGGTGCTCTCTCTCCCCGACCTCGTCGTGGACCAGGTGAGGGAGACAGCCGCCATGATTGTGCAGGACGGCAAGGTGCCGATACTGATCGGCGGCGAGCACACGGTCACGCCGGGTGCGGTCGAGGCTGTGAAGCCCGCGTGCTATGTCGTCTGCGACGCCCACCTGGACCTGCGCGACGAGTTCGGCGGGACGAAGTGGAACCACGCCTGCGCGACGCGGCGGGTGATGGACCTCGGCGTGGAGGATATCTTCATCATCGGGGCCCGGAGCGGGCCTGCGGAGGAGTTCGAACTCGTCGGGGAGTCGGAGAGGCTCCACATGTATACGGCCGACGATGTCGCGGAACGGGGCATTGAGGCGGTGATCAGGGATATCAAGGATATCATCGGCGACCGGAGTCTGTATCTCTCCATCGACGCGGACGCGGTCGACTGCTGTCTCACCCCGGGCCTCGGGACGCCCGAACCTTTCGGGATCACGCCCCGCGACCTGCGGAGCGTGGTGCGGGCCTTTGCGGCGCGGGCGTCGGGCTTCGACTATGTCGAGGTCTGTCCGATCGACGCGGGCCAGACAGCGGCGGTGGCGGCAAAACTGATCCGGGAATTCATCGCCTGGCATGAGGCCGGGATTGAGGGGCTCTGAGCCCCTCTTTTTGATCTTTCTTCTTTCGCTTTTGAGATCTCATACTCTCGGGGCCGGAACGGCGGCGCCCTCCTCTGAAATATCCTCCAGATAGAGGCCGAAAAGATCTGGACATGCTACACCCTGCCCCTCCTGCTCTTGATCCCGGCATCGTACACTCTCTGGACACCATAACAGAGACAGGCCATGGCAGGGATGACGACGAACAGGAGTACTCCGTTCTGGAAATATCCCGAAAGGTTCAGCCAGGAAATGAACTGACCCGATAGGGAGAAAACCGGCATGTGAAAGAGGTAGATGCAGTACGATGCGTACGCGAGCGCTCCGATGGCAGGAAAAATGCTCGTCTCGTGTTTTTTAAGGGGTTGCTCAAGAAAAAGGAAACGGCGGTTGCCTTCAGCCGCGGCAATTCCGGCAATAAAGAAGAAGTAGTACAGGAAGAAGCGATAGTCGATGATGTTCAGGATCTGATGAAGGATGGCCAGAACGGCAAAGATGCTTACGGCAAGAAGTATCCTCGTCCGACCGGGCCGCCCGGAAAATACGGGATACATGGCATACAGCACCATGATGAAACCGATGAACCAGAGGGTGAAGATCGGTTCGATATATGCGGGTGCCAAGATTACCTGAAGACAGAGGATGTTAGCAACCCATTCGGGAATGCTGTAGTGGAGCGGAGGGAAGAGGCCGAATACCTGGAAGCAGAGGAAGTAGACGAAGAGTGCGGCGAGGTAGAGAGGGTATATCCTCACGATTCTTTTTTTGTAGAAATGCAGGACTTCCTTTCTGTCCCGGAGGGTCGTATTGTTCTCGTAGATGGCATACCCGGATACAAATGTAAAGCAGGCCAGCGCGATGAATGTGAGGAACTCGAAGACGTAATAATTCTCTATGACGACCGCCGACAGGAAATTTTGCATGTGAACGAAAATGACAAGAAGAATTGCAAAAGCTTTGATCGCATCCAGAAAGAGAAACCGCCCCATATGTCACCTCATATGATAGGCACTGATGAATGGATCGTCATAGCCTTTTCGATCTGTTTTTTCCGCGGGGCATGTCGTCATCGAGCGTCAATGATATGGCCATCCCGGTGACGAAGGAAGATAAAATGAGGGCCGGGTTCTGTAGAATCGCTCATGAAAGTTTCAAGCGGTTCTACATAGCCCACTTCACACTTTTTTATCGGCAGGACCCGGCATATCCGGAGGTTTCAGAAGAAGGCGCATTGCATCCAGCCAGAGTTGACGCATTTCTGCATGATCCATGTACGTCAGGGCATAGTCCTGAATCCCCGAATACAATGCGACGATCAGGAGCGCCAGAGTCCGGGCATCGGTCTCTGTGGTGATGGTGCCCTTTTGCTGTCCTCTTTTAATTCCTTCTTCTGCCAGGGAGACCATGCCGTTGACGTACTCGAGGACGACATGCCCGACTCTTGGCGTGTTCCGTGACGCAAGCGCAAACATCTCGTAGAACAGAGCCCGCCTTTTTTCATCGCTGAGACTGTACCGCTCGAAGATCAGGGTCAGTACTTCTTCAAACGGGCGGTTATAGCCATCATAGGCTACTCTCTGTATTTCTGCCAGTATTGTGGCGAAAACTTCCTGGAGCAGGTCTTCTTTGCTCGAAAAGTACCAGTACACCGCCCCCTTGCTCACCCCGAGTTTTTTGGCGACATCTTCGATGGTCGTCTGTGCATAACCGCGTTCGGCAATCGCCTCCATCGCTGCCTGTATAATTCGCTGTTTTGCATCTTCCCTGTACTCAGGAACGACCTTTGGCATTGATGAATCATTTCTCTTTTTTCTCGAATTTAAATAGTCGTACCTCCGGGAGACATCCATACCAAATGGTTTAATAACATTCTATTCAGTATGTTATTTGATCCATTAGAATGGCAACGCCGATGGCCGCGGTGGCCAGAACACGATCGGAGAAGGGCGGTGCCATGAAATGGGCCTCGAAAACCAGCGGAAGGAGAGTGCTCAGCGGCGCCGTCCCTCCCCCGCGGGAACACAAGGAGATGAACACCGATGCAGGTACCGTCACCTACGACGATCTCTGATGAGAAAAGAAGCATGAAAGCGGGCCCGAGCACAATGGCCGAATCGATGCTGCTGGAAGACAGAAGCATTTTTTTGGACCCCTGTGCGGTCCATTTCGTCGGTCGCCAGATGCTTGAGTGGGCCAGAGACCATCCGCTGGAAACAACAGCGATCGCAAAAAAATACGATCGGAAAATGCCGGGGTGGAGCACTTTCATCCGCACCCGCGCCCGGTATTTCGATGACGTCGTACAGAATGCAGGGAGCGAAGGGTTCAGCCCGCGGGGTATCTGTCCTGGTACCGGAGGCGACAGCGAATGAGCAAGTGGGGACGAACGCGATCGGGTTCATACCTGAACCCCAATTTTATCGCCGGGAGAGCGACCGGCACCTGCTGCTGGGGATGCGCCAAGCGCGACGACTGCCCCCTGGAATCCGCGGGGCGGCGGTGCACCCGCGACCACACCACCTGCGAGGTCTGCACCTGGTGGAACGAACGCGGCTGTGTCTGTTTTGAGATCGACCGGAAGTTCCTGAAACTGTGAGTAAGGTTAGAGACAAAATCCCGAAAAGAGAGAACACCATGACAGAAATGAAAAATGCCAATTCGCACATTCCCGGATGCATCAGAAAGATGACCAATACCGAACGGGTATTTTACATGTATCCCGGATGCAATGTCGCGGTCGTTGCCCGGATACGCGGCACCATATCAGAACCTGATCTGCGTCGCGCCCTTGAAAAGGTACTCCGAATGCACCCTTTTATCGGTGCAAAGATAGTTGTCGATGGCCGTCATGATGCCTGGTTCTCAGATGACAATGTTCCCCCTCCTCCTTTGCGGGTCGTACAAAGGACTTCGGATACACAGTGGTTTTCCGAGATGAAATCCGAACAGCGGATACCTTTCGACCTGGGAAAAGGGCCGCTCATCAGGTTTGTGCTGATACATTCGCCGGACATATCCGACCTTGTGATCGTATGCAACCACACTATCTGCGACGGCATGGCACTGGCAAACCTTGTCCGCGATCTCCTGGAGTTATACGCCAATCCGGGGCAGGAAATCACCGTACTTTCTCCCCCCGATATGATGGACTTCCTCCCGAAAAATGGGGGGGTCTCACTAAAAGCACTCCTGACGCGTCTCTTCACGACCTACGGCAACTGGAAGTGGAGAAAGAGCCCGCATTACTTTTCTCAAGAGGATTATGATGCGATCATCACAGCGTACTGGGAAAAATGGGATTACGGTGCTGTGTTGTTGAAACTCGAACCGGAGGAGACGGCATCTCTCTCTGCCCGCTGTCGGAACGAGGGCGTCACCATCGGATCCGCAATCACAGCGGCATGTATTGCCGCGCACGAGGACATTGCCGGTGCATTTGCCGGAAATTTCAGGGTTGTATCCATACCCTTCGATCTCCGGAGACATGCAACCCCGCCGGTTGGCGATGTATTCTGTCTCTGTGTCGGGGGTTCGCAGTTCTCGTTCACGTATCAATCCGAAAAACCCTTCAGGGAGAATGTTTCCGTGCTGCATGCCGAGATCCACAAAAGGGTGGAAAAACTGGACTCGGCCGGCATGGAAGTCCCGGATTTCGATCCTTCGTTTATCGATGCATTTGCCTGTTTTGCATCGCTGAAAAAAAGTATTCCTGAGGCATATACGCGGACCGCCACCCTGTCCAGGTTTTCCCGGGATACGAAGAATATCGCGTTCTCTTTTGCCCGTAATTATGAGAAAATAACTCCCGGAACTGTTGCGTCCAACCTCGGGAGACTCAACATCCCGGACACCTACGGAGATCTCCGGATAGAGAGCATAACCTTCCTGCCTCCGGTCAGCAATTCCATGCCCTTGGTGCTCGGGGGCGTCAGCATCGGGGGCAGACTGGTCTATTCCATGACGTTTGCCGAACCGAAAGAGAACCAAACTGCCTCTCGGGAGCCCGATATGATCAGGATACGGAACCGTGCACTGGAATATCTCGGTTTCCCGGAGAAGGTCAGCGACAACGCACTGGAATCGGTCGAGGCCATCCACCCATGATTGTCTGATAGAATCCAAAAAGAGTGAGGTAAGATCATGCCAACAGTACACGTTAACGACATCGACATGTATTATGAGGCCCATGGCGAAGGCGAACCGCTTCTGATGATCCAGGGCCTTGGTTTTGAGATCTCCGCAATGGTGACCGAGCCGGGAAAGTCCCGGTACATCGACAAATTCACCGACAGTTACAGGGTCATCGTCTATGATTACCGGGGTGTGGGGAGGACGGACAAGCCGGATATGCCCTACACGATAGAGATGCTGGCCGATGATACGATTGGCCTCATGGATGCCCTTGGCATCAGGAAAGCCCACATCATGGGAACCTCGATGGGGTCACAGATCGCCCAGACCATCGCCGCGAAGTACCCGGAGCGGGTGAAGGGCCTCGTCCTCGTTGTCGGTTTCACCCGCGTACTGCCCCTGATGCGACTGATCGGCATTATTACGACAAACATTCCCGGCATCAAAGAGAAGATGACCGGCTGGATATACCAGCAGAAATACCCCCCTACCCCGGCGTCTTTCCGGCGGATTACAGACGCTGCCAACCAGTGTGATACGCGGGAGTTGTGCGGCAGGATCGCGGCCCCGACCCTGATCGTCAACGGGACGAAGGACGGGATTGTGCCGATGAAGATCACGCGGGAACTGGCTGACGGAATCCCCGGTGCCCGGCTGGTCCTTGTGGAGGGGGACCACCTGTTTGTAGCGAAAAACCCCGACCTGCTGATAACACCGGCCCTTGCATTCCTGGGGGAGGTGGACGGGAAAATAGATCATTGATGCTGCCGGGGCTCTCTTTTTTCCTGGGGGTGCAACAAAGTTTCGATGAACAGGGCAACACCGTACCTCCATTTCAAGAGCAAAGAAACTCCCCTGGCGGCTGTCGTGCTCAGAGGAGTACAGTCCTCCGACGAAAAATCTCCGGGATCCAGGTTTGAGAACTGATTCTTTCGGTTCACTTCCTCCTTCGCTATGAAAACGATCACGATTGAGCGTCGTACATGGAATGACCCTCCCCTTTCTGTGTACTATACCGTCAGCGCGTTATTCGGCCCGCCTCGCCCTGGTGCGCACCTCACATCCCGCACAGTCGGGCGGGCATTCCATAGCAACATCTCCGCTCCCCTGACCCCGGAAGAGAGCCCTGACGATCTCGATCCACCGGGAGCGAAGCTCATCCCGGTCGACACCGAGGAGGATCATCACCCGCATGCCGTTGAACATCGATACAAGGGCGATCGCAAGGGTACGTGGATCGGTCGCCGGGGAAATAAGACCTTCCTGCTGCTGTTTCGCGATTGCCTGCGCCGGTTGATCGATGCCGTTCTTCATGCGCTCTCTGGAAAAGTTCCCGAGCACGGGTTCACGCGCCGTCATCGCAAATATTTCGAGGAGAAGCGCATGCTCGTTGAGATCGGACGACATCATCCGGTCGAAGATCTCGATCCATGTCGCGACCGGACACCTTTCCGGACTTTGGGGAGTCGTAATTTTGCGGTACTGTCCCTGAAGGATCTTCGCACTCTCCAGGATCAGTTCATCTTTATTTTTGAAGTACCGATAGAGGGCCGGCTTGCTGACATTGAGGTGTTTCGCAATATCCTCCATCGTGGTCCTGCAGTACCCTTTCTCGTACATGACCTCCAGCCCGGCTTCAACAATCCTCTTTTTCGCCTCTTCACGGTACTCCGGTACCATCTTCGACGTTGAATTCACCCTCCCATGCATGTGAGCGCCACTCGTATATCTCAATAACTAATAGAACACTAAAGTTACCAATTGGTAACTTATATTAACAATTAGTAAGAACGAGAATATGACACTCCACGAAGGACAATCGACAGGATGGCAAATTCCTGCATCATTCAGGTTCTATTGAACGGAGTGGCGCATATGACCGCGAACAGATACTTTCAGAGGGTAAAATGACACCAGCACCACAGAACGAATCGATGACCGCGTTCACCGGCGGTCGGATCCTTACGATGGATTCCGGACAGAATCATGCAGAAGCAGTCGTGATCAAGGGCGGCCTGATTCTCGATGTCGGCGACGCGGGAATCGTGGAGCGGTACCCCGGTGCCGAGATCGTCGATCTGAAGGGCCGGACTCTGCTGCCAGGCTTCATCGACTCGCACAACCACCTCTCGTCCTTTTCCTGCTTCTTCTCGGGATGGGCAGACCTCTTCGGTCTCCTGACAAAGGACGCCGTCCTGGATGCATTGAAAGACCATGCCCGGAAGAATCCCGGAAACGGCTGGCTGGTCGGTTTCGGGTGGCTGGATGCACGATCCGGCGGAGTTGCCCTGACGCGACAGGACCTTGACGAAATCGGATCCGACCGCCCCACACTCGTCATCCAGGCTACGTTTCACATGAGCGTCGCGAATAGCCGGGCGCTGGACATTGCAGGCATCAACGGATCGACACCCGATCCCGGATGCGGGATCATCATGCGGGACGCCGACGGGACACCAACCGGCGTGCTGATCGAAGAGGCACAGGCCCCTGTCTTTGGTCTGACCATGAAGGCCGGCACCCATGAACATGCCGACCTCATCAGAGCGCGGGCAGAAGAACTCCTCCCCTTCGGGGTCACCGCAGTCCATGATCCGGGCGTCACCCCGGCCGCGGCAACGGCATACCGTCTCCTGCATGATGAGGGCCGACTGCCGGTCTCCGTGCTTATGATGCCCCACGGTGCGACCCTTCTCGACAACCGTCCGGGGATCTGGCTTGACGGGCCGGGGACAGGAAGCGGGGACGAGCATCTCCGCATCGGTCCGGTCAAAGTCTTTGCCGACGGAGCAACACCGGAAACGGTGGCATATGCCATGACGATCCAGGGCAGGACCATGACGAGCGGCAGGTACCGCGATGATTTCAGCGAGGTCTTACGCGATGCAACGCGGCGAGGTTTTCGCGTCTGCGTTCATTCCTTCGGGAACGCCACCACAGATGCTGTCCTTGACGCGTTTGAAGAAGCCGCGGGAGATGCCCCCGCAGGATTCGAGATGCGGCCCCGCCTGGAGCACGTGACCCTGATCTCGGAGTCCCAGATCCGGCGTCTTGCTGCCATGGGAGGGTGCGTCTCCATCCAGCCCCAGTTCCTCATCCGGGCCAGTAATTTCTCCCGGGCACAGGTGGAGAATGCAAAGTGGCTGGCCTACGCCGATCTCTTCCGCGCCGGCGTCCATGTTGCCGCATCAAGCGACGATCCCGGCGGTTTCATGGACGCGCGTGATCCGATCACAGGGGCGGTGATGGGATCGACCATGAGCAACGGGGATGGGAATACGGTATTCCCGGACCAGGTGCTGCCCTTCGAGACATGGCTCTGGATATACACCGCAGGGAGCGCCTATGCCGGAGGACAGGAGAACGAGCGCGGCATGCTGAAAGAAGGGCTGGTCGCAGACCTCGTGATCCTAGAGGGAGCACTCGATCCCCTGAACCCCCCGGTCGTCGATGAGACCTGGAAAGACGGCCGGGTCGTGTACAGACGCCACAAAACAGAGAAGATTGCATGAATCCGCCGGAAAACTCATCGAAGGATGCCGGGCGCATCCTGCGGGCGAAAGGCATCCTCTCCGGTACGATCCCGGTGATCATTATGGGAGCGGTCCTTTTCGTCTCGGCGGGCACGCTCGCCTGGCCGATGGCGTGGGTCATCCTCGGTGTCCTGTTTGCCGCCACAACGCTCGTTACCCTGCTCTGCAGCCCCGGCCTGATCGTGGAGCGCATGAACAAACAGACAGGGGCAAAGGACTGGGACGCCCGCCTGGTCAGAGTGATGAACCTTATCGGGCTCCTGCCGCTTCTTGTTGCAGGGCTGGACATGCGGTTCGGCTGGAGCGGGCAGATCCCCCTTCCCGTACAGGTCGCGGCCCTCGGCGTCTTTATCTCTGGTTATATCGTCTTTTCGTGGGCGATGCTCACAAACCCATTTTTTTCTCTCGTTGTCCGTATCCAGGACGAGAAGGGCCATCATGCCGTCACCACCGGCCCCTACCGGTTCGTCCGCCACCCTGGGTATCTGGGATTTTTTCTGATCGTTCTCGCCCAGCCCCTGATGCTGGGGTCTCTCTGGGCGCTTGTGCCTGCCGGGATCACTGCAGCCCTCTTTATCGTGAGGACCGGCAGGGAGGACGAGACGCTTCTCGCAGAACTCGTCGGGTACCGTGAGTACGCCGAGGAAGTCGGGTACCGCCTTATTCCCGGGATATGGTAAAAGAAAACAGAACGTTAAAAAGAAGGAAACAGGAACACAGGGTTGATCCTCGATCCTTTCCATGACGGGATCAGGGAGGCAGGGGGACCTGGTGCTCTCTATCATGTGAGTGACCTTGAAATCCATCCCTGCCCCGGGGACCATGCCTTTTTCCGCCGGCCGTCGGTACATGCGTCCGGTCCGACGACATGGACCGGCCGGTGCCGAAAGTGCGGGATGCGAATGTCGGTCTTCGCATCATCGTCTCTTCTCGGGGGCTATGATCGAAAACCGATTCTGGAAAAATGCATTGTATGGTGCGCCTGCATCAAGATGAAAAGGCAAAGGTAATTCTCAGGAAATACTCTTTTTAAATGACCTTAAATTATCAGAACCGGTACTCGGAAATGAAAACGGTGGTGAAAGATGACAAAAGTCGTTGCGTTTAACGGTAGCCCCCGGAAAAATGGGAACACATCCATCCTTATCGAGCATATGCTCGAAGAGCTCCGGAAAGAGGGGATCGAAACCGAAGAGATATACCTCAGCGGACGTGTTGCACGGGGATGCACTGCCTGTATGAAATGTTTTGAGAAGAAGGACGGGCATTGCATCTTTGATGATGATTGTGTCAACAAATGCATCGACAAGATGGTTGAAGCTGACGGCATCATTCTCGGTTCGCCGGTCTACTTCACCGATGTCACAGCTGAGATGAAGGCCCTGATCGATCGGGCGGGCCTTGTATCCATGGCAAACGGGGGACTCTACCGGCGCAAGGTGGCGCAAGCCGCAGTCGCGGTGCGGAGGGCCGGCACATTCCATACCCTTGATACCCTTCTGCATTTCCTGCTCATAGGCGGGATGACAGTCCCGGGATTCCCCGTTGTTGGTGTCGGAAAAGAGATCGGGGAGGTCCTTAAAGACGAGGAGGGCCTGATGCGGGCAAAAGACGCGGGGAAAAACATGGCATGGCTCCTGAAAACTCTTGAGCAGGCAAAAAATTCCTGATGTTCTGGGAGAGATGAGCAATGATTGACACCAGGAATGCGTACATAAAAATAAAATGGCCCGGGAAAACCTTCATATTTGAAAACGAGAGGAGTCCATCGAACTCCCCGATACTCTATTGTTTATTCCTCGGCCTGAGCGTAGTAGTACTCGCCCTTCGCCCTCTGCTCGCGGTCCAGGTACGACTCGGGCTTGTTGATCCTGGGCCGGCCACTCTTGTCCCGCCTGAAGGTGACGCCGAGGGCCGAGAGGAAGAGGTTCATGCCGTCGCGCATCGAAAACGGCCCCTTCGCCTCGCCGGCAACACCGGGCTCGCCGTCGAAGACGACGAGGCGCTCGGAGATCATGTCGATGAGATAGATGTCGTGGTCGATGACGATGACGCCGCACTCCTTCCCCTCGGCATGGTGCTTGAGCACCCGCACCAGGCTCATCCTCTGCTCCACGTCGAGGTGGGCGCTCGGTTCGTCGAGGATATAGAGGGCGGCTTCCCGGGAGAGGCAGGCGGCGATGGCCACCCTCTGGAGTTCGCCGCCCGATAGGGTGTCCAGGGGCGACTGGAGGATCTGCCGGAGGCCGAGGGGGTCGAGCACCTCGTGCTGGTAATACGAGGTGTCGAAACGCCGGGTGATCTGGCGCAGGGTGAACTCCACCGTGTCGGTGGAGTCGGCCTTCACGTACTGGGGTTTGTACGAGATGGCAATCTTCTCGTCGAGGGGGCCCCCGTCGGGTTCCTCCACGCCCGCGAGGAGTTTTGCGAAGGTAGACTTCCCGATGCCGTTCGGGCCGACAAGGCCGAGCACCTCGCCTTTCCTGATCTCGCCGCCCTTCACGTCGAGGTGGAAGCGGTCATAGTGCTTGGACATCTGCGGGAAGGTATAGAGAGGTTCCCGCCTCGTCTCGTCGGCATGGGCCCGTTTCTCAAAGACGACGGCCGAGTCCCTGAAGCGGACGTTCTCCTCGGGCAGGTATCCTTCGAGGTACTCGTTGATCCCGACACGCACGCCCTTCGGCCCGGTGATCACGCCGAAGACCGCCGGTTTGCCATAGGCGACATGGACCGTGTCTGCGAGCATGTCCAGGATCGCGAGGTCGTGCTCGACGATCACGACAGGCCTCTTCTCCGCGACCTCCCTGATCAGGTTGGCTGTCGCCATCCTCTGGTAGATGTCGAGGTATGGGGTGATCTCGTCGAGGAAGTAGAAATCGGCGTCCCGCGCCAGGCAGGCGGCGATCGCCACCCTCTGGAGTTCACCGCCGGAGAGGTTCTGGATGTCGCGGTCCAGGATGGAGTCGAGGGTGAGTTCCGCGGTGAGGTGGCCGAGCACCCCCCTCTCGTCGGTCTTTGCCAGGAGGTCATGCACCGTCCCTTTGAAGGCCTTCGGTATGAGGGTGATGTACTGGGGCTTCACCGCCACCTTGATCTCCTTCCCCGAGATGTGCTTCAGGTAGTCGAAGAGTTCGGTGCCTGTGAACCTCTTCATGATCTCGTCCCAGGAGACGGTGGCGTCAAAGATCCCCAGGTTCGGCTGCATCTGGCCGGAGAGGATCTGGATGGACGTGGACTTTCCGATACCGTTCGGGCCCAGGATACCGGTCACCTTCCCCTCGACAGGGATGGGGAGGCCGTACAGCACGAAGGCGTTCGGCCCGTACCGGTGGGTGGGTTGCTCCAGTTCCTCGGGGAGGTTGACGATATCGATCGCGTCGAACGGACACTTCTTGACGCAGATGCCGCACCCGGCACAGAGTTCCTCGGAGATGACCGCCTTTCCTTCCTCATCGAGGACGACGGTCTCGTCCCCACTTCTGACCCGTGGACAGTAGATGATACACTCCTGTCCGCACTTCTTTGAATGACAGTTATCTTTGTGGACGACGGCGATTCGCATGGATGATCACATCGATGAAGTGGTGAGCATGGTGGACCAGGAGATGAACCAGAAGGCGAAGGTCATGAACGCCTGATAGAACCAGTCTTTGTTGTTCAACTCGGTGTAGTCGATCTTCATCAGCATGAAAATGTGTTTCTGGACGACCACACCGGCCATGAGGAGGAGGATGCCGATGATCTGGTTTTGCTGCAGTCCTGTCGCAGGGTCGGGAGTCCCGCAGATATAGAATGAGAGCAGGCCGGTCGCGATACCGAGGAAGCACGCAACAAGGGTTCTCCGGATGCGCTTTTTATGCTCTCTCTGTTTTTCCTCTTTCGTCTTTGCGCCTTTGCTTTTCGGCGCTTCGGGTGCCTGTGACAGTTTTTCCTCCTCGCCCATGATGCATCAGTGGTCTATTTTGTGCGTTGTAGCCATATTTAATTTCGTGTTGCCCGGGCGACGGGACCAGCACGATGGTCTCTCACGGCCGGAAACTCCGGGTATCCGGGCGGTGCGGGCATGCACGCGGAGGTGCCGATGGTAGCAGGGGCATCTTAAAGAGCGTTCTGGACCCATACGTACAAAGAGCGTGGGATAATGGCAAACGAACAGGGGATGAGCGGGATGGATGTCAGGGCACTGACGGCGGAACTGTCGGCCCTGCTCCCGCTCTGGATCGGCAAGATCTATCAGTACGATGCGAAGACTCTCGGGATCCGTCTCAACGGGAACGAGGGGGCCAAGTATCAGTTCCTCGTCGAGACAGGCAGGCGCGCCCACCTGGTCGGGGCCCTCCCCGAGTCCCCGAAAAATCCCCTGGGGTATGCGATGTTCCTGCGCAAACACCTCGAAGGGGGACGGGTGACCGCTATCGGGCAGTACGGCCTCCAGCGTATCTTCTACATCGATGTGGCGAAGAAGGCCGGAATACTGAGGCTTGTCATCGAACTCTTCGACGAGGGGAATGCCATCCTCCTCGACGAGGCCGGGGTGATCACCAAGCCCCTGCGGCACCACCGCTTCAAGGACCGTTCCGTCGTGCCTGGAGAGACCTATGCCCTCCCCGAGGGGACTGACTGCAGCGGCTTCGACGGCGAGTCCTTCGCCGCAATGCTCCGGGCATCAGATCGCGATCTTGTCAGGACCCTTGCCGTGAACTGCCTCCTCGGCGGCGCCTATGCCGAACTCGCCTGCAGCCGTGCCGGGGTCGACAAGAGCATTCCGGCTGCCGAAGCCGATGCCGGGGCGGTGTATGCAGCGCTCCACCAGGTCATCGGCATGGTCGAGGGGCAGAGGGAACCGGTGACCACCGGCAGCGGGTGCTGGCCGATCCGGGGCATGGGAGAGGAAAAAGAGGCGTTTCCCACATTCAACAAGGCCCTGGAAGCATATTATCCATTACAGGCAGCCGCCGCGGTGAAGGCCGAGGCGAAACGGCCGAAACTCTCGAAGGAAGAGGTGATCCTCCGCCAGCAGGAGGAGGCGCTGAAGAAGTTCGCGGGGAAGATCAAAAAGGCCGAGAAGGCGGTCGAAGCGGTCTACACCAACTATCCCCTCGTGCAGGACGTCATCGCCACCCTTGAACGGGCAAGCCGGAGCCTCTCCTGGCAGGAGATCGAGGAAGTCCTCAAAAAAAGCGACCTCCCCGCGGCAAAGGCGGTCGTCGCCGTCCACCCGGCCGAGGCGGCCGTCGAACTCGACCTCGGGGTGCGGGTGAAGATCTTTGTCCACGAGAATGTCGAGGCAAACCTCGACCACTACTACGACCAGGTCAAGAAGTTCAGAAAGAAGACCGAGGGTGCCCTTGCGGCGATAGAGCGCGGCGCCGCAAAGCCGAAGGAGAAACCGAAAGAGACCCTCCACCTCCTGAAGAAGAAGTGGTTCCACAGGTTCAGGTGGTTCTATACGACCGACGGCACCCTTGTCCTTGGTGGGCGGGACGCCTCGCAGAACGAGGAACTGGTCAAGAAGTATATGGAGGGTAAGGACACCTTCGTCCACGCCGACGTGCACGGCGGTTCGGTCGTCATCGTCAAGGGGGAGACCGAGCACATGGACGACGAGGTTGCCCAGTTCGCCGCCTCGTACTCCAATGCCTGGAAG
The DNA here is from genome assembly GCF_002498315.1 of Methanofollis sp. UBA420. NCBI lineage: Archaea > Methanobacteriati > Methanobacteriota > Methanomicrobia > Methanomicrobiales > Methanomicrobiaceae > Methanofollis > Methanofollis sp. UBA420. Next base: position 570,366 of record NZ_DAGX01000002.1, read on the forward strand.
GCCGGGCACTTCTCTGCCGACGTCTATTTCGCACGCCCCGACCAGGTGAGCAAGACCGCCGAGTCGGGCGAGTTCGTCGCCCGCGGCGGTTTCATCGTGCGGGGCGAGAGGCGCTATGTGAAGGACGTCCAGCTCGGCGCGGCAATCGGGGTGCAGAAAGAGCCAAGCGTTGCGATCATCGGTGGCCCTCTGGCGGCGGTGCGTACACGGACACAGTATGTCGTCGAACTTTCTCCCGGCACCTTCGAACCGAACGACGTGGCAAAGAAGGTCCAGCGTCTCCTGAGGGAGAAGATCGGCGAGGATAACTGGAAACGACTGAAGACCGCGCTGAACACCGAGGCGATCGCCGCCTTTGTCCCGCCGGGCGGGTCTGATATCGTGGGCGAGCATGAAGGCTGAGTACGGCGAACTCAAGGGATCGTACGGAGAGATCAGGCTGTTCCCTGAGTCTCTCGACGACCTCTGGCACCTGGAACACCTCATCGAGCCGCGCGACCTCGTCTTTGCGACGACCTTGCGGACCGTCGACTCGGCGACGGACAAACTCCGCCCTGAAAAGGCCGAGAAGAGGCCGGTCCGCCTCGGCATCAGGGTGGAGAAGGTGGAGTTCCACCCGTACGCCAACCGCCTCAGGGTCGGCGGCATCATCGAATCGGGCATGGACATCGCCTCGTACCATACACTCAATGTCGAGCCGGGCTACGAGATCTCGGTGATCAGGCGGTGGCGGGGGATCGACCTCGAAAGGGTCGAGAGAGCGGTCGGGGCCTCCCTCCACAATGTCGTCCATGTGCTCACCATCGAGGAGGGAGAGGCCGAACTCTTCAGGATCAGGCAGTACGGTCCGGAGAGGGTCACGACCATCACCGCAGGCAGCGGGAAAGGTGCAGAGATCGACGGCAGGACCGCCTTCTTCGCCGACGCCCTCCTCTCCCTGAAGGACGTCACCGGCCCGGTCGTCGTCGCGGGGCCGGGTTTTGTCAAGGAAGACTTTGTCAGGTACCTGAAGGCGAAAGACCCCGACCTCGGCGAGAGGGTCGTCACCGTCGAGACGCGGCGGATCGGCCGCGGCGCCGTCCAGGACGCAATCGGCCAGGGCGTCCTTGAAAGACTCGCCGGCGACCTCCAGCTCGCCCGCGAGGTGACCAGGATGGACGAGGTGCTCAAACGTATCGGCACCGGCGGGGCGGTGGCGTACGGAAAGGCCGAGGTCAGGAAGGCGGTGGACTATGGCGCCGCCGAGGAGGTGCTCGTCACCGACACCCTGATCAGGGACGCCGGCATCGCCCGTCTCCTCGAAGAGGCGGAGAGGATCAACGCGCGGGTCGTCGTCTTCAGTTCCGAGTTCGACCCCGGCGGACAACTCAACGCCCTCGGCGGGATCGCCGCCCTGCTCCGCTATCCCCTCGGGTGAGGGGCACCGCGATCCTTTTTTTCCAGTACGAAGGTCGCTCCCCCGACAAAGCGGGCGATAGAGTTGTACAGCACGGCGATGACGTAACCCCCAACACCACCTGCAATGCCATAGAGCACGATGCCGAACAGGAGAGCACCGGCGACGACCGCAGGCGTACTCCCCGCGAACCCGCCCGCCTCCGCGCCGAGGAGAGGAAAGATCCCGCTTTTCTGGAGGATTGTGGAGACTCCGGCCATGAAGCCCGCCCCGAGACCCACAATGCTCATCGTACGGGCGACTGACCTGGGCACGACCGCCGCCATCTCCACACTGTTTTCAGAGGTGTTCTCCCTGTCCTGATCTCCGTTTCCGTGGGTGCGGGCCGTCACCCTCACCCCGCCGATGATGACGGCGACGAGGTCGTACAGGACGACACACACACCGCCGATGAAGATGCCGCTTAGTACAGCGACGAATATCCAGGTGATGAGCATGACCAGAATAAATTCGGGCGTAGCGCCGTACAGGATGGGTGTCCATGAGAGAGGCCACATAATAGATCCGATCCAGCCGACACACTCGTATATGAGGGTCTGGAGGGCCATGAGTGCGAGGGAGAGGCAGACGCCGATCTTCAGCGCCGGAAAAACACCGATCTCGCGGATAGCCCATGTCCCTTTTGCCATGGTTCCCGGTTGCGCCCTCACGACGGCCCCGCCGAACCGGCCAGCGGCGAGGTTGTACAGGGTCGCCGCGAGCGCTGCAAAGATGATCGCGTGTACGACGTTGAGAAGGGGCACGACATAGAGCACCTGATAACCGAGAGCCCTGAGCACCTCTCCCTGTGCTGTTGTCACGGGGATATTCTCGTTGATCGCCGTCGGCAGCACCATGAAGCCCTGTACGACGCCGACCACCAGGGAGAGCGTCGCCGCCATCAGGACACACGACCGGAGAGAGACCGACGTGATCTCGACCTCGGAAACGGTGGGACCTGTTACACCCGTGGACATAGGGCAACTATCCATTCCAGACGCATAAAGACTTTATCGCAGGATCGGTTACACGTCCTGTTTCCGAAGGCCTGACCTGTAACCGATCGGTACAGAATGAATAAATAGACCCGGCCCGACCTACCTGTGTCGACGATGAGAACACTCTGTGCATGGTTCGTCCTGGTCCTCGCGTGCTCCCTCGCAGGAGTGTGTGCGGCGGCGCCTGCCGAAGAGGTCGCCGCCGGTGCGGTCGCGGCGTACCATCAGGTCGCCGATTATACGGCCACCGTCACCGTTCACGGCCCGGACAGGGACGAGGTCGTCAGGGTGGCGGCCATGCCGCCAGGCAGTTTCAGGGTCGAATACGGCGACCCGTCACTCCATCACGGCGCCGCCCTTGCGGTCCTGTCGGAGGGGTCTGCATGGTGGTATGTGCCTCCGCAGTGTTCGATGGGGTCGACAGGGGTGGAAAAACCCCTGGACGGCGACTATATGGCGGCGGGGATCGCCGCCCTCTCGACCGGCAAGGTCACGAGCATGCACGAGGCCGTCCTGGACGGCAGGACCGTCCCTGTCGTCGATGTCGTACCCGTTGGTGCCGTCGACCCCTTCCCCCCTGACACCGCACGTCTCTCCATCTCGATCGACCGGGAAACGATGCTGGTCCTGTGTGTCGAGGGCTACGACCGCACGGGGGCCCTCGTGCGGTCGGCGGAGTACCGGAACCTCAGGGTAAATGCCGGCCTCCCTGAAGACACCTTCGCCTTCGGGAAGCCGAAAGGTGTGTGGGAGCGGGCCCCTCCCACAACATCCGATTTTCTCATGAACCTCGCCTTTCTCCTTGCAAACCTGGTCATCATCCCCATCGAGTCATTCCTCGCGCTTCGCATCTGGTTGAGCCTTGGCTACCGGAGGGTCACGCAGAAAAACATCCTTGATAATGTGACACGGTGCCGGGTTTACCAGGCCATCCTGGATAACCCCGGAATACACAGGGAGAAGATCGCCCGGATCACCCGGACACATCCCGGCACCCTCCGCTATCACCTCGCGGTCCTCAGGCAGGCAGGGAAGATCGCGGTCGAGCAGACGGGAGGTTGCTGCCGCTACTATGAGAACAATGGGAGATATTCAGAGCGTGAACGAACAGTCCTTGCCGCTCTCAGGAACAGCACCCGGCGAGAGATCCTCACCGTCCTCCTCCAGACACCCGGCCTCTCGCGGCAGGAAATCGCGGTGCACCTCGGCATCTCCGGCCCTGCCGTCTCCCGCCACATGGACAGACTCCAGAGGGACGGGATCGTCGAGAAGAGCATGAACGGACGTGCCGCATCTTTCTCCGTCACCGGGGAGAGCGGCCACGATCTGCTCGGCGCCCTGCACGTTCTAAAATGCGGGGCCGACTGAAAGGAAAAAGGAGATTATATTTATTCTTCCTTCACTTCAGCTTCGGCTTCTGCCGGCTCTTCTGCGGGCATCTCCGGGCGCTTGAAGGTCTCGACAAAGACGATGTCCTGCACCTCGGGGATGAACTCGAAGATCTGGTGGACGACGATCCCGCGGGCCATGACCCAGCGGCGGTCGTAGTTGATCCCTGCCGGGAGGTTCAGGGTGAGGGTGCCCTCGGCAAAGGTGAGGTCCATCTCGCGGCCTGCAAAGAGCTTGATGAAGCCCTTTGCCTTCTCCTCGACGGTCTCGACCATGCCCTCGATGGTGAAGGTGTAGGAGAGATCCTTGCCGGCGAGCGGGTGGTTGAAGTCGACGACGGCCCTCTTCCCGACCACATTGACGACGACGCCCTCGCGGTCGCCCGACTGGATACGCATGCCGAACTTGGGCTTCTCCCTGAACTGGTTGGCGTTCACGGACTCGACAAGCTTCATGTCATGGGGACCAAAGCCCTTCTCGGCCTCGACCTCGACCTCGTACTGCTGGCCGATCTCCTTGCCGACGAGAGCCTCGTCAAGGCCCGGGATGACATGGTTGCTCCCGACGCGAATGACGATCGGGGCATAGTCCTTCTGGCTCTTGATGCCTGCTTCTTCTGCATCAGCGGCGACGGTGGTGTCGAAGATCTCGCCCTCCACACGGGCGGTATAGTTGAGTCTAACGATGTCTCCTTCCTGAATTGCCATAATATACACCTTGTCTATATCAAGTCTCGACGAAAATACTTAAAATGGTGCCATAGATGTTTGAAGTGGAAACAAAAATACGCGTCCCTGATCTCCCGGAGATCCGCTCCCGTCTTGTCAGGATCGGCGCCGGAACGCCGTCTGTCGCCGACCAGCAGGACGTCTACTACAACCACCCGGTGCGGGACTTCGGCCGGACCGACGAGGCCCTCAGGGTCAGGTACGAGGGCGAGAGGTGCACCCTTACATATAAAGGGCCGAAACTCGCCACAAAGGGTGCAAAGACCAGGGAAGAGTTCAACCTGACCGTGGAGTCCGGGGAGAACCTGGAGGAGGTCCTGCGCCGCCTCGGTTTTGTCAGGAGCGCGGAGGTCCGGAAGCACAGGGAGGAGTTTGCCCTCGGGACCGCGTCCGTCGCCCTCGATGAGGTGGACGGCCTCGGGAGTTTCGTCGAGATCGAGGTGATGGCGCACGAAGCAGGGGCGGAAGCGGAAAAAGAGATCGAACGAATTAAAGGAGAACTGGGGATAGAGGGTTCTCACATCCCGCAGTCCTATCTTGAACTGCTCAAACAGTGAGCAGTTCGATCTCGATCGCCTTCGGTTCGTCGCCGAAGTGGATCAGGGCGCAGTTGCCCTCCGAGGCCGGGCCCGGGTTGACGATCTTGACGCCGTCCACCTCGGTGACCCCCTTGTTCTCGTGCATGTGAGCGCAGCAGACGAGGTCGAACTCCTTGATGTGGTTCCTGACACTTGTGCTGCCCACATGGTCCTCACCGGCCAGGTCAAAGACGCCGTGGGGCGGGACATGGCTGACCAGCACATTATGGACATTCCTGTCCATGTGAGCCGTAGCCTGTTTGATCAGACGTTCAATCTCCTCTTCTTTCAACTCGAAGGGCGTCCCGAAGGGCGTCGGGTTGGACCCGCCAACGCCAGCCATCGAGATCTTCCCGAGCGAGAATGTAGCACCGTGGAGATTGACACAGTCCGAGTGTTCGAGAGCATCGCATATATCGCATGGATCACAGTTCCCCGGTACCGCAAAGCACGGTACGTCGATGAGCGAGGTCATCTTGTTGACCATGTCACATGGTCCGAACTGTGTGAGATCGCCAGCAATGATGACAAAGTCGGGCTGGAGGGCCATGAAGGACTCCAGCTTGCCCAACTGGCCATGAAGGTCTGCCAGCAAAAGCACATCCATCATGATAGAACTTCTCTAACGGTTCCTATAAAATCTTCTCTCAGGATCGTCCCAGGAGCCAGAAATTTTCCCATTTAGTGCAAGGCGACCAAGATCGCGTTGCGTCTCCGAAAGAAGCCATCTTGGCCTCAGGTTTGCCATCGGCGTCCCGGGCAGCGGTATAAAGAGATGGACATGGGCCTGCCCACGGCGCGTGACCTCGCGGATGAGAGCGAGGGTCGCCAGTTCGTCTTCGTCCTCCTCGCACGGGAGGCCGACGATGAAGTCGACCACGGGCATGAAGCCATGGTCACGGCAGAGGTCGAGGGCATGCTCGACGTCGGCGACGGTATGTCCCCGGCGCAGGAGGCCGAGCACCCTGTCGCTTCCCGACTGGGCCCCGAAGTGGAGGCGGCGGTTTGCGCAGTGCGCCGAGATCAGGTCGAGAGACTCGTCGGTGACGAACTCGGGGCGCACCTCCGAGGGAAAGGTCCCGAAATAGATCTGGTTTTTGTGGAGCGCACGAAACAGGCGTTCAACGCGGTCGAGGCGCGGGTGGATGCCGTCGTCAGAGCCGTAGGCAAGGGCGTTCGGGGTGACGAAACGGGCGTCCCTGAACCGTGCCGCATACCGGGCGATCTCCTCCACGGGCCGATGGCGCATCCGCCTCCCGAAGATCCGGGGGGTCTGGCAGTACGCGCACCCGAAGGGGCAGCCGCGGGAGATCTCGATGTATCCTTTGAACTGCGAGAAGGGGGGATACGCGGGGAGAAAGACCGTATGGTCGGGCGGGCAGATGCCCGCCTTTGTGGCCACGCCTGGCACCGGGCCGGTCTCACCGGCCTTGATCGCCCGAAGGAGCCTCGGGAGGGTGTGCTCACCCTCGCCGGTGACGACATAGTCGGCGTACCTCGCCACCTCCGCAGGGCATGCCGCCGCATGGGGGCCGCCGACGATGGTGATGCAGGGCGCCGATGCAATCTCGTCCTGGAAGTGCGGGGCATTGATGGAATTGAGACTGTAGCAGGTCACGTCGCCTTCGGGCCCGCCCGACAGCCGCAGGGTGATCCCCTCTGCCTCGCAGGCCGCATAGAGGGCGGCAAAGGTGTTCTTGGCTGCGGTGATCTCCCGCCAGTTCACCTGCATCCTGTCTGCCCTCTCATGCCTCCCATGAGACCGTCCCCGCCTCTCCGTCCACCGTCACGGTCTCTCCTCCAGGCAGGCCCGAGAGCCCGGTTTCGAGGCGGTCGACCATCGGGATATGGGCGATGATCGCGCCGGTGACGATGATCGGTTCGGCCTCCTCGTTGATGATGGCGGCCGGCGCCTTCCCGTTCCGTGCGAGGGCGTACATCACATAGGACCCAACAGTCGAACCCTTCCCGAAGGGAAATGCAAAGACCGTCCCCGCAATCGATTCGCCCTTGAGAGGATGGCCTTCTTCGATGATCACGCCGCTCTCAGGGTCAACCCCTGAGAGAAATGACAGTGGTGCCGGGGAAACGAGCAACCTCCCGGTCGCAGTTCCCCGAGCAATGCCTCTTCCATTGATTATCACAGACACACCTAATAAATGTATAAAGAATCCACTATATTAGTGACATGGAAGACTCTGTGATTGGCGTCAACAATGACAATAATCTGTATAAACTCCAGGTCCAGGAAATGAAGGCGAAGGTCCTGGACCTGAAGATGCAGAACGAGTTGCTCCAGAAAGAGGTCAACCAGCTGCGGCGGGAAAACAACCAGCTCAAGCGGGTCCCGCTCTTTGTTGCAGCTGTTGTTGACAAACTCGGTGACGGCGAGGTCTATCTCAGGCAGCAGGGAAACAACCAGGAATACATCACACGGGTCAACCCCGAACTCTATGACGGGATGAGTGTGGGCATGAAGGTTGCCGTGAACAATGCTCTTTCCATTGTGAAGCCCATCGGCACAACCTACGACTCCCGTGTCAGGGTTATGGAGCTTGAAGAAGCGCCGAGCGTCACCTTCGAACAGATCGGCGGGCTGAAAGAAGAGATCGAAGAGGTCCGCGAGGCGGTCGAGTACCCGCTCACCAGGCCCGAGATCTTCGAAAAAGTCGGCGTCGAACCCCCGAAGGGTATCCTGCTGTACGGCCCGCCCGGCACGGGGAAGACCCTCATTGCCAAGGCCGTGGCGCACAATGCCCATGCCGAGTTCATCAGGATGTCGGGCTCGGAACTCGTCCACAAGTTCATCGGCGAAGGGGCGCAGCTGGTGCGGGAACTCTTCGACTTCGCGCGCGAGCACGCCCCGGCAATCGTCTTCATCGACGAGATCGACGCGATCGCGAGCCAGCGTACAAACGACGGCACCTCGGGGAGCGCCGAGGTCCAGCGGACCCTGATGCAACTCCTTGCCGAGATGGACGGCTTCAACAACCGCGGCAATATCAGGATCATGGCGGCCACAAACCGCGTCGACATGCTCGACCCGGCGATTCTCCGGCCCGGCCGTTTCGACCGGATCATCGAGGTCCCGGTCCCTGACGCCGACTCGCGCCGGGAGATCTTCAAGATCCACACCGGGAAGATGAGCCTTGACAATGTCAACCTGGAAGCGCTTGTCCCCCTCGCCGAGGGTATGACAGGCGCCGAGATCCAGGCGGTCTGCCGCGAAGCCGGTATGCGGGCGGTCCGCAGGAATGCCGTGGCCGTGGAGCACAATGACTTCCTTGAGGCTATCCGGAAGGTCAGCCGCAAGGAAAACGCAGGCGATCTCCGGATGTACATCTGAACAGACCATGCGCCTGCTCCTCATCCCGCATGAGGGAGTCGACCTCAACAATACCTTTTTTGCATCAGAGACAAGCCGCGAGATTCTCAGGTTCTACCGCCCCGAAAAAAGGCCGTACGGTATGTCCATCAGGGTCGTATCCCTTGGTGCGGCCCTTTCCCTTGCCGCAGAACTGAGGTGGTACCTCAGACGGTACGTTGCACTCACTCTCTTCGAGATGGCACCGGGCTATTCCTGCACCCTCGCCTACGCCCATGCGATTGAGCAGAGGGCGGTCGACCCGGACCAACCGCCGGACCACCGTTTCTTCATCGGCTTTCCCGATGGTCGCCCCGTAATCACCGAGGGACCGGACGGCACCCTTGAGGTGTGGGCGCTTCCCGGCGAGGTGATCCGGGTCAGGTAACTGCCCGTACATCCAGAGACGAGAGACATTGCCATCCCCCTTTACAGACCCCTCACGCTCTGGAAAGGGGTCGGGCACGAAGAGGGGACATCTTTCTCTCAGGCGGAGAACAGGCAGACAACTAACTCCAGAGATATACTTCCAGAGGCAGCAGGGAAAGAAAAAAAGGTTGAGTTTCAGGCGAACATCTCGCCGACTGTATTTCTCAGGGGCTGACGTTCGAAGTCGGCCATGAACTTCTGGAGCGCCCGCCCGAAGTCTTCGTTGGTGACGGATGTCCGCTCCTCCCGGATCGCGAACATCCCGGCCTCCATGCAGATCGCACGGAGGTCGGCACCGTTCCTCCCCTCGGTCTGGCAGGCGATCCCGGTGAGGTCGACGTTCTCTGCCAGGTTCATGCCCTTTGTGTGGATCTTCAGGATCGAGAGACGTCCCTCGATGTCGGGGAGCGGTATCTCGATGATCCGGTCGAAACGGCCCGGCCTGAGGAGGGCGGGGTCGAGGATATCGATCCTGTTCGTCGCCCCGATGATCTTCACGTCGCCCCGTGCCTCGAAACCGTCCATCCCTGCCAGGAGTTGCATCAGGGTCCGCTGAACCTCCCGGTCACCCGAGGTGACAGACTCCGTCCGGTGCGTCCCGACGGCGTCGATCTCGTCGATGAAGAGGATCGTCGGCGCCTTCTCGCGTGCGAGGTCGAAGAGTTCCCGGACCAGGCGTGCCCCTTCGCCGATATACTTCTGCACGAGTTCGGAGCCGACGACATGGAGGAAGTGGGCGTTCGTCTCGTGGGCGACGGCACGGGCGAGCAGGGTCTTGCCTGTCCCCGGCGGCCCGTACAGCAGGACGCCCTTTGGCGGGGTGATCCCCACCGTTTCGAAGAGTTCGGGCTTTGTGAGCGGGAGTTCGACAGCCTCCTTCACCTCCAGGATCTGCGGCTCCAGCCCGCCGATATCGGAGTAACGCTCTTCAGGCCGGTCTTCCAGTTCCATCCCGTAGACCTGCGGGTCGTAGGTGTTCGGGAGCACCTCGATCAGGGCAAGGGACTGCTGGTTGAGGGTGCACCTGCTCCCTGCCTTCAGGTCCTTCGGTTCTATGAACTGGGATACCCGGACAAGGAAACGCGGGCCTGCACTGCTCCTGACCACGACGCGGTTGTTGTCGATGATGTCGAGTATCTCACCGACAATGAGAGGCGGACTTCTGAGTTGTTCGATCTCACTCCGTAATTTCCGCATTTCCCGCTCGTAGCGGATCTTCTGCGTCTCCACATACCGCTTCTCAGACTCCATCTGGCGCATCCGCTCCCTGAGCTCCAGGTTGCGGTTTTCCAGGTTGGAGATCCGTTCGAGCAGGTACTTGCAGAGTTCTTCGCTGTTCTGCGGGTCGGGTGAATCACAGCCGCTGTCCCCCATCGTCCTCCTCGAATAGGTATATAGTATAAAGTGACTTAAATGTGTTTGCGAGTAGTATGCAGTGCGAATTATGTGGGGCTATAATAAAGGGCGCCCCGAAAAGAGTGCGGATCGAGGGTGCGGTACTTCAGGTGTGCCCGAAGTGTGCGACCCTCGGAGTGGAGGTGGCACAGCCACGGCCTGTCGAATCGAAACGGAAAACCGTCGCTGCTACACCGGGCGCCCCTCAGCGCCGGGGCCGTGACGTCTTCGACCTGATGGTCGGAGAGATAGTCGAGGACTTTGGCGAACGGATCAAGAGTGCCCGTCTGGAGAAGAACTGGACCCAGAAGGACCTTGCCAACGAGATCAAGGAACGTGAGATCCTAATCAGGAAGATCGAGAAGGGCGACCTGATCCCTGAAGACGAGGTGCGGATCAAGCTCGAGAAAGTGCTCGGCATCTCTCTCCTCGATGTCTCGGACGAGGAGGTGAGGAGACAGAAGGGGGGCAGGCTTGCGACGACTCTCGGCGATATCATCAAGATCAAGAGGGAGTAGATGGCGACACCCCTGATCCTCGTCAACCTGAAGGCATATACGGAGGGCATGGGCGAGAGGGCCGCAACCATTGCCGCAGCCGCCGCAACGGTCAGCGGGGAGAGCGGCATCGTGATCGGTGTCGCCCCGGCCTTTACCGATCTTGCGGCGATCGCGTCCAGGTTCAGCATCCCCGTCTATGCCCAGCACATCGACGGCGTCTCTCCCGGGGCTTATACCGGCCATGTAACCGCCGCACAGGTGAAGGCGGTCGGGGCGACGGGTACGCTCATCAACCACTCGGAGAGGCGTCTCACGCTCGCCGATATCGATGCCAGTCTCTCTGCAGCACGGAGTGCAGGGCTCAAGACCGTGATCTGCACGAACAATGAGACGACGACCGCTGCAGCAGCGGCCCTTGCCCCGGATTATGTCGCCATTGAGCCCCCGGAACTGATCGGGACGGGCGTCTCTGTCTCCAGGGCCGATCCCGGCATCATCGAGCGCTCGGTAGCGGCGGTGCGGGCGGTCAACCCGCAGGTGAAGGTGCTCACCGGCGCCGGGATCAGCACGGGCGAGTGCGTAAAAATCGCGCTGGAACTCGGGACCGACGGTGTCCTTCTCGCCTCCTCGGTCGTGAAGGCAAAGGACCCTGCCGCCGTCCTCAGAAACCTTGTCTCCTTAATCTAACCGATAAGAGTGATCAGGTCGTGCTTTGTGATCACGCCCTGAACCTTTCCCCCGCCAAGGACAAGAACGGCATGGTGCTGCTGGAGCAGGTGGACCACCGTCTCTACATCGGCGTCTGGGGGGACAGTCGGAAAACTGGACTCCATAAAGTCCTTCACTTTTCGTGTATGCGCCCGAGCGATCCCGATCTGCTCGATGGTATTGACAATCGCCGACTCCGAGATGCACCCGATGGGAAAGCCGTTCTCGATCACCGGCAACTGGGAGACGTCTTCCTCCTCCATGATCGCGACGGCGGTCGTGATCGCGTCGTCAGGGGTGACGGCATGGACAGGGGCGTGCATCACCGATCCCGCGGTGATCGAGGGATTTTCTGCAACTTTCAGCACCTGGACAATCTTCCTGAGGGTGCTCACCCTCGGGTCGACGGTGCCCGACTCGATCCTGGCCACCATGGACTGGGAAATGCCTGCTTTTCGTGCGACATCGGCCTGGCGGAGGCCGAGCATGATCCTCTTGGCCCTCAGTTCCGCGGGGGTGGGAATATACATGGTATTACTCATAGTGATTTCATCCGATAAAAATATGCATTACTTGACCCGCCCAATCCAGGATGGTCGACAGTGCTGGATGCTCTCTCCTCGCGGCTGGAGGGACGATAAAATGCTCAGGAGAATTCCTATTCTGGTGTGTCTGTGCCGGGGGACTACAGTGAAGGTCTTCGACCTTCTTGACCTCACTTCGTTCGGACAGCGAAGACTTCGTCTTCTCGACTCCCTCCGATCGCATCTCCCGACTTCCACATCGAATCGGAGGTGCATGGCTGTCTCCGTTCTCAGGATCTCTGTCTTTCTTCCCCGGTCCTATCCTAGATAGGGGGTCTGGGGGGTGAACCCCCGGTCCAGATTCTGGGAAGGCGGTGGATCGACAATCCCTTCCAGAGACTACCCGCAAAAATCGTTCAGAAGGAGACTGCCATCCTCCACAAGCACTCAAGACAAAAAAAATTCTCCATAGCAAAAAAGGGACGTTACGGGTGCCGTCTCCACACCAGAAGGCCGAGGGCGAGGACCGCAAGGACGGCGCCGAAACCCGGGAGGGGAGAGGCGGGCAGTTCGCTCTTTGCATAGATTATCGTTTTGAAGACTTCGGACCCGGTGAGATGCCATTCGGCTGTTTTCTCATTGACCGTGTTGGCATTGGAGTCGACGATCTTCCCGGGCATCTCCAGGTAATAGTGGATGGAACAACTGCCAAGCATCGCATCGGTGATCTTGTCTGACTCGCCCATCCCCTCGGCGCCTGCAAATCTCCTGTCCATGTAGATCAGGAACCCGCTGTCTTTTGCAAGTGTCCAGTTGGTCCCGTCAGGTACGATCTTTTCGGTGCCCGCAATCTTCATGGTCACTGAATCTTCGTTCCAGACTTCTTCATAGGACATGGCTCGGTCATCCGATCTCGCCAGGACATAGTCCCTGACGCCCGCATATCCTTCGTCTCTGGCATTCTGTTTCAGGATATTATAGACGAACGAGGTTGTCGTGAGTTCGACGCGATAGTCGCTGACCGATCCGTCGGGGTTTGCCGTCGCGTGGACATTCATCGTGAAGCAACCCGAGACCATGACAAGAGCCAGTAATGCAAATATAACCAGAATACTGGCTGTTTTCTTTGATAGTGCCATATGAATTGCCAGATATTAAAAAGCAAGTGCAAATAAAAATTTTTCGATTTTGTTTTCTGAATATGGGAGGCCCACGGATGAAAATACTTCGGGAATCGAATATCATCGATCGCTCCTGCTCGGGAATAATAGGATACAAAATGGTGGAGTCGGAGGAGTAAGCCCCCTTATGTTCTGTGCGGCATTCAGCTCCGCGCCAAACCCGGGCAGGCCCAGGCGCCCGTATGCCCTGTTCTGGCTTGCACCCGCAGGGATTCACCGTTTCATCGATTCCCGCCGTTACGTTCAACGGGTTAACTCGCACCCGATGGTGCTTCTCGCCCGAAGGCTCGGCCGTTTCATAACTGGCGGCGGGGCGTGTCGTTTCTGTGTCATTGCCATGACTCTCGCCATCCGCACTTGTGTACGGCTGCGTGCCTGGTCGGTGGGGGGACTTTCCTCAGCGGCCCGAAGGCCACCGTCGGCCGCACTCTCCCTCTCCTCTTAATAATATGGGGGCCCCTGAATATATTACTAATGTTTGCGCTGACCAGTGAAGAGGGCGGGATCGCGGTGCGCCTCGCACGCGACGCCCTCGAAAAGAGCCTTCAGGGTGAGGAGTTCACCCTGCCGCCACTGCCCCGGATATTCTCTGAGAAAAGGGGCGTATTCGTCACTCTTACCCGGGACGGCTCCTTACGCGGGTGCATCGGCCTTCCGTACCCGGTCATGCCCCTGGCTGAGGGGATCGTCCACGCGGCACTCTCCGCCGCCCTTGAAGACCCGCGCTTTCCGCATTTACAGGCTGCCGAACTCCCACAGGTCAGGGTCGAGGTCACCGTCCTCACAGCCCCCGAACCTCTCGCCTGCCTGCCCGAGGAGCGGGCCGGCCACGTGGAGGTCGGGCGGCACGGACTGATCCTCGCCGACCATGACAGGAGAGGACTTCTCCTCCCGCAGGTCGCGACCGAATACGGCTGGGACGCGGAGGAGTTCCTCGACCACACCTGCATCAAGGCAGGTCTCTCGCCAGGTTGCTGGAAGAGGGCCGACGTCGAGGTCGCCACCTTCGAAGGGCAGATTTTCCATGAGGAGGGAGCGTAAATGGGAATATCCTTTGAGATCCTCCAGAAGGACATCGCCGCCCGCGCCGGCAGGCTGAAAGTGGGGGAGAAGACCATCAGGACACCGGCCCTCCTCCCTGTCGTCAACCCGCACCTCCCCCTCGTCACGCCGCGGGAGATGCAGGAGATGGGGGTCGAGGCGATCATCACCAACGCCTACATCTTCTCGAAGAGCGCCGAGTACCGGGAGAAGGCCCTCTCCGAGGGCCTGCACAAGGTCCTCGACTTCGACGGCGTCATCATGACCGACTCTGGCTCATTCCAGTTGATGGTCTACGGCGGCGTCGAGATCACAAACCTGGAGACGGTCAGCTTCCAGAAGGCGATCGGGTCTGACATCATCGTGCCCCTCGACATCCCGACGACGCCCGACGCCGACCGCGAGCGTGCGGAGAAGGAACTCGCCATCACCCTAGACCGGATCCGCGAGGCCAGGGAGCACCTCGGCCCTGACGCACAGATGGCCGGACCCGTCCAGGGTGCCCTCTTCCCCGACCTGCGGGAGAGGTCGGCCAGGGCCGTCCAGGAGATCGGCTTCGACTTCTGCCCTGTCGGCGCCGTCGTGCCCCTGATGGAGAACTACCGGTACAAGGACCTCGTCGACGTCGTCCTCGGCGCGAAGAAGGGCCTCTCCCCCTCGACCTGCGTCCACCTCTTCGGCGCTGGCCACCCCTCCATGCTCGCCCTAGGTGCGGCGATGGGCTGCGACATCTTCGACTCCGCGGCCTACGCCCTCTTTGCGAAGGACGGCCGGTACCTCACCACCTACGGGAGCCTGAAGATCGACGAACTCTCCGAACTCCCCTGCCCCTGCCAGGTCTGCCGGAGCCACACGGCCGAGGAACTGAAGAAGAGCCCAGACAGGGTGCGTCTCCTCGCCCTCCACAACCTCTATGTCACCCTCGCCGAGATCGCGAGGATCAGACAGGCGATCACAGACGGCACCCTCTGGGAACTCCTGGACCTCCGGTGCCGGAGCCACCCGCGCCTCCTCGAAGGCTACCGCGAGTTCCTGCGCCAGGCACAGGACCTGGAAGAGCAGGACAATGTCTCGAAGAGACGGTTCTTCTACCAGGGCTCGGAGAGTTGCATGCGGACCGAGGTCGTGCGCTACCACGCGATGGTCGAGCGCTTCACCCTCGGCCCCCGCGTCCTCGTCGCGATGGCCGGGAAGGCTCCGGGCGACTACGACGACATCCTCTTCTTCAAACCGCCCTTCGGGCCATACCCTGAGGGCCTCTCCGAGACCTTCCCGATCGGGCAGTCCGAGATCCCGTCCTGGGACGAGGATATGATGCGGGCCGGGTGCCGCGGCATCGCGCGCCTCATCGAGACCCACCCGGAGAGCACGGTATCCGTTCTCTGTCCGGTCGAATGGGCTGCGTTCGTGCGGGGCGAACTCCCCGGTGTGGAGGTGCTGAATGCCGACACAGTTTGAGGTGAGGGGACGGGACGGCCTTGGCCGTTCCGGTCTCTTCTCGGTGAACGACAGCACGTACCAGACGCCCCTCCCCCTCGACATGGAGGAGATCTACCCCGAACTCGCCGCTCTCCACCACGCGAACGTCCCCCTCTCTGCAGACCCGGAGTTTGCGCGGGAGTATCTCGTCCAGCCCGGCGGCGAGGCCGTCATCGTCCACCCCGCACTCGGCGGCGGCGAGTCGGGACAGTGCGCGGTCGTCGCCAACTGGCACACCGCCCTTGCCAACCCGCGGAACATGGTCGGCCACCTGGCCGCCCTCAGGGAGAAGGTCCCGCCGGACGCGGCATGGTATGCTCCGGCCGCGGCCCTGCCGTCGAATGCGTGCTTCCTTGTCTACCTGGGCTTCGACCTCTTCGACTTCACTGCCGTCGACCTCATGACCGCCCGCGGCCTCTTCTGCACCCCCGAAGGTGAGTTCCCATTCGCGGAGATCGAGGAAGGCTCATGCTCCTGCGCCGGGTGCGCACAGGGAGACCTCGGCCTCCACAACCGTCTCGCCCTCCGTGCCGAGTGCGCCACGGTGCGGCGGTTCATCGCCGGCGGGCAACTCAGGGAACTGATGGAGCAGCGCTGCCGGATGGACCCGAACCAGGTCACCGCCCTGCGTCTCCTCGACCAGGAGTATCATATCACCGAGGAGGCGGCGCCCGCGGCGCGTGCCGTCAGGCTGCGCGCGAACTCGGCCGAGTCGATGTACAGGCCCGAGGTGAAGCGTTTTGCCGAGCGGGTGATCGGGCGCTATGTCCCGCCGAGGAACGACGTCGCCGTCCTCCTCCCCTGTGCGGTGCGCAAACCCTACTCCTCGTCGCAGAGCCACCAGCGCTATATCGCCGCCATCGCCGGCCGCGCCCACGAGGTGATCATCACCTCGCCCCTGGGCGTCGTGCCGCGCGAGGTCGAGGCCGTCTACCCGGCAGGCCACTATGACGTCCCGGTGACCGGGTACTGGGACCACGAGGAGTGCGCCTTCCTCTCCGACATCCTTACCCGCTACCTGCAGGCGCACCCCTACGGGAGGGTGATCGCCCACCTCGAAGGCGGGGCGCTGAAGGTCGCGGAGATGGCGGCCGAGGCATGCGGGATCGAAATCGAGTGCACCTGCATCGGCCACCCGACGTCCCCCGCCTCCCTGCGCGCCCTCGACGAGGCCCTCGCCGGCGAGAGAAAGATGAGGACCACGCCAGTCGCCGGCGTCCTCTCCTGGCAGTTCGGCGAACAGGTCGAGACGAAAGGGATGCAGGTCAAGGGGAAACCCCGGCGGCAGGCGGTCTTCAAGGGGAAGACCCTTCTCTACAACATCGACCCCGGGACAGGCCTGTACAAGCCCACCTTCGAGGGCTGGGAGTATCTCAGCGGTTACCGCGTCCAGATCGACGCCTTCGTCCCGCACGGGGACGTGCTGGCGCCGGGCGTGATGGATGCCGACCCCGCGATCAGGCCGGGCGACGAGGTGCTCGTCGCCGGCCCCTCGGCCCTGGCGACCGGCCGGGCGATGATGGGTGCGTCGGAAATGGTCAGGTCCCACCGCGGCGTCGCTGTGAAAGTGCGTAAAGTAAAGTGCATCGAACGCTAACCTCATGAAGCAAGAGTCATTTGACATTGGAGTGGTAGAGTTTGTATCTGGTTGAGGAGGCAACGCAGCTCGCAGATAAAGTGTTCCAGATGTGGATCCACGCGCCCCAGGTGGCGCGGCACGCCCGGGCCGGGCAGTTCCTGGTTATCAGGATCGACGAAACCGGTGAGAGGATCCCCATCACCATCTCGGCAGTGAAAGAGGACTCGGTACGGGTCATCTTTATGACCATCGGCAAGACCACCGAGCACCTTTCCACCCTGAAGAAGGGCGACGCCATCAGGGACGTCGTCGGGCCGCTCGGCACGCCGAGCGATATCAAAAAATACGGCACCGTCGTCGTCATCGGCGGCGGCGTGGGTGTCGCGAGCACCCCGATCATCGCCCGTGAGGCGAAGGAAGCCGGAAACCATGTCATCGGGATCATCGGGGCGAGGAACAAGGACCTCCTCATCCTCGAAGACGAGATGAAGGAGGCCTGCGACGAACTCTTCATCACCACCGACGACGGGAGCAAGGGCATCCACGGCTTCGCAAGCACTGTCCTCGACCAGCTCCTCAAGGAGCGGGAACTGGGCTGTGTCTGGATCGTCGGCCCGGCCATCATGATGAAGGTGACCTCGGGCGTGACAAAGCCGTACGGTGTCAAGACCTTTGTCTCCCTCAACCCGATCATGGTCGACGGCACAGGGATGTGCGGGTCGTGCCGGGTGACTGTCGGCGGGGAGACGAAGTTCGCCTGTGTCGACGGACCCGAGTTCGACGCCCACCAGGTCGACTTCGACGGCCTCATGCAGAGGCAGAGGATGTACGTCGACGAGGAGAAGGAGGCGCTCGAGCACTTCCACCACCCTCATGGCGGCTGCGGGTGCTGCGGGGGTGAGCACTGATGACCGAGGTCTCAGAACACGTTAAGGACTTCAACGAAGTCAACAAGGGGCTTTCCGAGGAGAACGCCGTCCTTGAGGCACTCAGGTGCATGAACTGCGTGCGGCCGAGTTGCGTGAAGGGCTGCCCGGTCTGCATCGACATCCCGGCATTCATCCAGAAGGTCGCAAACAGGGACTTCGCGGGCGCGGCGGAGGCCGTCAAGGAGAACAACATGCTCCCGGCGATCTGCGGCCGTGTCTGTCCGCAGGAGACCCAGTGCGAGGGCGAGTGCATCCTCTCCAAGAAGGAGAAGCCGATCGCCATCGGCGCGCTCGAACGCTTTGTCGCCGACTGGGAGAGGGAGCACGGCGTGACGACCCCCGAAGTCGCCGCCCCGACCGGAAAGAAGGTGGCGGTCGTCGGTTCAGGCCCGGCAGGCCTCACGGCTGCGGCCGAACTCGCCCGTTTCGGCCACGCGGTCACGGTCTTTGAGTCCCTCCACGAGGCCGGCGGCGTGCTGATGTACGGCATCCCGAACTTCCGCCTCCCGAAGGAGATCGTCCAGGCGGAGATCGAGCAGGTGAAGGCCCTTGGCGTCGAGATCAGGCTCAACCACCTCGTCGGGAGGAGCGTCTCCACGGAGGAGCTCCTCGCGTACGACGCCGTCTTCCTGGGCACCGGCGCCGGCCTGCCGTATTTCATGGGCATCGAGGGCGAGAACCTCTGCGGGGTCTACTCTGCAAACGAGTTCCTCACCCGCGTGAACCTGATGCATGCCAACTGCTTCCCCGCCTTTGACACGCCGGTCAAGCGCGCCGCGAAGGTGGTCGTCGCCGGCGGCGGCAACGTGGCGATGGACGCGGCCAGGGTGGCGCGGCGCCTCGGCGCCGACGTGACCCTCGTCTATCGGCGGCGCGAGGAGGACCTCCCGGCCCGTGCGGTCGAGGTCACGAATGCACAGGCCGAAGGCGTCCGTTTCGTCTGCTGCGCAAACCCGGTGCGGGTGCTCGGCGAGAAGACGGTCTCTGGTGTCGAGTGCGCCAGGATGGAGATGTGCGCCCTCGACGAGAGCGGGAGGCCGAAGCCTTCATGTATCGAGGGGAGCAACTTCGTGCTTGAGGCAGACGTCTTCATCGAAGCAATCGGTCAGGGCCCCAACCCCCTCCTCATCTCCATGCTCCCGACGCTGAAACGCGAGCGCCGGGGCAACGTGGTCGTGGATGCGGACGGTCAGACGGCCGTCGCCGGCGTCTACGCGGCCGGGGACGTGGCAACCGGCGCCGCCACCGTCATCTGGGCGATGGGTTCGGCAAAGAAGGCTGCTGCCGCTATAGACAGGATGCTGAGGGGAGAATGACTGAGGTCAGGTTTCTTGAGGAGAGGAAGGTCGTCCTCGACCTTGCAGACGTGAGCGATCGGGAGGTGCTGGACATCGGTGCCGGCCCTCTCTCACTCATCGCCGCAAAGGAGTACGACTGCTATGTCACGTCCGTCGATATCGACGGAGAGAAGATCAAGGAGTGGGAGAAAGAGGCAGAGCGCGAGGGCGTTGCCGAGAAGATCAGTTTCGAGGAGGCCGACGCGACCGACCTCCCGTACTGCAAGGACGCCTTCGATATCGGCATCTGCTTCGGGGCCCTCCATCATCTCCCAGAAGATATGCGGGAGCAGGCACTCTCCGAAATGGCGCGGGTCTCGTATGAGAAGTTCGTCATTGCAGAGTTCACCGAAGAGGGCTTTGCCGAACTGCATGGCGGGGAAGACCTTGTCCCCGTCGATCTCGTCCGCCTGGAGGGTGCCCTGAAAGCGATGGGCACCCTCACCGTCCGTCCCCTCGGGAAACTGAACGTCTATATTGTTGAGAAGGGGAACTGACCTCCCCCCTTATTCCGGGGACGAGGACTTTTTTCGGCTCTGAGATATTTCTGTCCTTCTTTCGGTCCTGCTGTGCAGAAGAGGTTTCTCGACTCTCATTGTCTTTTGATTGACGAGGCAGAGCCTTTGTCCAGAAGATGCGGTGCTGTACCTCGGAAAAAAAGTGTTGGGTTTTATCTCCTCTTCCAGAGGACGACTGCCGCAATGAGGAGGACGGCCGCCCCGCAGAGGATAAGCATCATGGTGGGGAATGGCTGCGGTGTCTCCGCCGGGGGCGATGCCGGTGTTTCAGTCACCGGCGAGGCGGGTTCTGTCGTCCCGGCCTGTGCTCCTGCTTCCGCTGTTTTGACGGCGACGGGTGCTGGTTCTCCGCCGATTGCAAAGACGGAGAAGCCCGGACTCTGTGCCGAGAAGTACCAGAAGGTCGCGTCTTCGTCCCTGACCTCGGTGGGGAGGGGTTGCCAGGCGTCGTCGTGGTAGCGGCAGAGCACGACGTCCGCCGGGTCGATACTGTTCTCCTCCAGCCACGCCTTCGGGATCTTGAATAAGATGAGGGCGCCCTCGATGGCGTCGTCGGTCGTGTGGTAGAGCGTGACCTCGTCGTATTCATAGACCATACTGGCCGGGGCCCCGACGCTGGAGGGCAGGCCTGTCCGCCCGACCGTGACAAGGAGAGTCTGGATCGTCTCGCCGACTGTCACCCTGATCTCGTAGATAGCCGGGCCCCGGAATGCCAGGGTACCGCTGCCGCCTGCCGGGATCTTTCCTGTCGAGTCGGCAGAGAGGTCGGAGTGGCCGCCGCCCGAACCGGATGAGGATGATGTGGGTATCGGTGTCGGCAGGGCTTCGAGGACGAAGAAGACCTCCGTCGTCTCGCCTGCATTGACCGTCACGGTCCTGTTCTCAGGTTTGACGTAGTCGTCGAGGGTGACTGTGACGTTGTGCTCTCCCGTCGGGATGTCCGTCAGGGTCGTGTTGGTCAACCATTCGGTTTCCTTCCCTTCGAGGAATATCCGCGCCCCCTCTGGTACGGATGAGACGTTGAGAACCCCGCACTCGCGTTCAAGTTCGAAGAAGACTTTTGCCTCCTCGCCTGTCTCAACCGTCACGGTCTTGTTCTCAGGCGTGACGTACCCCGCGAGTCTGACCGTGACCTTGTGGTCACCCGTGGGGATACTCTCCAGGGTCGTGTTGGTTAACCATTCGGTTTCTACGCCGTCGAGGAATATCCGGGCCCCCTCCGGTACGGAGGAGACATTGAGAACTCCGCACTCGCGTTCAAGCTCGAAGAAGACCTTTGCCTCCTCGCCTGTCTCAACCGTCACCGTCCGGTTTTCAGGGGTCACGTATCCTTCGAGTCTAACCGTGACGTTGTGCTCGCCCGTCGGGATGTCTTCCAGGGTCGTGTTGGTCAACCATTCGGTTTCCTTCCCGTCGAGGAATATCTGCGCCCCCTCTGGTACGGATGAGACGTTGAGAACCCCGCACTCGCGTTCGAGGGCGAAGGTGACCTCTGTCGTCTTCCCCACTTCGACCGTCACTGTATCATTAATCTGAGTCACGTAGTCTTTGAGGGTGACTGTGACATTGTGCGTCCCTGTCGGGATGTTCTCCAGAACTGCGTTGGTCTCGCCCTTGTCCACCCCATCGAGGACTATCTGCGCCCTCTCCGGTACGGAGGAGACGTTGAGGATCCCGCACTCGCGCTCAAGTTCGAAGAAGACCTCTGTCGTCTCGTCTGCATAGACATTCACGGTCTTGTTCTCCGGCGTGAAATACCCGGCGAGTTTGACCGTTACGTTGTGCTCTCCTGTCGGGATGTCCTTCAGAATTGCGTTGGTCAACCTTCCAGTGTCCACGCCGTCGAGGATGATCCGGGCCTCCGCCGGTACGGAGGAGACGTCGATCTCCCCGCATACCTCTTTGAGTTCAAAGAAGACCTCTGTCATCTCACCTGCATTGACTGTCACGGTCTTGTTCTCCGGCGTGACATACCCGGCGAGCTTGACCGTTACGTTGTGCTCGCCGACAGAGAGGTAGAGGGGCGTATCGGTTGTGTAGCCGTTCGTCACGCCGTCGAGGACTATCTGCGCCCCCGTGGGCGTCGAGGCGACCGCCACAGTCCCGCCGTACACCAGAGGGAGATGGTCGGTGTTGCGTCCGCTGAAGAAGCCATCAATGGTCAACGGTTCGTCACAGATGCCATCGAAGTCGGCGTCCGCACACCACTCCGAGATGTTCTGGGCGGGGTCCTGAAGCCAGAGGTTGCCGCCGAGGTACGGCCCGCCAGCGATGTTGGTGCCGCGGGTGCAGGTGGTGTTGAAGAAGGCGGAGGAGGAAGATGCACGGATATTGTCGGGGTTGTCGAAGCGGCAGTTGGTGATCGTGATGGGAGAGCAAACAAGGAAGTATGATGCCCCGCCCTCGCCGTAGTGTACGGTGTTGTTGGTGAAAGTGCAGTTGGTGATCGTAGCGCCGGCGCCAATACACCACTGGAAGTCTGCCCCGCCGCCATTGATATTTGCTCTGTTCCCGGTGAAAGTGCAGTTGGTGATCGTGGCGCCAGTACACCACTGGAAGTCTGCCCCGCCGCCGCTTTTAGTTGCTCTGTTCCCGGTGAAGGTGCAGTTGGTGATCGTGGCGCCAGTACACCGCTCGATGTATGCCCCGCCGCCGCTT
Organism: Methanofollis sp. UBA420; assembly: GCF_002498315.1. NCBI lineage: Archaea > Methanobacteriati > Methanobacteriota > Methanomicrobia > Methanomicrobiales > Methanomicrobiaceae > Methanofollis > Methanofollis sp. UBA420. The sequence continues at coordinate 593,136 of NZ_DAGX01000002.1, forward strand.
TTAGTTGCTCTGTTCTCGGCGAAGGTGCAGTCAGCGATGGTGAGGCGCTGGAGATTTGACATCATACTTCCTGTGGCTTGTATGCCGGCGCCATTGCAGTCCAACCAGTTGCTGCTGGAGATGTTGAGGCCGCGAAAGGTGGCGTTGTCCGCTGTGACGGTGAACACCGGTCTGTCTGTCTCTTTGTATGTGATGATGGGTTGGGCGGGCGAGCCTTCCCACTGTTTGACGGTCACGTCCGGTTTGTCGATGGTGATCCCGCTCTTATAAGTGTGGCCCTCGACGCCCCAGATGCGGATCGTATCTCCTTTTCTGACCTTATTCCTGAGATCCCAGAGACTGGTGACGTTGTCCTCTCCCTCGATCTTCGAGACATTCCAGATGTGGGGGTGAGTGATCCTGGCCGCTGTCATCATGGGTTCTTTTTCTTCCTCCGCAACGATCTCGATCGAAGTGGTGTTCGCGAGGGGGAGGGTGGTATTGGTTGCCGTGAGTGTGACAGTGTGGGTGCCGGGCGTGAGGAAGGTGTGGGTGATGTCAGGGCCGTCTGCGTCCGCCGCGACGCCGTCGATTGTCCACTCCCAGATATCAGCCGCAAGACCTGTCGCCGTCCCTGTGAACCACACGGTGAGCGGCACCTGACCTTCAAGAGGATCGGCGGTAATCGCGAGCGCCAGTTCCGTTTCCACTGGAGTCTCAGTTTCCACTGGAGTCTCAGTTTCCGCTGGAGTCTCAGTTTCCGTAGGAACCGAGATATTCGTAATCATTTCATAGGACGCCACTGATTCGGGCGGGACTGTGCCCTCTTCATCCCCGGCAACCGGCCCGATGATACAGGCCAGGGCCACCAGCAGGACTGCGAAAATAACTATCTTTTTCGGGAATGGGGGGATATTTCTCATTTCAAACCTCCGCATGAACGGAATGTCAGCTTCCCCGGATACGGGAGAGGATCACGCCTGACGGGGGGCTGAGATGGCGGAGAATTAATTTTTGTATTAATATATGTTTTTATTTTAAGCTACTTGTGCCGCGCATTTGCAAAAATAGATCATTTTGTTGATCCAATCCAATATAGAAAGTATGATAGCGCATAATAAATATATTTACGTATTATAAGATTGCGAAATAGTTGAATGACTTGCGCGAGCGCCCCGATGAAATTTGCCAGGTACCGTACCCTGCCGGAGGATATACCCCGGTTTTTGCGGATATCCCCTCATCACACCGTGGATTGAGGATGAAAAACGGATTGCTGATGATCCGAACCAGATCAACCTCTTCGGCGGGCCACTCCACTGATAGGGGGTGCGTGGTGCTGAACCACGTTGTCGTGTGCAGTGCCCAAGAAGGAGGACAGACCGGCACCTCTCCCTTCTGGGGACCCGGAGATGGTGCGTAACTCACAGAAACGTAATGGAAGTGCGCCACCTCCATGCCCCGAAGAGTTGCTCCTTTCCAGGACGGTAAATATGCATTCACCGCGCTATTGTAAACTATCTCAACAAAACGTCAGGAGGACAGACCTCTGGTGCATCCTGAAGAAAAAAGAGTGCCGTCTGTTTTTATCATCGCTGCAGGTTGTGAGAGAGAAACGACTGGAGAACTGAAAAGCGGAGGGGAGTGCCGGGAGACATCTTCCTGCACACGATATATCAACCCGACCTCCAACTCTCCAGAATACTGAAAAGTTATTCTCTTCCGTATCTCAGGAGTCCGGCGATGGCGAGAGCGGCACCCGCAGTCGCAATGAGAAAGCCCGGTGCCTCTGGTGTCGCAGTCTGCGACGGGGTCGGAATCTCAGTCAACGTCTCTGCATCCTGTAAGACAACCCTCGACACCAGCCATCCCTCGGCACCGCCGTTCATCCTCGACCAACCAGCGGAAACAATTTCTCCGGACTGCGTCAGGAACACGGAACTGAGCCTGCCTTTCCATGCGTCCCATACCTGTCCGTCGAGGACGTTCCCGTCATAGTCAATGATCTGGATCTGCGGGACAGAGCCCCAGCAACCGGCGAGGACGTAGCCTGTTCCAGGAAATTCTGTCATTGCATAGATCTCAACGCCGGGCATCTTCTGTTCCCACTCGATGACACCTGCATCGTCGATCTTTGCGGCCCACGCATCTGTGACGAACGTGGTCTTTCCGGTCTCATTACTGGTTGTGGTCATCGATCCGCCAAGCAGATATCCATCGTTCACTGCCAGAGACGTCAAGAGAGTGCGATTGTCAATCTCTCTTGTCCACATCTCTTTTCCCGATGCATCTGTTTTCATGATCCACAAGGAGACGGGACCATCAATGGTCGATCCGTCTGTTCCCCCGACGAAGATGGACCCATCCGCTGCCGTGGCAATGGTGCGTGCAGCTCTTTCGGCGTAGGTCTCTGCCCGGATCTCCATACCCGAGAGATCGTAGATACCGACAAATGTCTCCGTCTCTCCGGCAGGTTTCCACAACCATCCGCTCACCGCGATTGTATCATCGGGCAATCTGTCGAGATCGGTGAGACGCAGTCCATCAATGGTGACGTTCCAGAGAGGGGTTCCGGCGGTATCGATCCTGACGAGACGTGATGTGCCAGTGGCATTGTCCCAGTCGGCGACGGTAAGAAAATCGCCGTCAATGGCGTATGTCCCCACAATGGCCCCGCCGTCTTCCAGCGGGACGATGCCGACGACGCAGTCACCATCAAGTGTGGCATTCCACTGCTCAACTCCTCTCGGATCGGTTTTTATGAGAAGAGCACTGTCATTTCCGGCACCATACCCGAATCCGCCCAGCAGATATCCCATATCGTCTGTCTGTCCGGCAGCAAAAATATCGGTGTACATCCCTTTGTGGAAGGTTGCATTCAATCCTCCCGTCTCATCGATGGAAACGGCCCCCACAGATATGACAAGGAGGCTGCTCAGGAGAAGGCAGTATATTCCTTCTTTAATATAGTGTGGTTTCAGTGCATTTGTTGCCATAGGAAACTTCACCTCTGGTACATTATTATATGGATCTCGTCAGTCATAATTATCGTTCCCGGCGCGTTGCCGGAGGGTTCTGTCATCAAACACCTTTTTTCATGCCCGGACAGAGAAAAACACTCCCCCAGAAGGCGGTTGCTGGCAGGTCTCGGACCTGCCGAGTCGACCCTTTGAAAAATCCAGTCGGGCTCTGTCTCTTCCCCCTGCATTCACGCCGTATGCGTGACCTTCAGTCCCTCGTTGTCGACCGCCGTGGAGAGGGCCACCGAGAGGCCGAGGCTGTCGGCGATCGCCTTCATCTCCTCCTCCGGTTTCCCGGTGACGACGGCGATGGAGGGGCCGACCGAACTCATGCCCACGAACTCGATGCCGGCCTCGCGCAACCTGCTCATGATGTTGTAGATCGCGAAGTCGTGGTGCTCGATCTCGGCCCTCTTCGACCCCCTGAACTCGATCTCCCACATCACGTCCCCGGCCTTCTTGAGGTCGCCCCGTTCGAGCGCGGGCAGGAGGTCCATCAGGACCATGTAGGCCTTGATCGGGCGGTCGCGGTAGTCGAGGTCGCGTGCCCGGTTCATGAGGAGGTCGAACTCGCTCTTCCCTGACGAGGAGATGCCGCTCTTCGGGATGATGACGAAGACATTCTTTCCCTCGGCAAAGGGATGGCGGTATGCAAGGGCGAGTTCGTCGCCCATGACGACAAAGCCGCCGTAGGTGCTTGCGGCCGGGCCGACGCCGGTCTCGAAGCCGAAAGCGACCATGTTGTTGTTTTCGGCCGTCTCCTCGACGAAGTTCTTCCCGACGAGGATCCGCAGTTCCTCGGCGGTGAGGGGAGAACCGAGGGCCGCGTTCATTGCATGGCTGACGGCGAGGAGCATGGTGCCTGTCGAACCGAGGCCGACATGCTTGTAGTGGTGGTCGTCCGCGGCGATCCTGAAACCGCCCTGGTAGCCCACCGTCGCCCTGAAGGCCTCGACGATATGCCTGATGATCGGCGTGCGCTCGTACTCGATCTCGATGCCGTCGGCGGTGCACTCCGCACGTGCCGTGCTGTACACCTGGACGGCATATCCAAAGCCTCCGCCGCCCGGTTGGTCGGGGGCGAAGCGGTTCATGTCCAGGACCGTCGAGTGGATGCGTGCCGGAACCCTGACCGTGAACGTGCCGGACTGAGGCACTGGCCGGAGGGGCCGGTCGATCCTGAGGGGGCGGATGTTTGTCCCTGCTCTGAAGGGCTCGAAATCGTATTCGACGAGGTCGAGGTCGCCGCCCCTGATCTTCATCAATGGCATGCCTGTTTCTATGAGCGGTCAAAGAAGATATTTTTCCCTGAGGCCTTGAGAGGGAGGGCATAGACGACGGTGCAGTCCGGGAGGAGGCCGAGGATACGGGAGCCGACACCGCCTGAGTAAAAGACCCTGTTGTCGACGTTGTGGATGGACGCCGTCTTTACCGCGGACCCGACGGCGATGCCGAGGTCTGTCATCCTGATCACGCAGTTCGGTCCCCTGAACGGGACGCCGTCTTTTTTTGTCTCTTCAACTGCGGCGGCCATCTCAGTGCAGGTCGGGTACCCGCAGCCGCCGCAGTTGACGCCTGCGGTCTGCTGGCCCTTGCACCCGATCAGGACACAGGCATCCGCTTTCTCGATGTTCTTTGCATCCCGCAGGAAGAAGCCGAGGGTGTGCTCCTCGCCATAGGCCCGCATCGCGTCGGCGAGGTCGGTGAGGTCGGTGCCGGTGAGCACCTCGACCTCGATGGTGTCGACGCCCTTCCCCTTCGGCGCCGTCCGTGCGGCAAGAGCCATCAGCATTGCCACGGTCCTGACTGCCTCGAATTCCGGAGTCATGGGGGTACGATCACCATGGGCACAGATATATTCTCCTCACTTTCGTGCTGCCCGCCGATCCCTTTTGCCCGCGGGGGGATGATGGGTACCTGATGGAGAGGCAGGGTGTGATCACGTCGCCGGTAGAGGGATATCCCTGGTCCGACCTGGACACGCCCGACACCGCCGGGGGGTGCGGGCGTCTCCTGAAGGTCCTCCTCGACGGCCGCTGCTCGTACGACTGCGCCTACTGCGGGGTCAGGGCCAGGAAGGGCGGGGGCCCGGTCGGGCCTGCGGAGATCGCCGACGCCTTCCTCAGGATGCACCGCGAGGGAAGGGCGGACGGCCTCTTCCTCTCCTCGGGCATCGCGGGCGACGTGGACCTGGCGATGGAGGGGATCGTGGAGACCGGGGAGATCCTGCGGCGGCGGGGTTTCCGGGGCTATCTCCACCTCAAGGTCCTCCCGGGCGCCGCACGGGCGGACATCGCCGATGCGGCGCGGGTGGCCGACAGGATCTCGATCAACATCGAGGCGCCGTCGGCATCCCGCCTCTCCGAGGTCGCGGGGGTGAAGGACTATCGGTGCGACATCGAGAAGAGGCAGGCCTGGGTGGCGGAGGCGATGCCCGGCCGCCACACGACGCAACTCGTCGTCGGCGCGGCGGGGGAGAGCGACGCCGAGATCCTCTCCTGTGTCGCCAGGCAGTACAGGCGTCTCGCGCCGGCACGGGTCTACTACTCCGCTTTCACGCCGTTGGCAGGGACGCCCCTCGAGTGCCGGGATGCGACTCCTCTCTGGCGGCAGAGGCGCCTGTACCAGATGGACGCCCTCGTCCACCTCTACCAGTTCTCCCCTGATCTGCTCCGCGACGTGATGGACGACGACGGTTTCCTTCCCGACGCCGACCCGAAGAGGGTGCTTGCAGAGAACCTCCCGCCTGTCGATATCAACACCGCCCCTCTCGCCGACCTCCTCCGCGTGCCGGGGATCGGTCCTGTCGGCGCTCGCCGGATCTGTGCGATGCGGCGGACGGCGCCGCTCGTCTCCCCTGCAGACCTCAGGAGGTGCGGCGTCCGCACGAAAGATGCCGGGCCATTCGTCCGCTTCGGGAGAGAGGTGCAGGCGACACTCTCGTCTTTTTGAGGGGAATCGTTCATGAAACGAAGTTTCAAGCGGTTCTTTGAAAACCACCTCAGTGGTTTTCATGGTAATCCCCGGCCCGGGATCTGCAAAAATGAGCATTCCCCGGGTCGCCGAAAGAAATAGGTGGCCGGACGTTGACCCATTGTGCGTGTCCGCAAAGGTCAGGCCGATCTTCTGGATCGTGCTGGGACTCTCCGTCGCGGCCAGTGGCATAGTGTTGCTTGTGTTTTTCGATATTGTCCCTCTGAAAGAGAATGAATATCCCGCTATCGTCCCCTGCGGGGAAAAGGGAATTCGAAATGTCACGTATCAATTTTCTTTTCACTCACAGAACCATTCGGTCACCTTTCCCGTCGAGATGCCGGTGTACTTCGGGGCTAAAAACTCCCGGAAAGAGGCTCACATTTTTACACACAAACCGCCGGAGGAGATCCTGCAGGAATATTATTCCTCTTTCATCTATGACCGGCATCAAGAGAGCCTCTATGGAGAGATTCTCGGGGACATGAGATTCATCCGCGATTCCTGCAACCTGAACGACGACGAATACCTCGAACTCCTTGTTGCTTTTGTCCGGTCTATCCCCTTCGAAGGGGACTTCAACGAGACGGGCGTGAAATTCCCCGTGGAAACAATCATCGAAGGTGGGGACTGTGACGACAGATCAGTCCTGCTCATCGGTCTCATGACCCGCGAGGGGTACGACGCCGCACTCCTGTATTTTGACGGCAAATACCATACGGCCGTGGGTGTCAGAGACGGAGCCGGTCAGGGGAACTATGAAGGGTATGCATATATTGAGACGACTGCCTCCCTTCCTATCGGTGTGAAAGCCACAGAACTTGCAAACGGCGACACCCTTGATACGGAACCATGTGTCATCAGGTTCGGGAACGGGACAAAATGGTACTCCCGCGGGGGAGCGGAAAAAAGGGATTAAGGATTACTTGTACTCGCGCTTCGAGTAGCTGTACGTCTCGCTGTCGCCGCCCCGCACGACGATGGCGATCCACTCCCAGAGCGACTTGATCGTCCCGAACTGCTCGTACCGGCGCATGTCGAAGGCGACGCGGAGTTTCGGGTCGAGGAGCACCGTGCCGACCTGCCGGGTGCGGCGGGCGATCTCCAGGTCGTCGCCGGCGTCGATGCACCGATACATCCCGATCTGCATGAAGACCTCGCGCCTGAAGGCGGTGTTGCACCCGAGAGTGTAGTAGAGGGTGTGGGTCAATGCGCCGACGCGGGAGAAGAGATTTGCCAGGGCGAGGGAGAGCGCGTTCTTGATCCCCTTCTCCTTCGGGTACACGAGGCCGAAGACCTGCACCGCGTCCGGGCGTGTGGCAAAGTCCTTCTCGATCCTCTCCAGCCAGTCGGGCGGGATGATGCAGTCCGCGTCGGTCGTGGCGACGATATCGCCCTTTGCGGCCTTCGCGCCGTCGTTTCGTGCGCCGCCGACCTTCTTGCTCGTCTGCACGAAGACGAGGTCGGCGTACCTCTCTGCGATCTCCCGCGTTTTGTCCTTCGAGTTCCCGTCCACGACGATGATCTCGTACCTTTCGCGCGGCAGAGTCTGGTTGCAGAGGGACTCAAGACAGGAGGCGATGTTCGCCTCCTCATTGTAGGTCGGAACGATAACCGAGATCATTGACCAATCAACTCCCTGTAGAGGTTCATGTGGAGGTCTGCGACCTCATTGATGTCGAATTTTTCCGAGAAGGGCCGTGCAAGGGAGGCGTGCCTCCCGAGCGCCGCCTCGTCGCCGAAGTGCGCCCCCGCCTCCTCTTTGTCCCCGAAGAAGAGGGCGGCGTCCCCGAAGATCTCGACGAACTCCGGGATCCGCCTGATGACTGTCGGCAGGCCGCTTGCAAGGGCCTCCAGCACGACGAGGCCGAAGGTCTCGGCATAGGAGGGCATGAAGAAGACATCGGCCCCGCAGTAGGCGGCGGCGATGTCGTCGACAAAACCGGTGAAGGTGACGTTCTTCCCGCACCTCTCTTTCTCCTCCTCGATCCGGCCGTGGTCCTTGGAGAACCTCCCGTACGGATACCCGCCGACCCAGACGAAGTGAAGGTCGGGGTGGTCGTGCGAGAGGGCGAGGAAGTCGTAGATGCCCTTCCGCGGCGTCTGCTGGGCGACCGAGAGCACCACCCTCTCGTCCTCGCCGATGCCGTACTTCGCCCTGAATGCCGCCCTCTTTGCCGGGTCGGGCCTGAACCTCTCCCTGTCCACGCCGTTCGGGATGAGGGTGGTCGGGACGTCGGGGGCGATCTCGTGGACCTCCTCCTCGCAGAGGTGCGAGATGGTGATGATGTGGTCGAATCCCCCGTAAATTTCAGGGTAGAAGTGGTTCACCGTCTCCGAAAAGGCGAGGTTGCCAGTGTTGAGGCGCGGCGTGGAGTGGGCGGTGAGCACCTTGACGCCGTGGCTGTATTTTTTGTTCGTCAGGGCGAGGGGGCCGAAGGTGTGGTAGTGGACGAGGTCGAAGTCGCGGCCGCGGGCATTCCAGGCCATCTCCGGGCCGGCCTCCTCTCTCGCGAGGGCGCCGTACAGGGTCTTCGCCAGGGTGGCGCACCCGATGTACTTGAAAAAGAGCATGTCCTCGACGAAGAAGTTGACCTTCATGGATATTCCTTCACGAAATCGATGACATGGCGGATGCAGGCGTCCATATTGATGTACTCGAACTCTGCGAAACGGCCGACGAGGTCGATGCCCCGCGTCTTGCAGTAGTCCCTGACAGTCCTGACATTCTCCTGGTAGGCGAGGTCGTAGATGACGTACGCAAATTTCTGGCGGTCGACAGAGGCGGAGACGACCTGGTCGCGGGACGCGACGACGCCCATCTTCATCAGGCCCTCGACGGTGTGGTCGATGAGGGCCTCGTCGTCCATCAGGGCGGCCTCGTCGCCGTCCCTGTAGGTGATCTCGGCGAGGACCGACCCGCACCCGTCTGGGGCGTTCCCGTCGCTGTAGCCCGAGGGGAAGGAGATGCGGTTGAAGAGGCCGATCTCCTCCTGCGGGACATAGACCCAGGAGTACGGGGGGATCCCGCCCTTCAGGCCGAGGCAGATGCAGGCGACAGAGTTGTACTTCAGGGCCCGGCAGGCCTCCGCCACCGTCTCCGGCACGCCCTCGAGACAGGGGAGGAGGGCCTGGAGGGGGATGGTGGAGATGCACCTCTCCGCCCTGACCTCCTCTGTGCCGTCGCTGATCACGAAGGCCCCGTCCTCCTCTCTCACCGACCTGACCGCGAAATCTGTCCTGATAATGTCCTCGACCGGCGCGGCGATCGCCCTGACCAGCGCCTCGATACCCCCAACCTCGGGGTACGAGAAGACGGCCTGGTGGGTGTAGCCCTCTGTCTCGATGCCGACCGCCGCCTTGATCACGTCCTCCACCGGCGGCCGGGGGATCCGCCCGTCCACCCAGTGGGTGGACATCTCCTCGGGCGGGAACTTCCAGATCTTCCGGTTGTACGGGACCATGTAGCAGTCGGCGATACCCTCGCCGAAGGTGTGGACGATCCACTCCCTGAAGTTCCGGGGTGCGGAGAGTTCCCCCTTCTCCGCTTTGATGAGGGTCTTTACGAACTCGTTGATGCAGAGGAAGAGGTCGTCCTTCGGGAGGTCTGCAAGACCGTTCTCAAAGGGGTATTTGACGTATTTCCCCTTGTAGAAGATCTTGGTGTTCCGGTGCCTCTCTGTGCGGTTCTGGCCGAGCGCCTCTTTCATAAAAGCGAGGGCCCCGGCGTCCCGGGAGAAGATGATATGCGATCCGCCTGTGTCAAAAGTGAAGCCGTCGATGGTCTTCGACCGGCAGAGACCGCCGTATTCAGGCTCCGCTTCGAGAACGACCACATCTTCGCCTCTTTCCCGGAGCAGTCTGGCCAGAGTCACCCCGGTCAGCCCGCCGCCCAGTATCGCCGTTTTCACGCCATAGAGATTCGCGGTCGGGTGATATATGATTGTTCATAGGGAAGGCGTCGATACAAAGCAGGGCATTTTCTTTCGCATTGCGCCTGTTCCTCCCGGTGCATCCGCACCTGTCTGTCAGGAAATCGGATGACACTCACTATATTAATCCTGACCCACAATCTCATCAGGATGATTACCCTCAAACCTGGCGATGTCGAGGCGGGCGGCGTCGGCCTGAGAAACCACCTCATCCTTGCGGCCGGCGTCCTCGGGACGACCGGCGCCTCACTCTCGCGGATGCTCAGGCTCGGTGCCGGCGGCGTGGTCACGAAGTCCATCGGCCCCGCGCCCAATGCGGGCCACCACGGCCCCTGCCTGATCAGGACGGACTGCGGACTGCTCAATGCGATGGGCCTCCCGAACCCGTCGAAGAACTTTGTCGAGGAACTGGAGCCCCTCAAGGGCGAACCGGTGGTCGCGAGCATCTTCGGCGGCAACCCCGAGGAGTTCAAAGAGGTCGCCGGGTGGTTCGCCGGGCAGGCGCAGGCCTTCGAACTGAACGTGAGTTGCCCGCATGCCGAGGGGTACGGGGCGGCGATCGGGACTGACCCGGAGACTGTGCTCGAGTGCACGCGGGCGGTCGCCTCGTACGGCCTGCCGGTCTGGGTAAAACTCACCCCGAATGTCACCGACATCACGACCATCGGGAAGGCGGCAGAGCAGGGCGGGGCGAGCGCGATCGTGGCCGTCAATACGGTGCGGGCGATGCGGATCTCCACCGAACTCCGCCGGCCTGTCCTCGGCCACAAATCAGGCGGGCTTTCCGGGAAGGCGATCTTCCCCGTCGCGGTGAAGTGTGTCTGGGACCTGTACGAGGCCTGTTCCATCCCGATCATCGGGTGCGGCGGGGTCTCGACGGCCAACGACGTCGTCGAGATGATGATGGCCGGTGCGCAGGCGGTCGAGATCGGGAGCGCGGTCGTCGACGACGTGCGGGTCTTCGAGCGGATCGGGCGGGATCTGTATGCAAAGGACGGCCATGCGGCCGACGAGATCGTGGGGGCGGCGCACCATGACTGAGATCCCCACGATGCCGGTGCCGGTGACGATCAAGGCGATCGTGCAGGAGACGCCCTCGATCAGGACCTTCTACTTCGACCCGGCCATTCCGTCCTCGCCCGGCCAGTTCGTGATGGTCTGGGTGCCGGGCATCGACGAGATCCCGATGGCCCTCTCCTCAGGCCACTCGATCACCGTCCAGAAGGTGGGGGACGCCACCGCGGCCCTCTTCGCGATGCAGGTCGGCGACCGCCTCGGCATCCGCGGGCCGCTCGGCAACGGGTTCACCGTGAGCGGGAAGACTCTCGCGATCGGCGGCGGCGTCGGCGCCGCTCCTCTCCTCAACCTCGTCTCGGCAGGACAGGTGAGCACCTTCCTTCTCGGAGCGCGGACGAAAGACGAACTCCTCTTCGCCCCGCTGATCAGGGCGGCGTGCACCCTGCGCATCGCCACAGACGACGGGACTGACGGACGCCACGGCTTTGTCACCGACCTGATGGACGATATCGACCTTGCCGACTACGACCATATCTGCGTCTGCGGCCCGGAGATCATGATGGTGAAGGTGCTCGACCGTCTCCAGAAGGCGGGCATCGCGGAGCGCGGCCAGTTCTCCCTCCACCGGTACATGAAGTGCGGCATCGGCGTCTGCGGGTCCTGCGCCACCGACCCGCACGGCCTGCGGGTCTGTCGGGACGGCCCGGTCTTCACCGGGGACAGTCTCCTCGAAACCGAGTTCGGGAAATATACACGCGACGCCAGCGGCCGCAGGGTCCACTTCCCGCCGCTCCACCCCGAAGCTCCGAAAAAGCCGGAGACGAAGGAAGAATAATAGAGCCCCCACTTTTTTGCGGCCCGGCAATTGTCAGAGGACAGGCCGACGCCGGGAGTGAATGACCCGGGATAGGCCCTATTCCTTCCCGGGACGAGAGGTGCTATCCTCCAGGGGGTGAGGATCTCCCCGCGGCAAAAAAAGATTCAGGTCTCAGTCCTCGACCCTGGCCTGGCACCGGTTTTCGCCTCGAACTGGGCCCTGAACTTCTCCAGGTCGTGGATATGGTTGATGTTCGTGAAAGTGAGGAGGTCAGGGTCCATTTCCCGGAAAGATTCCACATCCATATATCGTGCGTTGAGACTCCGGATCATCGCCCGCAGGGAGAGGGACTCGTGCTCCCTGAGGTAGTCCATGACCGCCGAACGGCGGTAGACGGCATGGAGGGGCTCGTACATATCCTCGTTCCAGAAGGGGATGGCAGCGTCGAAATCGTCGAGACCTTCAAAAAGGGCGTTAATCACCCCGCCGTTGATGCAGGGCATATCGCAGGCGACGACAAAGAGCGTCTCGCCGTGCGCCGCAAGGCACCCGGCATGGAGGCCGCCGATGGGGCCGAGACCCGGCCTGAGGTCGGAGATGCAGACGACATCCTCGAAGCCGGCAAAACGGGCGCACTGCTCCCTGTTCCGTGCCACGATGACGATCTCGTCGACCACCCCCCTCAGGGTCTCCAGGAGCCGTTCGATGAACGTCTTGCCGCAGAACTCGAAGAGATACTTCTCCACGCCTCCGGCCCGGCGCCCCTCGCCGCCCACCAGCACGATGCCCGTCCGCATGTTACCCCAGAAGTGACTCGCGGAAGTGCATCAGCTTTGTGATACAGTCGTTGTACGGAGCGGGTATGTCGTACTTCGCTGCCCGTGCGGCGATCTCGCCGTTCATGAAGTCGATCTCGGTCAGGTGCCCGTGTTTGATGTCCTGGAGCATGGAGGCGTGGTGCTCTGCCGTGCTCGGCACCTGCACGTCATGAAGATATGCGAGGTAGTCCTCTGCCGTCGACCAGGGGACGCGGACACCTTCCCGCGCCATGACGGCAAAGGCCTCCCTGACGACGTGCTCGATGATCCCCCAGGTCATCGGGTGGAGGAGTTTCCCGTACGGGACGCCCATCAGGGCGCCGAGGGGGTTGAGGGAGGAGTTGTACAGGGTCTTCGCCCAGAGGTCGCCCCTGATATGGCTGCTCCCCTCGACAGGGATGCCTGCCTTCTCGACAAGGGCGACGAGGGCGTCGACCTTGGGGTCGGGGCCGTCGGGGAAGCGGCCGAGTTTCATCGGGCCGCCCACGACCGAGACATGGACAGAGGCGTCCCCGGCCCACTCGAAGCCGGTGATGATCGTGCCGCCGATCACATGGTCGGTGTACTCCGCGACGATCTCCTCGTTCCCGATGCCGTTCTGGAGGCTGACAGTCTCGGTGTCCCGGATCACGTCGGCGAACGCCTCGCAGACCGACCGGGTGGCAAGCGACTTGGAGGTGATGAAGATATAGTCGTAGCGCTCGCCTTCGGGCACCGTATCCGAGGCGGAGAAATGGAATGTCCCCTCGCCCCAGAGGCCGGTCATCTGAAAACCGCGCTCTGCGATCACATCGGCATGCCGCTTTCTGCAGACGGCATGGACATCGCAGTACCTGGAGAGCCTGGCCGCAAGGGAGAGCCCGACCGCACCGGCTCCGAGTATCAGCACTTTCATGGAAAAATCACTCCATAGGTTTGTGCCGCAGGGGCTTAAGATATCCGTCTTCCCGCCTCCATGGCAAGGAGGGTCCGCTTCAGATCGAGGGAGGGGGAGAATCCGCCTATCCCGCCCTTCGCCACCACCCGGTGGCAGGGGACGACGAGGGGTGTCGGGTTGGCCCGCATCGCATTGCCGACGACCCGCGCCGCCGTTCCCACCCGTGCGGCGACCTCCCCGTAGGTCGCCGTCTCCCCGTACGGGACCGCCTGCACCGCCCTGTAGATCCGTGCATAGACGGAGTCCCCCTCGACTGCCGCGCTCCGAAGGCCGAAGAGGGCGTCGGGGTCGCCGGCAAGGTACCGAAAAAAGGGGGCCGGCGCCGGTGCCAGGGCAGGCGACCGCCCGAACCGCACCTGGAGGACGCGGTCTCCCGACCAGACGACATGGACATGCCAGAGCCCGAAGGGGCAACTTCCTTCCTGCACTCCCATCCTGCAGGTGGGTTCTGCGTCGTGAAAGAAAAGGGTGGTGGTGGGGGTCGGGAGAGAATGTCGTGCATTAAATCAGGGAAGATACATTGTCCATCTGAGGAGAGGGAAACATCTCACCTCTATCCCAATGGGGGGGGACCGGGGGCAAAAGTCCCCCGGCACAGAAATCCTCGGCCCTCTACTTCCACTTCGCCACGAGTTCCCTGAACCTGACGACGTCGCACCTCTCCATCTCCCGCTGCATCCAGGGAGGGAGGCCGGCGAAGACGCCCGAGTCCAGGAAGCGCTCCTCGGCGAGGACGAGGACGCCGGTGTCCTCCGGTGTCCGCAGCACCCGGCCGAGGGCCTGGGTGGCCCTGTTGATCGCGGGGAGGGTGTACGAGATGAACTCGCCCTCGCGCCCGAACTTGTGCTTGTAGTACTCGATCACCATCTTCCTGACACTGTTGTAGGGAGCGAGTGGGAGGCCGACGACCATCGCCCCGCGGAGCATCTCGCCGCGGTAGTCGAGGCCCTCGCTCCACTTGCCGCCGCAGACGGCAAAGAGGATACCCGCCCGCCCTTTCTGTGGGAGGGAGACGAACTCCTGGAGGGCGGCCGTCGCCTCCCTGGACTCCTTCGGCTCGGTAAAGATCTCTTTCCCGTTGATCCGGCCGCCGCAGAGTTGCGCGTAGGTGTTCAGGATCTGGTACGAGGGGAAGTAGACCGCGAGGTTGCCGCGGGCATGGGCGAACGCCCTGATGTACTCGACGATCCTCTCGGTGTTCTGTTTGTTCTGGCGCATCCTGTAGGCGGTGGTGACATCCCGACCGCAGGCGACGAGACGGTTCTCCTTCGGGAAACTGTTCGGGAGGGAGAGGGTCTGCACAGGGATGTCGCCGAAGTAGTACTTCCTGTAGGCGTCGAGGGGCGAGAGGGTGCCGGAGATGAGGATGCAGGCGGCATGGGCCTGCCCGATCTCCTGGAGTTTCTCGCCCGGGTCGATGTTCCGCACCTCCAGTTCCACCTTCCCCTCGGCAGAGCGGTACAGGGTGAGGAAGGTCGGGTCTGCCCCGGCCCGGAAGACCCTGTACATGAAGTCGGTGAGGCGCTCGATCGCGCTCTCCTTGTAGACCCCGGCGCTCTTGTTCTTCTCGGAGATGCGTTCGGCGATCCTGGAGAGGTCGCCGACGATCTCTTCGAGATTTTTGTACAGCGAACCCCTGACCACCGACCGATGAAAGATCCCGGGGTCGAACCAGTCCTCCCCCTTCTCCGAGCGCCTGAGAGCCTCCATGAATGTCTCGATATTGGGGAGGATCTGGCGGACGGCGTTCACGTCCTTCATCGTCCGCGAGAGGTGGGCGAGTTCGGTCATCGCCTGCCCGAGCATCTCGTCCTCCAGGACGACGCTCTGGATCCCCTCCACGACGTCGCCGCAGTTGTGGGCCTCGTCGATGAGGAGGAGGACGTCTTTGGGCTCGACGTCGAGGGTTGCGTAGAGCTGGTCCCTGATCTCGTCGTTGAAGAGGTGGTGGAAGTTGCAGATGAGGACGTCGGCCCCCCGCGCCGCCTGCATCATCGTCTCGTACGGGCACATGCCGCTGCAGAAGGACTTCAGGTTCTCCGGGGCGATCGCCTCGCTCTTCACCCTGTCGGCCTTCTGCCTGAGAGTCACGGACGACGCCATCCGCAGTGCGCTCTCCTCGTCGCCCCGCACAAACACCTTGCTCCTGATAAAGTACGGGCAGATGAGGGGGTGCTCCGGGTCCAGGTGCCGGATCTGGTCCTGGATCATCCGATCCTCCGAGGGGACGAGCGAGCCCTTCTGCGCCCTCTCCCGCATCAGCGCCGAGGAGAAGGCCTTGACGCCCTCGCACCGCCTGTACGGATCGCCCTCCCCGCCGAGCGGGCACATCGAGCCCTTGCCGACGAGGTACGAGAATGTCAGCGACGGCTGCTTCTTCCTGACGAGGGCGAGTTCCCTGATGAAGGTGGCGAGCTGCGAGATCGTCCGCACCGCCACGATCACCTTGCGCCCGTTGCGTTCGGCGAGGAGGGCCGAGACGACGCTCGACTTCCCGCTCCCTGTCGGGGCGTCGATCATGGCGATCCCGCCGGACCGCGCGGTCTCCGCGGCAAATGCCAGCATCTCGCGCTGGTTGGGGCGGAAGTCCGGATACGGGAACCAGTCATCAAGCGGGTCCATTCTGTATCTCTTTGTCGGCGGGCCAGATGTAGTATTGGGTCGGTCTGACAAAGGGTTAAGAGAGGGAAGGACAAGGTCGGAGGGGGGATGGGAATGGCAAAAGGGGACGTCGCCATATTTATCGCGCTCCTTCTCACCGCAGGGCTTTTCTGGGCGGCCGACAGGCTCTACCCCGACCTGCTCCTGGAAAAGCTCGCGCTCACCGTCTTCGCCGTCGCCGTCATCCACCTCCTCCTCAGGCTCGGCGCCGAGAGGGTCCTGACCAGGGCGGTCAGGTCAGAGATGGCACGCTACTCGGTGAGGAAGGCGGTGTCCATCATCTCCCTCGTCCTGATCCTCGCGGTGGTGATCAGGATCTGGGTCGCGGACCCCCAGACCCTCCTTCTCTCGTACGGGATCATCGCCGCCGGCCTTGCCATCGCTCTCCAGGACGTCTTCAAGGACTTTGTCGGGAGCCTGATCATCCTTGTCGCCCGGCCCTTCGGTATCGGCGACAGGGTCGAGATAGACGGACACGCCGGGGACGTGATCGATATCGGCCTCCTGAACACCGTGCTGATGGAGATCGGCGGGTGGGTCTCGGGCGACCAGCCGAACGGCCGCATCACCTCTGTCCCGAACAGCGCCATCATCTCCGGGGCGGTGAGCAACTATACCCGGGACTTCACCTTCCTCTGGGACGAGGTCACGGTCCCGGTCGCCTATGGGGGCGACTGGAAGGAGGCGGCAGAGACATTTCTCGCCATCGCGCGGGATGAAACGGGGGAGGCGGTCCATGCGGCCGGGCAGGAGATCGACCGGATCAGGCAGGAGTATTATCTCACCAGGCGGAGCGTCGAGCCCATGGCCTTCGTCGCCCTCACCGACAACTGGGTCGGGGTGACGGTGCGGTACATCGCCCCGGTGATGGAGAGGCGGGCCGTGAAGGACAGGATCAGCCGCGCTATCCTCGCGGCGGCAGAGACCTCGGAGAGTTTCAGGGTCGCAAGCGCCACCCTGGAGATCGGCGGGGCCCTTGCGGTCAGGTCACAACCTATATCTACCCGGATGCCGACCGGCAGGCCGGGGGAGAGAGAGGATGGACCTGGCGACTGCCGTCCCACAGGGGAATGAACGGCTGGAGAGAGAGATGGCCGGGCTGGAGGGGGAGGCCGCCTATGCGGAGACGGCCTATGCCCTGCCGGTGAGTTATGCCCTGACCGGCGTGCGGGTGGCCGGGGCCGGGGAGGCAAGGGAGGCGTACCTGGCGTCGGGAAAAAATCCGCTCGTGGCCGCGGAGTGCGTCAGGGCTTTTGCCGGCGGCGGGGTGGAGGAGACGCCGTACACCGGTTTCCTCGGCGACACCGAACTGCGGCGTCTCGGGTATTCCCTGGTGGACGGGAGCATCCTCGGCCTCGCCCTCCTTGTCGGCACGCCGGAAAACGCCGACGCCGCCGCGGCGATCTGCCGGGAACTGCAGGAGACGTACATGCTCACCTTCCTTGCCGGCGGGGTGACTGACGTCCTCACGGCGGCGGGCGTGAAGGTGGGGCCGGGGTACCGCCTCATACCCCTCGGGCCGGGCGGGATGGCGGCCGTCCACTTCGCGGACGTCCTCGCACGGGTGGCGATGATGTTCGGCGGAGTGCAGGCAGGCGATGCCGGTCGTCTCCTCGCCTATGCACGGGAGAGGGCGAAGGCCTTTGTCATCGCCTTCCCGGGCCTTTCGGAGGAGGAGGTCGCCGTCCTCGACGCCCTCCGCCCCCTCGGCGTCCCTATCCTCTCTGTCAGCGGTTATGAGGGCGGCGAGTGGGTGCCGGTCGGGGCCGGCGAGGCGGTCGGCCGCGGCAGGGACCTGCGGGAGATCAGGGTGAAGGTGACGGCGATCCCGATCCCGATGGCCTGTTCGCCGGCCTTCGAGGGGAAGAGCATACGCAAAGAGGAGATGCACGTCGAGTTCGGGGGCGGGCGGACCCCCGCCTTCGAACTCCTCCGGATGCGCCCTGTCGCGGAGGTGGAGGACGGGAAGGTGACGGTGATCGGACCGGAGGCCGACGCCGTCGCCGAAGGCGCGGCCCTGCCTCTCGCCATCCTCGTCGACGTCGCCGGGAAGAGGATGAAGAAGGAATACGAACCGGTGCTGGAGAGGCGGATCCACACCTTCCTCAACTATGGCGAGGGGTCCTGGCACGTCGCCCAGCGCGACCTCATCTGGGTCCGCCTCTCGAAGGAGGCGGTGGCGAAGGGTGTGCGGGTGCGCCACCTCGGCACCCTCCTTGCCGGCAGGTTCAGGGCCGACTTCCCTGACCTCATCGACGCCGTGGCGGTGACCCTGATCACCGAGGACGCCGCCGTCCTCGCCGCCCGCACGGCGGCGGAGGAGGTCTACAGGCAGAGGGACGAGAGGATCGCCGGCATGAAGGACGGCGACGCCGCCCTCTTCTACTCCTGCACCCTCTGCCAGACCTTCGCCCCGAACCATGTCTGCATCATCACGCCCGAGCGCCCGGCCCTCTGCGGGGCGATCACCTGGCTGGACGCCCAGATAGCCCACGAGATCGCACCTGCCGGCGCGAACCAGCCCGTGGAGAAGGGCGAGGTCGTCGACAGCCTCACGGGCGAGTTCGCCGGGGTGAACAGATTCGTGAAGAAGGCCTCCCACGGGACGGTGGAGCGGGTCTGCCTGTACGGGATGATGGAGTACCCGATGACGGCCTGCGGCTGTTTCGAGGCGGTGGCGGCGGTGCTCCCGGAGACAAACGGGGTCGTGATCGTCACCAGGGAGTACAGGGGCGAGACGCCCCTCGGCATGACCTTCTCCACCCTGGCCGGGACGATCGGGGGCGGGGCACAGACGCCGGGTTTCCTCGGGATCTCAAGGAACTACATCCTTTCGGACCGCTTCCTCAGGGCCGAGGGGGGGATCGCTCGGGTGGTCTGGATGCCCGCCCACCTGAAGGAAGAACTGGGGGAGAGGTTGCGGCAGGTGCTCGCCGCACGCGGCATGCCCGATCTTTTCGAGAGGATCGCGGACGAGAGGACGACGACGACCCTGGAGGACCTCGTCGCCTTCCTGGAGACACACGGCCACCCGGCGCTGGAGATGGACCCGATCATCTGAGGGGAGGGACGAATGACAGAGAGGATCACGGAGGTGGCGGTCGGCGCCACCAGGACTGAGGGAGGGACGAGGACGCGGTCGTACAGGGTCGGCGGGGCGTCGGCCCTTCCCGGCATGGGCGACGCGGGGAGCATGCCCCTCGTCGCCCTGGAGATCTGCGACGACCCGGCCCTCTGGCCGACAGTCGTGCTGGAGGAGGTCGGCGACCTTGCCGGCGACCTCGCCGGCTGGGCGAAGGCCGCGGAGGAGAGTTGGGGGGCCGACCTCATTCGCCTCGTGCTGACGAGCACGCGGCGGCGGGGTTTCGACGACCCGGCCGCGGCAGGGCGAGCGGTCGAGGAGGTGCTCGCCGCCACCGGCCTCCCCCTCGTCGTCGAGGGGAGCATCGATCCCGCCCTGGACACCGAGGTCTTCAGGCGGTGCGGGGAGGCCGGCGAGGGGGAGAGACTCCTCCTCGGCACTGCGGAGGCCGAGAGGTATCGCTCTGTCGCGGCCGCCGCCCTTGCCTACGGCCACGCCGTCGTCGCCCAGACCCCGATCGACATCAACCTGGCAAAACAGTTGAACATCCTGCTGCGGGAGACAGGCGTGCCGCATGACCGGATCGTCATCGACCCGTACACCGGCGCCCTGGGGTACGGCTTCGAGTACTCGTACTCGGTGATGGAGCGGGTCCGCACCGCCGCCCTCGCGGGCGACGCCGACCTTGCGATGCCGATGATCAGCGCCGCCCAGGACTCCCTCACGGTGAGGGAGGTGCGGGAGGCCCCGGATGAAGAGAGGGTGGAGACGGCGGTGCGGTGGGAGTTCTATGCCGCCTTCGCCGCGGCCGTGGCCGGCGCCGGCATCGTCTGCGTCCGCCACCCCCGCACCGTCGGGGCGCTCAAAAAGGCGATCGCCGACCTGTGGGGGGGAGAAGGATGGCGATGAAGGCGCTCGAGGTCTACAAACTCCTGCCGAAGACGAACTGCAAGGAGTGCGG
Organism: Methanofollis sp. UBA420; assembly: GCF_002498315.1. Lineage (NCBI taxonomy): Archaea > Methanobacteriati > Methanobacteriota > Methanomicrobia > Methanomicrobiales > Methanomicrobiaceae > Methanofollis > Methanofollis sp. UBA420. The sequence goes on from NZ_DAGX01000002.1 coordinate 613,333, forward strand.
TTTTCCGACCTGCCTCGCCTTCGCGATGAAACTCGCCGCCGGGGGCGTCGACCCCGAACGCTGCCCGTACCTCGACGAGGAGACGAAGGCCCTCCTCGGCGGGGCGACTCGCCCGCCTGTGCGAGCGGCGACTGTCGGCGTCGGCGCCCGTTCCTTCACCGTCGGCGAGGAGATCGTGATGTTCAGACACGAGAAGACCTTCTACCACCGCCCCGGCATCATGGTCTGCGCCGGCGACACCTCGCCGCTGGAGGAGGTGAGGAGGAACGCGGAGGAGGTGCGCGACCTCGTCGTCCACCGGGTCGGGCAGGACCTGACCCTCGACGGCATCGCGCTCAGGTGCGAGAGCGGCGACCCGGACCGCTTTGCCGCGGCCTCCATGGCCGTCGGGGAGTGCGGCGACCTCCCCCGCCTCCTCATCGCGGCAGACCCCGACGCCCACGCGGCGGCCCTCCGGGTCTGCGGCCAGTTCCTCCCCCTCATCCACGCGGCGAACCCGGAGAACCACGAGGAGATGGCGGCCCTCGCGAAGCGCTACGGGTGCCCCCTCGTCGTCAGGGCCGGGACTCCCGAGGGGCTTGCAGACCTCGCCGCCCGGTGCACCGCCGCCGGCGCCAGGGCCATCCTTCTCGACCCGGCCCCGCGGACGATGGGGGACTTCGTGGCGCGGGCATCGCACCTCAGGGAGCACGCGGTGACGAGGGCGTCGCCCGACCTCGGCTATCCCCTCTATCTCGACACCACGGCCCTCGGGACAGACGCCGCGCTCGCCGCCGGCATCCTCAGGTACGCCGGCGTGATCGTCGTCCCGCCCCTGCCGCGGCCCTCCCTCCTCGCCGCCCTCACCCTCCGCCAGAACATCTACACAGACCCGCAGAAGCCCATCCAGGTGACGCCCGGCATCTACCCGGTGAACAACCCGGGCAGGGACGCACCCGTCCTCCTCTCGGTGAACTTCTCCCTCACCTACTTCACCCTCCTCGGCTACCTGGAGGCCGGGAAGGTCCCCTGCTACCTCTTCGTCGTGGACACCGCGGGACTCTCCGTCCTGACGGCGGTCGCCGGCGGAAAACTCGACGAAGACGTGGTGAAAAAGTCGATCAAGTCCATGGGCCTTGCCGGGACCGTGGACCACCGCACCATCGTCATCCCGGGCTACGCCGCACCCCTTTCAGGGAGGATCGAGGATGCAACCGGGTGGACGGTGCGGGTCGGGCCGCGCGACGCCGCGGAGATCGCAGAGTTCCTGGAGAAGGAGGAATAGATGCCGGTCATCACCTTCCTGCCGGGCTACAGGAAGGCCCGGGTCCCGCAGGGCGCCACGGTGCTGGAGGCGGCGCAGAAGGCCGGCCTCGTGATGAACGTCGTCTGCGGCGGGCAGGGGAAGTGCGGCAAGTGCATCGTCCGCGTCGAGAGCGGGGAGACGACCTTCGACCGGGAGAAGTTCGGTGTCCTCTTTGCTGCCGCAGAACTCGATGCCGGCACCTGCCTCGCATGCCAGACCCACGTCTTCAGCGACGCCCGCATCGATGTCCCGGCGCGGACGCTGGTGCAGGAGCAGAAGATCCTGGTCGATGCCAGACCTCTCGACGTCCCTGTCCACCCGTTGGTGCGGAAGTACGCCCTCGTTCTGGCGCCGCCCACCCTGGATGACCCCTCGTCCGACCTCGCACGGCTCCTCGAAGGGGTGGAGCACAGCGGGGGACCGGCGGCGGCGAAGGTCTACGCGCCCCTGGACGTGCTCAGGAAGATCCCGGTCGTCCTCCGCCACGGCAGGTGGCGGTGCACGGCGACTGTCGCCCTGGTGCCGGGCGGTTACCGCCTGATCAATGTCGAGGAAGGAGACACGGCGGCACGGCTGTACGGGGCGGCGGTGGACCTCGGGACGACGACGGTCGTCGCCTACCTCTGGGACCTCGCCGGCGGCCGCGTCCTCTCGACGGCCTCGAACTACAACAGGCAGATCTCCTGCGGCGAGGACATCCTCTCCCGCGTGAACTATGCGAAGAAGAACGGCACCGGCCGCCTCCAGGAACTCGCCGCGGCGAGCATCAACACCGCCCTCACCGCGGCGGCCGACGCCGCAGGGATCGACCTCGAAGACATCTACGAGGTGATGGTCGCCGGCAACACCGTGATGACCCACCTCCTCCTCGGCATCGACCCGGCCTACATGATCGCCGAACCGTACGTCCCCGTGGTGAGGCGGACGTTCTCGACGACGGGGCAGCGTCTCGGCCTCTCCGTCGCCCCGACTGCCGGGGTCTTCACCTTCCCCGCGGTCTCGAACTTCATCGGCGGCGACATCGTCGCCGACATCCTCACCTCGGGGATGGCCGACCAGGACGAGGTCTCCCTCCTCATCGACATCGGCACCAACTTCGAGGCGGTCCTCGGCGGGCGGGACTGGATGCTCGCCTGCGCCGGGGCGGCCGGACCGGCCCTGGAGGGCGGGGAGGTGCTCTTCGGGATGCGGGCGAACCCGGGGGCGATCGAGAGGGTGCGGGTCGACGAGGCGACCCTCGAACCCGCCTTCGAGACGATCAACGACGTCCCGCCCGTCGGCATCTGCGGGTCGGGTTTGATCGACCTCCTCGCCGGCCTGATCCGCGCCTGCGTCATCGACAGGACAGGACAGATCAACACGGGCATCGACCACCCGCGGATACGCATGGGCCGCCATTTCCCCGAGTACGTCGTCGCATGGGAGAAAGAGAGCGGGGCGGGGAAGGACATCGTGATCACCGGACACGACATCAGGAACCTGATCCTGAGCAAGGCGGCGGTGCTGGCGGCCTGCATCACCCTGATGGACGCGGCCGGGATCGCCCACGACGACCTCGCCACCGTCTTCTTCTCCGGGGCCTTCGGGAATTACATCGACAAGGAGAACGCCGTCACCATCGGCCTCATCCCCGAGGTGCCTCTCGGCAGGGTGCGGAACCTGGGGAACGGGGCGATCACCGGGGCGAACCAGGCCCTCGTCAGCAAGGAGAGGAGGAATGCCCTCGACAGGATCGCACGGACGATCACCTACATCGAACTGAACGCGGACCCGGGGTTCATGGACAGGTACACGCAGAGTTGTTTCCTCCCCCACACCGACCTATCTCTCTTCCCGACGGTGCAGAGGGTGCTCGAAGAGTGCAGGCTGCGGAGGGGGGCGCAATGGCAGGGGTGATCCCCGCGGCCGGGCTGAGGGCGACCGGGGTCGGCGCCCTGCCGCACCGCGATCCCGACGCCGCCTGCCGGGCGGTCCTCGCCGCTTTCCCGGAGGTGCCGTACGCCCCGACTCTCCCGAACAAAAATCCCCTCGAAGCGATCGTCCTCGCGGAGGCGGAGTGCCTGCCCGGCGCGGAGGTCCGCGACGGGAGGGTGACCGTCGACACCGGGGCAGACGAGGCGATGGAGGCAGTGCTGATGGACTACCTGGAGGGGCGGTATGCCGGGTATGCGGCGTCAGAGGCGACGGCCTCGGGTTTCCACCGCCTGATGGCGTACGAACTCTCCGGTGCCGTCCTCCTGAAGTGCCAGGTCACCGGCCCGGCAACTCTCGGGATGCAGGCGGTGGACGCGGGAAGGCGCCCCGTCCACTATGACGGGGCGTACGCCGACGTCCTGGGGAAGGCGCTCGCCCTGCGGGCGCGGTGGTCCGAGGCGCGGATGCAGGAGCACGGGGTGCCGACGGTCATGGTGCTGAACGAGCCCTACCTCACCGCCCTCGGGTCGCCTGTCGTCCCCCTGGACGAGGAGACGGTCCGCTCCTCCTTCGCCGACATCGCCGCCCTCCTCGACGGGGGCATCGGCATCCACTGCTGCGCGAACACCGACTGGGGCTTCGTCTTCTCCCTTTCGCCGTCCCTCGTCTCCTTCGACGCCCACGCCCATGCCCGCGAGTTCCTCCTGTACGGGGACGATCTGGCGGCGTACTTCGAAGGGGGCGGGGTCGTCGCATGGGGGATGGTCCCGGCAGACAGGCCGGCGCCGGACGCGGGGGAACTCGACCGCATCCACGACCGCTTTGCCGCGATCAGGCGGACGGTCGCGGACCTGGTCGGCGACGACACCTTTGCCGACCGCTCCCTGATCACGCCGACCTGCGGGATCAGGGCTATGGATGAGGCAGGGGCTGATGGGATCATGGCGGCGGCGGCGGCGGTCGCCCGCAGGGCGCGGGGTGAGGGGGCATGAGGCCCTGCACCGTGGCGATCGCCGGCAAAGGCGGGACAGGGAAGACAACGATCGCCGCCCTCCTGGTGGACTCCCTCGTCGCCGCCGGCGTGCGGCCTGTCCTCGCGGTGGACGCGGACCCGAATGCCAACCTCCACGAGGCGATGGGGGTCGCCGTCGAGGAGACTCTCGGCACGATGCGGGAGGAGGCGTTCACCCGCGGCATCCCGCCGGGAATGGACAGGCGGGCCTACATCGGCTACAGGTTCAGGCGGGTGCTCGTCGAGGCCGGGGGCTTCGACCTCCTGGCGATGGGGAGGCCTGAAGGGACAGGGTGCTACTGTTTCGCAAACGACCTCCTCCGCGAGTGCGTCGACTCGCTGGTACAGGACTACCGGTGCGTCGTCATCGACGCCGAGGCCGGCATGGAGCACGTCTCCCGCGGCACCGTCGGGGCGCCAGACGTCCTCCTCGTCGTCTCCGATCCCTCGGCCCGCGGCCTGCGGACTGCCCTGCGGATCCGGGACCTCGCCGTCTCTCTCGGCCTCGACGAGGGGCGGATCTTCCTTGTCGTCAACCGCTCGAAAGGGGAAGAGGTGGCCGACGGCCCCCTCCCCCGCGCCGCCGTCGTCCCGTACGACCGGGCAATCGAGGAGGCCGACGTCGCGGGCCGTCCGGTCATCTCCGTCCCGCCGGAGAGTCCGGCGCGGGCGGCGGTGGAGGGGCTTCGCCGGTGGGTGTGGGAGAGATATAGATGACCTCGTCGGCCATCGCCAGACTCTCCGGCACGAAGGCGACGATGTTCTCCCGCTCGGGGTCGGGTTCCTCGTAGGTGGTGGACGTTCTGACGTCACGCCAGAAGAGGAAGTCGCGGGTCTCGGTGATCGTGACGTTCCCTCCCTGGCCGCCCCGGCCGAGGATATTGATCGGACACGCCTGCACGTCCCCAACAAACCGCACCTCCCTGAGCGGGGTGAAGGTGCCGTTTTCGAGGAGGGCGAGGTCGTAGTCCCCGCCGCCGTACCGGACCGGACCACACATCCCCGAGACCCCGATCCAGAGCCCTTCGCTTCCGAGGTGGAGATCGGCAAAGTCGACCTCTTCCAGTTCGCCGAGGACATCGAGGGGATGGAGGCTCACCGGCACCGACTCAGATGCCGCTCGTGACCAGGAGATCTTCCCTGCCCTGTCAGGAGAGAACGAGAGATCGACATAGACCAGATCCGCGTTGCCCTCGCTCCCGTCCCAGAACTCAATGATCATCCTCTCCAGTTCGCCGCCCGCTCCGATCATGAGGTCGGCGCTGTTGAGCACGGCCGTCTCGTTTGTCGCGCCGGTCTTCTCCAGGACGATGTTCCAGATCCCGGTGAGCGGGAGGCCGAGGGCATTGGGCTGGAGGATGACGGTCGCCTCGTTCTCCGGCGCCCCGGCAAGACCGGTGCACCCGGTGGCGATAAGGCAGAGGGCAAGAGAGGTGGCAAAACAGAAGAAGAGGGGGCCGGGGGTTTGCATATGTCAATTTTTATCACAATCGTCATAATATTTCCCGGACCATGGGTTGGGGGCGGGATGGATCCTATCTCCATCTTTCCCCTGGCCAGCCGGTCCCCTATCCCGACGCACACCCCTTTTATCGCCAGGCGTCCACACTATTCCCCATGGCGATCCACCCGATAGACTACCGGTACGGCACTCCGGAGATGAAGGCCGTCTGGGGCGAAGAGAACCGGTTCAGGTGCATAGTGGCGGCGGAGGTCGCGCTTGCACAGGCCGAGGCGGCGTGCGGCGTGATCCCGGCCGATGCCGCGGCGACGATCAAGGAGTGCGCGGGAGAGGCCACCCTCGCACGGGCGAACGAGATCGAGGCCGAGATCAACCACGACATGATGGCCGTCGTCAAGGCCGTCACCGAGGTCTGCGGCGACGCCGGGCGCTGGATCCACTTCGGCGCCACCTCGAACGACATCCTGGACACGGCCACCGGCCTCCAGATGAAGGCGGCGATGGACCTGGTCGAGGAGAAACTCCAGAAACTCCTCGCGGTCCTCCTCCGCCGCGCCGAGGAGACGAAGAACCTCGTCTGCGTGGCCCGCACCCACGGCCAGCACGGCGTGCCGACGACCTACGGCCTGCGGTTTGCGATCTGGGCGAGCGAGGTCGGCAGGCACATCGAGCGCCTCCGCGAGATGCGGCCCAGAGTTGCGGTCGGCCAGCTCACCGGCGCCGTCGGGACGCAGGCGGCCCTGGGCATGAAGGGGCTTGAAGTGCAGCCCGCGATGATGGCGTACCTCGGCCTCTCGGCCGTCGACGTCTCCAACCAGGTGATCTCCCGCGACCGGTATGCGGAGTACGTCCTCTTCCTGGCGAACATGGCCACCACCCTGGACAAGATCGGGGTCGAGATCAGGTCGCTCCAGAGGACAGAGATCGCCGAGGTCGAGGAGGCCTTCGGCAAGAAGCAGGTCGGGTCCTCGACGATGCCCCACAAGAGGAACCCGATCAAGAGCGAGCAGGTCTGCGGCCTCGCCCGCATCGTCCGCTCGATGGTCGAACCCGCCCTCCAGAACAACACCCTCTGGGACGAGCGCGACCTCACCAACTCCTCCTGCGAGAGGGTGGTCTTCCCCGAGGCCTCGGTCCTCGCGGACCACATCCTCAACGTGATGACCCGCGTCCTCGACCGCCTGAACATCAGGGAGGAGAACATCAGGAAGAACCTCGACCTCCTCCACGGCGTGAACCTGGCCGAGTCGGTGATGATCGAACTGACCCGGCGGGGCATGGGCAGGCAGGACGCCCACGAGGCCGTCCGTGTGGCGAGCATGACCGCCCTCGCGGAGAAGAGGAGCATCGCCGGCGTCCTCGAAGAGAACCCAAAGGTCGCGGCTGTCCTCTCCTCCGAAGAGATCGCCGTCCTTCTCAACCCTGACAACTACATCGGCACCGCGGTCGAGCAGGTCGAGTGCGTCGTCGAAAAACTCAGGCCCCTCTCGGCCTGAAATATCTTTTTTCGGCTCTGGAAACATATTCTCCAATGACCCCTTAGCCGGAGGTGGTCGGCACGGACGATGAGGTACGACCCACCCCCGGATATGGCTAAATTGCCCCAGGTTTCAAGAACAAAGTCCCTCATCAGGGACCATTCTGGGCGTCTTTTCCGATCAAACCATAGAGACGTTTTTTCATGCAACGCATCGAGGGAACCGGGTCTTTCCCGGCCCCCCGAGCCAGCGTATGATTGCAGGTAATATCAAACATCATGGACGTCCGGTACTCCTGCGATAAGGGCAAGAAAAGAGACGGGATTATGGCGGATTTCAGGAGACCCGGCTCTGTTGAATCCTCATTTTTTTGCCAGGGTGGCTCTTCTGATCACTCACGTCCCTTCTGGTGAGCCGGTGCATTTCCAGGGCCATTTCATCGAGTGGGAAGAGTTGTTGGGCCGGAAAAAAGAAGGGGTCTATCCCCGCCTTCCCCTGAGGAGGAGGGCGGCACCGGCTGCAAGGACCGCAAGCCCGAAGGGGAGGGGGCTCTGCTGCGGCGTGGTGGCCGTGGCGGCGGGGGTCGTGACCGGGAGTGCGGTCGCGGTCACGGTCGGCGTCACGGTCGCGGTCGCCGTCGTCTCAGGCCCGGACTCTGCGATCCCGATCGCGAAGAGGGAGAAGCCGGGGCTCTCGGCGGTGAAGGAGTAGCCGTACGCGTCCTCGCCGACGAGATGGGTCGGGAGGGCGTGCCAGGCGCCGTCGTGATACCGATACAGCACCACGTCTTCGGGGGCGAAACCCTTCGCTTCCAGCCATGACTTCGGGACGGTGAAGTTCAGGGACGCACCCGCGAGGGCGGCGTCCGTGGTGCGGTACAGGGTCACTTCGTCGTATTCATAGACCGCACCGGCCGGGGCATCGACGCCCGAGGGCAGGCCTCTCTTCTCCACGGTGAGGAGGACTTCAGGGATCGTCTCCCCGGCGGTCACTCCCACTTCATAGATCGCGGAGTTCTGCACTGCGAAGGAGGCGTGACCGCCTGTCGGGATGTTGCTCGCCGTACCGGCCGAGACATCGGAGTGACCGCCGCCGGAACTGGGGGAATGGGGCGTCTGTGTCGGCGTCGGCGTTGGCGTCGGCGTTGGCGTCGGCACCGGTTGCAGGGAGAAGGAAAGGGGTGCGTTCGGGCCAGAGACGACCGTCACCGTCTTTTCGGCGGGGGTCACGTACCCTGCAAGGGAGACGGTGATCGTGTGGTCGCCGACAGGGAGGTAGAGGAAGGTGTCGGTTGTGCGGGTGGTATTCACGCCGTCCACATGGACGGACGCACCGGCAGGCGTCGAGGAGACTGCCACCGTCCCGCCGTACACCAGCGGGAGGGCGTCGGTGCCGAGGTTCGGGATCTCCAGCGTCTGATCGCAGATGCCGTCGAAGTCCGCGTCCGCACACCACTCCGAGATGTTCCGGGCGGGGTCAGTCAGCCAGAGGTTGCCGCCGAGGTACGGCCCGCCCGCGATGTTCGTGCCGGCGGTGCGGGTGGCGTTGAGGACGCCGGTGGAGTTTTCTGCAAAGATGTTGGTGGGGTTGTCGAAGCGACAGTTGGTGATGACGGCACCGGTGGAACTGATGAAGAACGCACCACCGCCGCCGTTCGTTGCCGTGTTGTTCGTGAAGGTCGTGTGTGTCAGGACGGCACCGGTGGAAGACTCGAAATACGCACCGCCACCGATCCGTGCTGCCGTGTTGTTCTCAAAGGTGGTGTTTGTCAGGGCGGCATTGTGGGACGCCGCGAAATACGTACCGCCGCCGCCGTTCGTTGCCGTGTT
>NZ_DAGX01000002.1:622407-622668 GCF_002498315.1 Methanofollis sp. UBA420
CGCCGCCGTTCGTTGCCGTGTTGTTCGCAAAGGTCGTGTTCGTCAGGGCGGCACCGGTGGAACGGATGAAGAACGCACCGCCGCCACCATAAACTGCCGTGTTGTTCGTGAAGGTCGTGTCCGTCAGTCTGGCGCCTTCGGATGAGGAGAATACCACACCGCCGCCGTCCTGTGCTGCTGTGTTGTGTGTGAAGGTCGTGTCCGTCAGGGCGACATCGTCGGAACCGTCGAAATACGTACCGCCGCCGTTCGTTGCCGTGT
>NZ_DAGX01000002.1:622904-623840 GCF_002498315.1 Methanofollis sp. UBA420
CGGCACCGGTGGAAATGATGAAGAACGCACCGCCGCCGTTCTGTGCTGCCGTGTTGTTTGTGAAGGTCGCGTCCGTCAGGGTGGCATTGGTGGAACCGGTGAAGAACGCACCGCCGCCATTCATGGTTGCCGTGTTGTTCACAAAAGTCGTGTACGTCAGGGCGGCACCGGTGGAACGGATGAAATACGCACCGCCGCCGTTCTGTGCTGCCGTGTTGTTCGCAAAGGTCGTGTCCGTCAGGGCGGCATTGTCGGAACCGTCGAAATACGCACCGCCGCCGTTACTGTTTGCCGTGTTGTTCACAAAAGTCGTGTTCGTCAGGGCGGTAACGGCGGAAGTCTTGAAGCACGCACCGCCGCCGCTGTTCTGTGCTGCCGTGTTGTTCGCAAAGGTCGTGTCCGTCAGTCTGGCGCCTTCGGATGAGGAGAATACCACACCGCCGCCGTACTCTGCTGCCGTGTTGTTCGTGAAGGTCGTGTTCGTCAGGGTAGCATTAGTGGAACCTTCGAAGCACGCACCGCCGCCGCTGAGGTCCTTTGCCGTGTTGTTCGCAAAGATCGCGCGTGTCAGGGTGGCATTGGGGGAATAGGCGAACCACGCACCGCCACTGCCATAATCTGCCGTGTTGTTTGCAAAGATAGTGTCCGTCAGGGCGGCATCGGCGGAATTTTCGAAATCCGCACCGCCGCCGAAATCTGCCGTGTTGTTTGTGAAGGTCGTGCGTGTCAGGGCGGCACCGGTGGAACCGCGGAAGAATGCACCGCCACCGTTGTTCGTTGCCGTGTTGTTCGCAAAGGTCACGCCCGTCAGGACGGCACCGGGGGAATCGACGAAGTACGCACCGCCGCCCCAGTTCATTGCCGTGTTGCCGGTGAAGGTGGTGTTTGTCAGGTCGGCATCGGCGGAACCGGTGAAGTACGCACCGCCGCCGTCTT
>NZ_DAGX01000003.1:0-3391 GCF_002498315.1 Methanofollis sp. UBA420
GGCCACCATGCGGCGCGGATCGTTGCGGAGACAGACATCTGCGACGCCATCGCCGAGGCCGCCGGTCCCGCGGGGATCCGGCGCCTGGAGCGCGACGAACCTGACATCGAAGACGTCTTCCTCTCGTACTATCACGAGGAGGCGACCTCGTGAGGGCCGGCGTCCTCGGGACGATCGCCGGGAAGGAGTTCCGCGACCATGTGAGGAGCAGGAGGTTCCACCTCTTTCTCGGCGTCATGCTCGTGATCGTCGTTGCCGGGATGGTCACGGGGGCGGCCCAGTACAGCGCGGACCTTGCGGCGTATGCGGAGACGCAGGCGGTGGTGTCGGGCGAGTCGGGCCCGTCCGGGGGCGGGCCGAGTGTGCTGTCGTTTTTTTCCGGCATGTTCATGAGCACCGCGCAGGTGGGCGTTTTTCTCGGGATCGCGATGGGTTTCGATCTGGTCACGCGGGAGAAGGAGAGCAAGTCCTTGAAGATCCTCCTCTCGCACCCGGTCTACCGTGACGAGGTGGTCACGGGGAAGGCCCTCGGCGGCGTCGCGGCGATCGCCCTTGCGATGGGGGTCGTGCTCCTCCTCTCCCTGGCGGTCCTGCTCGTCTTCGGGATCGTCCCGGGCCCCGGCGAGGCCCTGCGGGTTCTTGCCGCGGCTCTCATCTCCTTCGTCCTGGTCGTCTCTTTCTTCGTGCTCGCCCTCTTCTTCTCGACGGTGGCGGAGACGAGCGGGGGTGCTCTGGTCTCCTCTTTCCTCGTCTTCATCATCGTCGCGGAGGTCGTCCCGGTCCTTACCGTCGGTGCAGGGTCTTCCCTCCTCACCGGGCCGCACCCCTCCCCGCCGGCAGAGTCCGGGGATATCGTGTCCGACGAGGAGATGGAGGCGTATGAGGAGGCGTCGCGTGCCTACACGGAACGGATGCGCCTTGTCAGGGACGCCGGCGTCCTCCTCTCCCCGCAGACCAACTGCAAGGGGATCCTGGGGGCTGTGACCACGCCGGGCGTTCCGGTTCCTCCTGACTTCGCCCGGAACATCGTCGCCTTTGCGGTCTTTCCGGCGGCCTTCTTCGGGCTTGCATGGGTGCGTTTCCTGCGGGAGGACATCAGATGAGGACCGAAGGCATGCGGGTCATCGCCGCGAAGGAGTTCCGCGACCACATGGGGAGCAGGCGTTTTCTCGGCATCTTTGCGGTCATGCTCCTCCTCGCCGCGGTGGGGATGGTCTCGGGTGTCGGCCTGTACCAGGCGGCACTGGAAAAATACAACGCGGCGCAGACGATCGTTTCCGGGGATGCCGGCGACTCCTCCGGCCAGGGGGCGCCGTCCTCCCCCGCGGTGATGGGTCTCTTCCACATCGTCGGCTACCCTTCGGTGACGCTCTGGGCGTTCCTGGGGGTTGCGATGGGTTTCGACCTGATCACGCGGGAGAAGGAGAGTCGGTCCCTGAAGGTCCTCCTCTCCCACCCTATCTACCGGGACGAGGTGATCACGGGGAAGGCCCTCGGCGGTGCGGCGGCGATCGCCGTCGGTGTCGTGGTCATGCTCCTCCTCTGCGTCTCTGTCCTCCTCCTCTCCGGGATCGTCCTCCGTCCCGACGAGGTGGTGAGGGTCGCTCTCTTCGGTCTCTTCTCCTATCTCCTGATCCTCTCTTTCTTCCTGATCGCCCTCTTCTTCTCGACGGTTGCGGAGACGAGCGGTGGCGCCCTTGTCTCCTCCCTCTTCGTCCTCGCCGTTCTCCTGGTCCTCCTCCCTCTTGTCGTCAACAACCCGCTGGTGATCTCCGCGGCCGTCGGCGACCTGCCCGAGAGCCCCGAATGGGTGTTCGAGAGCGGGATGTCTGACGAGGAGATCCGGGCTGTCCTCGATGAGTATGATCGGAAGAACGACGCCTATTATGACGGGCGGATGGCCTTCATGAGTACGGCGATGATCGCATCTCCTTCCTGGAACTACCTGGAGGTGATGGCGGCGGTGACGATTCCGTCCCATATGACGGAGGACCTTTCTGATGAGGAGGCGGAGAGCCTGGGTGCGGTCTTCGGCATCCTCGCCGGGTGTGCCGACCATCTTATCGCCCTGCTCGTTGTGCCTGCCGCCTTCTTCGGGCTTGCGTGGGTGCGGTTCCTGCGTGCGGACATCAGGTGACGGCCGGGCCGCCACCTCTTTCGTGCCCGGCGGCCCATATTTCTGCCTCAATTATGGCGTGGTCGAAAGAGCGGAAGTTCGCCCTCCTTGCAGGGCTTTATATCGCGGCGCTGGTCGCCGCAAACCTTGTCGGGAACAAGGTGGCGGTGATCGGGGGGGTCGTGGTCTCGGTGGCGATCTTCTCGTACCCTGTCACTTTCCTGGTGACCGACATCGTGGCGGAGGTGTACGGGAAGGAGAGGTCGGCGGACCTGGTCGCGGCGGGGGTGCTCTCCCTGCTGTTCATCCTGGCGCTGACGGCACTCTCGGTCGCCCTGCCGCCTGCGGAGAGGTTCACGTACAACGGGGCGTACACCGATGTCTTCGGGATGTCCTGGCGGATCATCCTGGCAAGTCTGATCTGTTTTGCGGCGAGCCAGACGCACGACCTCTGGGCCTTCCACTTCTGGAAGGAGAAGACGCACGGGCGGCACCTCTGGTTGCGGAACAACCTCTCGACGATGGCGAGCCAGCTCATCGACTCGGCGGCGTTCATGTTCATCGCCTTCTACGGTGCGGCGCCGGGGTACACGGTCCCGTTCATCGTCTCCCTGATCATCCCGTACTGGCTGGTGAAGGTGGCGGTGGCGGCCTGCGACACGCCCTTCTGCTATCTCGGGGTGTGGTGGCTGCAGGGCGGGAAGGAGAGCGGGGCCGGTCGGTGATCGCCCCCGGGAATCGTGGCCTCCGGTCTCGATAGCGGGGGAGGTGGCTGATCACTGTCCCGCGCCGGGGGACTACGCCCCCGATCACTCGAAAACCTACGGTTTTCTCGAACTCGCTGACGCTCGTTCCCCGCTCAGGATAGGATGGGGATGGCAATCTCTCTCCCCGTGATCTCATCCGCCCTTTCCCGGTTCTATCGTAGATCGGCGGTGCGTCCGGGTCAGATCCGCCCGGATATGCCTCCGATCCGGGGATCGCACCGCCCATCCGGGCCCGTACCGGGGAGATCCGGGGATCCCGGCATACCGGGGCCTGTGGGAGAAATGGGGTGAAATCCGGCAGGACTCGACGCCCTCCTGCCGCCTGTATGATTGGAGGTAATGCCGTCCCCTCTCCCGGTCCCCCCGGTGCCGTTGGGGTGGAGGGATAGGGGGTGTATATTGGCTGGATTCTGGATCAGGTGGCGTAATATCCGGGAATGTCCCGGGGGGACGGCGGATGATCGGTGTCTCGCGTCGGGGGACTACCTCGAAAGCCTGATGGCTTTCT
>NZ_DAGX01000003.1:3716-46708 GCF_002498315.1 Methanofollis sp. UBA420
TCCCTTCGGTCGTCACTCGAAAACCTACGGTTTTCTCGAACTCGCTGACGCTCGTTCCTCGAAGACGAAGTCTTCGCTGTCCGAACGAAGTGAGGTCAAGAAGGTCGAAGACCTTCACTGTAGTCCCCCGGCACAGATTGTGGGGAAGTCAATCGCGTCCGGTCTCCCCGCGTCCTCTTCACGGAACTTCCCTTGCGTCCTCTTCACGGAACTCCATCGCGGCGCTCCCGCTCTCTCATCACACCATCTCACTCGCCCGCTCCCGCAGTACCTTAGAGCGCCCTCAGGCGAAGACCTGCCAGAGCCCGATCTGCCAGAGATTATTCGCGAAGGAGAGCATGTACACCGCGGCGGCGCCGCCGATGCAGTACGTCCCGCTGCCCGCGACGAGAGTGTCGGCGCGGCGGCAGAGGAAAAGTACGAACACGGCGAAGGAAGCTTTCAGGAGCGCGTGCAACGCGGGGCAGAAGACGATGCCGGCCATCACGGGGTTCGCCTCCTGTCCCCCGTTGTCGAGGGCGTAGGTGGTCGTCGCCACGTCGGCGGCGAGGAGGAGGACGAGGAGGAGAAAGAGAATGCGCGAGGCGCGGGTGGAAAAAAGGGGGGACATGGAAGGTTACAGAGTCTTCTGGAGGATGACCTTCTCGTCGCCGTCGGCGAACTTTCCAGCGACAACGATCGGTCCCTTTGAATTATCGGTCAGGATGATCACGTCACCACTGGAGAATTTTTTGTCCTCGGCTGGTTTCAGGATGCCATCTGTCGTATCTACCGTGTCATTACCATTATAGACGACTCCACTCTCAACTGCACTCCCGTTTACTTTGATTGACATTTCCTGCAGTCCTGAGAGGTCTTTCCCGCTCTGCAGGATGATCGTGATGGCTGTGCTGTTGGTCGAGGCGGTGAGGGCGATATCCTTTGGGCCCTGCATTTCGTTCCCCATGTTGAGAACGAACATGCCCACGATCGCCGCAAGGATGACCGTGATGGCGACCATCAGGATGACGCCGATGACCGGCGACACCGCTTCTTCATGCTCATATCCGAATTTCATCGTTTAGTACCTCCTCTTGTGAGGATGATCGCAATTTAGTGTTATAGTATATATGTTTTCTTCATTTGTGCGGTATGTGTCGGTGCAAAGGGTGATATTTAAAATGTTTCATACGCCATTCGGGCGTTTTATGGCTATTGATGCATCGCGGGCACATGGCGTGAAGTGCCGGTCTTCCGGGGGAAAACGGCACAATTTTATAGGTGTGTGCGCTGAAGGCGGAACGCGATATAAACATTTTTCATGGGCGCGGGAAAAAAGGGATCGCCTGAAGAGAAAAATCGTGAAAAGAGCGGCGCGGGTGGGTGTATGCCGGGAGACGGTCAGGGCATTGCCCGTCTCCGGCAGAAATAGACCAGTTTCACGCAGACAAGGATCCGAAAATCCTTCCCCCGCACCCGGGTGAACACGGCCGGGCCGGGGATATCAGAATGTATAACGTGCCCTGTATTTATTATAAGCTGTTTTGTGCCGATAAAAAAAGAAAAGGGAGTTTCTTAAACCTCCTTTACCTATAAAAACCGATTAAATTTGGATAAATCGCTTTCAGGCCGATTTTGCCGCGGTGTAGGCGTCGTACATCGAGTACAGCCAGACCAGGATGTAGAAGGGGATGCCGATCACGAAGGCCGAGAGGCCGCCGAAGGCGACCGCGAGCACGAAGAGCACGAGCGCCTTCATCATCTGGCCCGTGTAGAACTGGCCGAGGCCGGGGATGAAGAACGAGAGTATCACTGCAAGAAGTGGCGATGCCATAGAGTGCGTTTCACCGCGGAGGAGAAAAAGCACCCTCACCGGCCAAAAGCTACAACTACTCGGGCGTGAGATCGCCATGCCGGGACAATGCCGCCTGTCATCATCGCGGAAAGGCTGGAAAAAAACTTCGGGAACGTCAGGGCCGTGCGGGGGATCAGCTTCACCGTCGAGGAGGGGGAAGCCTTCGGCTTCCTCGGCCCCAACGGCGCCGGCAAGACTACCACCATGCGCATGGTCCAGTGCGTCTCGCCGCGGACAGGCGGCAGACTCCAGGTCTTCGGCATGGACCCGGCCGTCGACGCCCGCGCCATCAAGGCCCGCCTCGGCGTCGTCCCGCAGGAGAACAACCTCGACCCCGACCTCACCGGCGCCGAAAACCTCCTCGCCTACGCGCGCTACTTCGGCATACCGAGACGCACCGCCGAGGAGAGAGTCTCCCGCCTCCTCGCCTTCGTCCAGGTGGAAGGAAAGAAAGACGTCGTCATCGAGAACCTCTCCGGCGGCATGCGCCGCCGCCTCATCCTCGCCCGCGCCCTCGTCAACGACCCCGACATCCTCATCCTGGACGAACCCACCACCGGCCTCGACCCCCAGGCCCGCCACCTCATCTGGGAAAGACTCCGCGCCCTCCAGCAGGAGGGCACGACCCTCGTCCTCACCACCCACGCCATGGACGAGGCCGAACACCTCTGCGACCGCCTCGTCATCATGGACCACGGCCAGGTCCTCGTCGAAGGCTCGCCGAAAGACCTGATCCGGACGACGATCGGCGGGCACATCATCGAGGCCGGGGCCGACGAAGCCGTCATCGCGTGTCTCAGGAGCCGCGGCATCCCGTACGAGACCGCCGGCAACCTCGTCCACATCCCCACAGACAGGCCGAACGAAGTGACCCGCGCCCTCCTCGACGCCTGCGGCGCCATCACCCTCACCACGCGGCCCGCCACCCTCGAAGACGTCTTTTTAAAACTCACCGGGAGGACACTCAGGGAATGACCCTCCCCGGCAGGCGCGCCTGGACAGTCTGGCGCCGGAACCTCGACGTCTTCGTCAAGACCTGGAAGGTGAACCTCCTCGTCCCCGCCCTCGAACCCGTCCTCTACCTCC
Organism: Methanofollis sp. UBA420; assembly: GCF_002498315.1. Taxonomy (NCBI): domain Archaea; kingdom Methanobacteriati; phylum Methanobacteriota; class Methanomicrobia; order Methanomicrobiales; family Methanomicrobiaceae; genus Methanofollis; species Methanofollis sp. UBA420. The sequence continues at coordinate 6,637 of NZ_DAGX01000003.1, forward strand.
TCGCCCTCGGCTTCGGCGTCGGCTACTACATCGCCGAAGTCGACGGCGTCCCGTACATCCGCTTCATCGCCCCGGCCCTCGTCGCCGTCTCCGTCATGAACGCCTCCTTCTTCGAGTGCACCTACGGCTCGTACGTGCGCATGTACTACCAGAAAACCTTCGACGCCGTCATCGCCACCCCCGTCTCCATAGAAGAGGTGATCGCCGGCGAGATCCTCTGGGGCGCGACGAGAAGCCTCATCTCCGCCTCCCTCATCATCCCCGTCCTCCTCCTCTTCGGCGTCGCCGCCCTCCCCGGCTCCCTCCTCATCGTCCCCTTCGCCTTCCTCGCCGGCCTCCTCTTCGCCTCCATCGGCATGTGCTTCACCGCCGTCATCCCGAACATCGAGTCGATCAACTACCCGGCCTTCCTTTTCATCACCCCCATGTTCCTCTTCTCCGGCACCTTCTTCCCCCTCTCCCTCCTCCCCGCACCCCTCCAGGCCCTCGCCCTCGCCGCCCTCCCCCTCACCCACGTCGTCAATGTCTGCCGCGCCCTCACCCTTGCCGCGGGCCTCGACCTCCTCCTCCTCGGCCTGATCTGGATCGCCGCCGTCACCCCGGTCGCCTTCCTCCTCGCCCTCAGGATGATGAAAAAGCGGCTCGTCCGCTAACACCCGCGGCCGCACCAGCGCGGAGAGATTATCGGGAAACCCCAACAACACTCTGCAATGCAGACCGCCGAAACATCCCCCTCCGAAGGCATCGGTTTCTCAAAAGCACGCTTCGAGGCGCTGACCGACGGGATCTTCGCGTTTGCCATGACCCTTCTCGTCGTCGGCATGGCCGTGCCGGCCGCGACGACGGCCACGACCTCCGCCGGCGTCACCTGGAGCACGGCGGTCTATCTCCTCATCCCGCCCCTGCTCTGGACCTTCAGGCGGATCTGAAAAAAAGGACTCGCCCTCACCGCTCACGCGGCGGGACAAGGTTCATGCCGGCCACCGCCTTCGGCACGTCCGAAGGCCAGATAAAGACCCGGTTGTACGGCGGCACCCGGTGATACTCCTGCGGGTAGAAGATCTCGCCGTTCGTCATGTCGGCGCAGTACCTGCTGATCCAGGCCCCCCTCTCCGACGACGAGAGGCGCTTGCCGGCAAGAACCTTCGCCGTGATATCGTAGAGGCGCACGCACATCCTGAACTCGTACCCGGTCAGGGCCATCGGGTCGGCCCACGCCCCCCTCTGCGCCCTGTACGCCTCCTCCGCCGCGTCCCTGATCATCATCAGGTCGGCATGGCGCGGCAGGCTCGGGTAGATCGCGAAGATCGCCGCCCACCCCGACGCCACCATCATCAGGTTGAAGGTCGCCCTCTCGGCCCGCGTCATCGTCTCCCTCTCCTTCGCGGTGTAGTTCGGCGCCATATACGCGAGCAACCGCCCGTACTGGTCGAAAGGCCGGTCCGCAACCCGCAGGAACACGTCCCTCTTCGACCCGTTCGGCCGCGTCAACTTCTCTGCAAGGAGCTGCTTGAAATAACGGGCCGCCTCCATTCCCTGGTCCTCCTGGAGAGTCCCGGCCGAACCCGTGGCAAGCTTCGGCCTGAGATGCTCCCCCAGGCTGTGTTCGACCGCCGCCTCCCCGTCCTGGATCCAGTCGGCCAGTTGCGCCAGATCGGCGTCGTGCCGCGACGGCGGCGTATTGACAGGATAGTGCACCTCGGGCGTGTCGATGGAGAGCATCCTGATCGACATCGAGATATACGGACTGTCCCCGTCGCTTACCCGCAGGTATTTCTTTTTGCCCAGGGTATCGAGCTCGATCCCCTGGGGGTCCCAGAATATGGCAACATTCTGCATCGTCTCTCCCCCAGCCGCACCCGGCGGCGCCGGGAACGGCACCACGCCATGGGCGGGAGGGGATATATGGGTTGTTATGGGGAGGAGGGGAACACCTCCTCGTCCTCCTCCCGCCATGCAGGGTCGACGACCGCGAGGATGACAAGGTCGCCCGGCCCGGTGTTCTCGATCCACTGAACCGCGCCCGGCGGGATGTAGACGGCCTGCCCCTCGCAGACCTCCGCCTTTTCATCGCCGATGTGCATCTCGCCCCTGCCCGCGAGGATATAATACGTCTCCGACGAGGTCTTCAGGCGGTGGGGAAGCGATGCCTCACCCGGACCGAGGAAGGCATGGGCGATAGAACAGCGGTTTGTGCAGGCCGGTTCGTCCTTCGGGTGCAGGAGTTCGCGGAGATGGGTTTTGTCGCCGGCCGTGAAGACAGGCGTGGCCCTGATGTCCCTGATCAGCATGGAGAAAAGATAGGCGGCCGGGAAAAAAGAACGTCATCCCCTGAGAAACCGCCCCTCCATCCAGCGGGCCAGGAAAGGGTCGGCGACCCTGTAGCCCCCGCCCTCCTCCTCTGCGATCCCTCTTTCGAGAATCCTGCGGAGGGCCGACTGGACGCTCGCCGGGCTTGCAAAGCCCCGGGTGCGGGCGAACTCGCCGGAGAAGAGGTCGTCCTCGCCCTGCGCCACCGCGAGGAGGGCCCTGCGCTGGTTCGCGGTGAGAGCGTCCCAGATCGCAAGGTATGACCCTTCCAGGTCCGCGATCACCTCGCGGATCGCCGCCTCCACATCCGCCGGTCCGGCCGAGCCGCGGATGCGCCCCCTGTACCACACCTCGAAGGCGAGGCGCTGGGTATAATGGGGATGGCACCCTGTCGCCGCCAGGAGCGCCTCCACCGTTCCGTCGAGGAGGGCGATGCCGGCGCCGGCAAAGGCCTCCCCGATATACGCCGCGAACGCCCCGGCCGGGATCTCGTGGAGGGTCATGTGAGCGCCGAAGTTGTAGAATGGGCTCTCCTGCGACCGGAAGATCCACTCCATCATGTGCCTCTTCGAGCCGATGAAGACATAGGCAACGTGCTGGTGGTGCTGGAAGACCGACCTGAGGGTCTTCAGGAGGTTCTCGAAACCCGCGAGTTCCTGGAACTCGTCGAAGACCACGACAACCCGGCGGCCGCGGTCGACGGCAAGCCTCTCCGGCAGGTCGTAGGCGCCGGAGAGATCCTCCTCGGGCTCGTACTCGACGCCGACCTCGACCTCCGGCGCCGTCTTCACCGTAATCTTTGGCGTGATCCCGGCGAAGAGCCGCTTTATCGCCGCCAGGATCTCCCTCTCCGGGTAATGCGCGAGCACCTTCGCCGAGAGGGCGCGGGCGAGGTCGTGCTCGCTGGTGAAGGCATAACAGTCGAGAAAGATCGGGAGGACACTCCCCCCGAAGCCGTCGATGGCCCTGAGGACGAGGGACGTCTTCCCGTATTTGCGGGGCGAGTAGATGATAAGGCTCCGCCCGTTCTTCAGGTAGTTCCTGACCCGTTCCAGCTCTGCGGTCCTGTCGATGAAGGCCGGACCCCGCACCGGCTGGCCGAAGACAAAGGGGTTCTCATCCATGGTTATTGTGATCTGAATTATTTAGATGTAAATAATCATCCCTCCTCCTCCATGTCCACCACTTCGTCGACGAATGTGGTGAGCCGGGAGAGGAGCAGGGGGTCGAGCCCCTTCTCCACCGCAAGGAACACCCCGGCAATCCCGGAGATCTTCAGCCTGCTCGTCACGAAATGGATGAACCGCGAGATGTTCGCGGAGGAGAGATAGATGAGCATCGTCGAGACCGAGTCGAAGAGGACGAAGACCTCCTTTCCATCGACCGCCTTGAGGGTCTGGGTGACAGCGATCCCCATATCTGTGAGGTCTTCGGGACTGTTCACGAAGACGGCGTTCTCCACATCCTCGGGCGCCTTCCCGACCGCGTACTTCGTGATCGCATCAACAACGCGGACGCGTGCCAGGTCGATCCCCTCCTGGACATAGAGTTTCCTGAGGACCGGATAGGGCTGGTTGGTGGTGATGATGACCGCGGTCGCGCCCTGCTCCGTGATCTCCCTGACGATCCCGAGGTTGGTCTGCTTCATCGCCGTCGCCGGCGAGAGGACAAGGTAGAGTTTCCGGTCTTCACTCTTTTCAAGGACAAATCTCATAGGGCTTCACCGCGTCAGGAAATCTTTGTACGGTCCGGGGATATCCTGCTCCTCCTCGATCACGCCCTGGTTCAGTTCCCTGAGCGTGGCAAGGACGCTTTCCGCGTGGCTGATCTGGACCTTGAGGAGATCGAGGACGTCCTCCTTCTCCATCTCTCCCGTTTCCGCCGCCATGCAGGCATCCCGCAGATTCTCCTGGACCAGCAGGATCGGCGTCCTGATCCTGAGGGCGACCTCGGAGATGAAGGCGACCATTGTCCTGTGCTTCCTCTCTTTCTCCTCAAGGGCCCGGTCGCGGGACGCGGAGAGGGACCCGATCACGTACGCCACCGCGACGAACATCACCGCCCGCACCACCGCCGCCGGGTCCACGCCACCGGCCGAGACGGTCTCGACGGCAATATGGGTGACGCCGAGCAGGGCCGCCACCGCCACCGCCTTCTGGTGGAACCATATCCCGGCAAGGGCGATAGGCAGGTAGAAGATGTGGGTATAGGCGATCGAGACACTCATGCCCAGGTGGACCACCGCTTCGAGGGCCAGGGAGAGGAGTACGAGGGCCGTGACAATCGCCGCCTTCATATATCTCCCTCCGGGTTCAGGTGTCGTCGTCACCATATCGTCTCCCCTCTGCCTGTTTCCGTTGAAATTCGGCGACATTTCATATAAACATATGCAAATAATGCACTTTATTTTCAGGCCTCAGATCTCTTTTCCCTCCGTTTCGCCGGCTCTGGTCCGTGAATCCTCGCACTCCCGCGGGTACTGATCGGCCTGTCTCCTCTCTCCTCCCCGCCACGGTTTTCTTTTTCCAAATGGGGCAAATGCCGCTAAAATCATCCCGATTCCTCGAAACGAATGGATTTGCCCGATCAGAAGGGAATAGTAGAAATATCACAAATTCCAATCTTTGTGTCCGATGAAAAGTAGTATCGGGAGGGTCCTCGGGGTCCTTGTATTTCTGACCCTTGTGTTCGCTCCCATCGACGACACGCTGATCCCGACAGCGGCCAGATATGTCGCCGCGGTCACCCTCCTGATGATCATCTGGTGGATCACGGAGGCGATCCCCCTGGAGGCGACGGCACTTCTGCCCGTGGTGCTCTTCCCCCTCCTCGGCGTCCTCAGCGCCAAAGAGGCGACGGCCCCGTACGCCGACAAGGTCATCTTCCTCTTTCTGGGCGGGTTCATCATCGCCATGTCCATGCAACGCTGGGGCCTCCACCGGCGTATCGCCTTAAACATCATCAACGTCGTCGGGACAAGCCCGCGACGGCTCATCCTGGGCTTCATGATCGCGACGGCCTTCCTCTCGATGTGGATCTCCAACACCGCCACCGCGATGATGATGATCCCGATCGCGATCGCGATCATCGCCACCATCATCCCCAATGCCAGTGCCACCCTGAAGAACATGACCGAGGAGCAGCGCGACTTCTGCGAGGCCCTCGTCATCTCCATCGCCTATGCCGCCAGCATCGGCGGTATCGGCACCCTCATCGGCACGCCGGCGAACGGCATCTTCGTCGCCCAGATGAAGACCCTCTTCCCTGCGGCCCCTACCATCGACTTCTTCTCCTGGATGAAATTCGGCGTGCCCCTGGTCGCTCTCTTCATCCCCATCACCTGGCTCTGGCTCAGTTACGGATCGTACCGCCACCTGCCCTCGAAGATCGCCCATGCGAGGGAGATCATCGACCACCAGATAGAGAGTATCGGGCCGATGACGAAGGGGGAGAAGTGGACGCTGGCCGTCTTCGTACTTGTCGCCCTTGCCTGGATCTTCGAGAAAACCAAGGACATCGGCGGCTTCGTGATCCCCGGCCTCGACATCATCTTCCCGGCCATCGACGACTCGACGGTTGCCATCGCCGGCGCCCTCCTCCTCTTCCTCCTTCCGGTGGACAGGAAGAAGGGGATCTTCACGATGGACTGGGAATGGGCGGTGAAGATCCCGTGGGGCATCCTCCTCCTCTTCGGCGGCGGTCTCTGTCTCTCGACCGCCTTCATCAAGAGCGGCCTTGCAAAGGTCATCGTCGACCAGATCGCGATCTTCGGCGCTCTCCCCATCGTCCTCCTCGTCCTCCTGGTGGCCATCAGCATCTCCCTCCTCACCGAGGTGACCTCGAACACGGCCGTCGCCTCCCTGATGATGCCGATCATGGCCGTCACCGCCGTCTCCATGAACATCCACCCGTACATGCTCATGCTCACCGCGGCGGTCTGCACCTCCATGGCCTTCATGCTCCCGGTGGCGACCCCTCCCAATGCCGTCGCCTACGCATCCGGCTACATCGACATGAAAGACCTGATGCGCTCGGGTTGGGTGCTCAATTTCGCCGGGGTCACCCTCTGGACCCTCTTCCTCTTCACGGTCGTGATGTGGGCCCTTGGCTTCACCCCGGCCCTCCCCGACTGGGCGACGATGCCGGTCAAATGAGGACAACGTCCGCGGCCGCCTTCACCACCACCTCTTTTTTCCCCTGATAGGTCTGGACCGTCCCGGCGACCTGCACCCTGTCGCCCTTCGCAAGGGCGACCCCCTGTGCCGCCGAAGCCGGGACGAAGACCTGCGTCCCGTTCACCTCCGCAATGAGATGGCCGCCGGCGAGCTCGCGCACATCCCCGACAGTGCCGGTGAGGAGGACGAAGCTGCCGTCGCCGGCGTCAGGTGTCCAGGGCGCGGCAAAGGCCGCGCTCCCCGCCGCGGCAAGTGCGGCATGCAGCCCGAGGAGGAGGGCAGATATTCCGAAAAGAATAATGAAAGCCTTTATTTCGGGAGATGCAAGCATGATGTAATATTCTCATGCTTTTTATATATTGGCCGATACGTTCATATGTTAACGGTGTTAACTATTGATCATGCACCCGACCACCCTCCCGCCTTCCTCCAGGAAGGTCCTGATCATCCTGGAGGACGGCGGTTCGATGACGCACAAGGACCTCGTCCGCTCCTCCAGCCTTGCCCCGAGGACTGTCAGGTATGCTCTGAAGCGGTTGAAGGACAACAACCTCATCATTGAGAAGTTCAACTTCAAGGACGCCCGCCAGATCATCTACCAGTACAAGCCCCAGCAGGCCGCCGAAGCCGTCTGAACACAGCACGAGTCCCTCTTTTTCGCCCCGGCGAATCGCTCGCTCTCCGTTCGAGCGGAAGCCGTACTCTTCTGCCTGAACTCGCAGTTCGTTATCGCAAGCCGAAGGCTTTCTCGATCTTGCTGTCGCCCGTTGCCCCCGGTCCCCCAAACTTAGGACGGGGATGTGTTGGCAATCTCCCTCGTCGTGATCTCATCCTGTCTTCCCCGAAAAAATGACCCGCGGACTTTCGCGCCCTCCTCTTCACCACCTCATAATCCTTCTCGCGACATACAGGGCGGCGAAGAGGATCACGACGCCGACGGCAGCGACGATACGATAATCGAACCCCGCTTCTCCGCCGACCCTCGTCCCAGCCTCCCAGTCGGCCGCGAAGACGCGGGCGAAGTACGCCGCCGCCGCCGGGTGCTCGACGATCACCCCGGCCTCGCGGTTGAAGTCGGGGGAGTTGTCATTCCAGTTGATCGAGGAGACGAGCACGCTCCTGTCGTCCACGACCACCCCTTTCGTGTGGACCTTCTCCAGGTTCGCCGCCGCAAGGTCGACGCAGCGCGCCTCGATCGGGAGGCCCTCACTCCGGGCAAACTCGTTGATCCAGGCCGCCATCTCGTCGTTGTCCTTCTCGCCCTCCACATTGAACCACGCGGAGTCCAGGAGCACCTGCACGGAGACGCCGCGGCGCGAGGCATTGATCGCCTCGGTCAGGTACCGGTTCGGCCCTCCCGCGGTGCTGTTCGTGATATAGGCCTGCTCGATGAGGACACGCTCCCCGGCCCCCGCGATCATCTGCCGCACGAGATCGCTCGTCTCCGGCGCGATCACCGGCGTCACCCTGGCGCCGTGAACGGTCTCGGGCGAGAACCGCACCTCGTAGTTTCCGCCGCCCGTTGCCGCGACGTTCCCATCTTGCGGGGCCGGCACGACGTCGCCGCCGGTGCTGTCGGCCCGGTAGACCTCTGCGAAGTAGCCCGCGACCCCGGTGTCCTGCACCCACGCCCCCCAGCCGCGGTTCCCCCTCTTCCCTGCCTCGGGGATGCCGCTCTCCTTGAAGTTCTCCGACATGACAAGGACGCTCCTCCCGTCGACCACCATGTACTTCGCGTGGTCGAAGCGATAGCGGGCATGGACATCGCCCGCGGTCTCCATCATCATCACCGGGACGCCGTGGCCGGCGAGCATCCGTGCGACGCCCTTCCCTTCGGCGCTGATCCCCCCGACCGGCCCGCCCTCGACAAGGATCGAGACATCGACCCCGCGGCCCGCGGCGCCGGTGAGCATCCCCGCGATGCCGGGGTGGGTGAACTCGTAGACATTCACGTCGATGCTCTCCCGCGCCGAGGTGACCGCGTCGGAGATCACCTCGTACGAGCAGTCGGGAGAGACGAAGAGGGTCACCGTGACGTTCTCGAAGGTCTGTGGGGCGAAGTCGGACTGGCCGATGAAGAAGGGCCGCGGGTCCCATCTGCCGTCCACGAGAGTGTGGACCTGCCCCTGCCGCGGCACCACGTCGCCCGGCCACCCGACCTCCTGGACAACCGCCCCGCCGACAAGGAGGGTGAGACTGTCCCTCTGGTTCGCGAGCCTGAAGTCCCCTCTCCTCTCCATGTCGGGGACCCCCGCATCGGTGTCGACGACCTCGTAGTCGGGGAGACGGCCGTGGGCCCTGACATACCCGGCCGCCTCCCGTGCGACAACGATACGCCCGTCAATAACGCTCCCCTCAGGGAAACGGACACTCCCCTCTCCATCGGAGATCTCGATGCCGTGCAGGCTCCCGGCCCCGTCGAGGACGACGTACTCGTCGGGCTCGCCGGAAAGGTAGGGGTCGGGGCAGAACGCCACGATCTGGACCGCCCCGGCCGTCCCGGCGAGAAGAGCGAGGAGGAAGATGACGATGGCCGTCCGCATACTCTTCGTTCCTCCCCCCGGGTTTTTATAATCAGCCGGTCCACGCGGATCATGGACCTGCCAGTCGTCGTCAAGGTCGGGGGGAGCCTGACAGACCGCGCCGCCGCCGTGGTCGGAGAGGTGCTCGACGCGGGGGTGCCGGCCCTGATCGTGCCTGGGGGCGGGCAGTTCGCCGACGCCGTCAGGACCCTCGCGCCGCCCGACACCCCGGCCCACTGGATGGCGGTCGCCGCCATGGAGGCCTACGGCTGGTACCTCTCCTCCTTCGGCATCCCGGTGACCGCCGACCTCGCCGTGCCCGAAGGCCCGGCGGTCTTCCTCCCCTATGCCGCCCTCAGGGCGCACGACCCCCTCCCGCACTCCTGGGCCGTCACCTCGGACACCATCGCCGCCTGGGCCGCCCGGGAGATCGGGGCCTCTCTCGTCCTTGTCAAGTCGGTGGACAGCCTGACGCGCGGCGGCGTCCCCATCGCCGCAGTCCACGAGCCCTTCCCCTGCGACGAAGTCGACCCCCTCCTCCTCCCGTACCTCTTCGACCACCACATCTCCGCACGGATCGTGAACGGCAGGGTCGAAGGGCGCCTCCTCCGACTCCTCGAAGGGGAGGCCGTCCCCTGTACCCGAGTCTATACGAGCATTTAATTGCACATAAGATGCAAAGATCACTAACTCTTAATTGGGGTTTATCTATGGCTATGGAAAAATGCACGTCATGCAACGCACCCCTCTCTGAACGTGGTGCGACCAGGTTTAACTGTCCCGTCTGCGGGAACGAGATCAGGCGCTGTGCCCAGTGCAGGGAACAGAGCATCGCCTACACCTGCGAAAAATGCGGGTACCAGGGGCCATAACCATGGGAAAAGTCGCCGTCATTCTGAAACTCATGCCTGAATCAGCCGACATCCCGGTTGAAGACCTCAAGACGGCCATCAAGGCCACTGTTCAGGGCATTGACGACGTCAGAGAAGAACCGATCGGTTTCGGGCTCTTCGCTCTCAAGGTCGCCGCCATCATCGAGGATGAAGAAGGCGCCACCGACGCTCTGGAGTCGAAACTCGCCGCTGTCGAAGGCATTGCAAGCGCCGAGATCACCGACGTCAATCGGATGATCTGATCTCGTCCATTTTTTCCAGGACCTGTTGCGTGATCCCGCGGATCTTCTCGACCGAGGCGCGGAACGCGGCCAGTTCGTTCTCTTCGATCCTGATCGCCACAGGGAATACGCCCTCGCGGTTGACCCGTGCCGGTACGCCGATGCAGGTGTTCCCGACATTGTGGACCTCGCTTTTGATGTAACAGGAGACTGTGAGGATCCTGTTCTCGTTTGCAAGGACCGTCTGGATCAGGGTTGCGATGGCGTCGCCCGGCCCATAGACCGTTGCCCCGCTGTTTTTGATGATGAAACTGCCGCTGCTCTTGACCCTGTTCACCATATCCTCCATCGGGAGGCTGGAAAACGCCGGCAGGTTCGAGATCCTGATGCCGCCGATCGTCGTCGCGGACCAGAGCGGGACCATGCTCTCGCCGTGCTCGCCGATGATGCGTGTGTGGACTTCGCTCACATGGACGTGGAAATAGTCGGCGATCAGTGCCTTCAGTCGCATCGAGTCCAGGTGGGTGCCCAGGCCGAAGACCTGTCTCGGGTCCATCCTCGAGTACCGGAGAAAGACCGCGGTCATCACGTCGACCGGGTTCGTGATCATGAGGACGATCGCTTCGGGAGCATGGCTGCCGACCTCTTCGGCTATCGGAGCAATGATCCGGGCGTTCCCGAGGGCGAGATCGATGCGGTCCTGTCCTTCCTGGCGCGGCACCCCTGCCGTGACCACGACGACGTCTGAGTCGGCATAGTCTTCGGGGCGTGTGCTCCAGGTAAAGGCCGTCCCTATCCCGCGTGCGGCGCACGAGTCCGTGAGATCATGACAGAGACCTGCAAGAGATTGTTCCCTGCCAGGCCGCCCCATGAGAAGCACCTCATCGACGTGAGGGATACCTGAGATGGAATGAGAAGCAAAAGAGCCAAGCCTTCCCGTGGCTCCGACAACAGTGACTTTTGACATGGGGATCAGTCAATTGGGGACGGGTCCTCGGTCGACAATACGTGCCTGCTCTTGTCCTGGCACTCCTTCTCCACCCCGCACCCCCATGGGCGCCGCACGTCCACGGTAAGTCTGCTCCCTTCCGGGCCTGAACCGGTCTCCGCGGTACGAGGTCTTTGCCCCCTACAGGGCATCGAGTCCTCTCCGTCGACCTCATGGGACAAGGTTTCTCAGTTGGAATACACAGGGCGCCAGCAGATCGCCAGAGCCTTCCTCGGACTTCGCCCTCCGCGTACCGGCGATTTCGGATCACAGGTGACGCCGAGCCACCCAGGCTAGTCCCCATATGTACTATGGCTCACGGGATAAATGCCTTCCCTCCACCCGCGCCGCGCCACGCGGAGAGCACTCCCCCACAGGCGTCAGGATCCTCCTTTCCGAAGATATCGAGGGCCGCGAGGGAGCGTTCGGGCCTCTCCAGCAGGGGAGGGAGGCGGGCGAGGTCGCCGTGGTAGACGAGGAGGTGCTGATCGCCCCATGCCTCGGCGATGAGGACGGGCTCGTCCCTGACCTCGGGGACCCTCTCCCTCTCTGCATGAATGGCGACTTCGTCGACGAGGAGGCTGCCCCTGTTTGCCTGGATATTGACCGCCGTCCAGAATGTGGCCGGGCCGTGGGCATCGCAGAAGACCACCTCGGGCACGCCGGCAAGGGCCGCGGCAATGCCGAGCGTCCCGGCGCCACAGCAGGCGTCGACGAAGGTATGGGGTGCCTGCCTGCCGATCTCCCTCTCGACCGCCCTGATCTTCGGGTTGAAAGGGCGGGGGAACTCGATGTGCGTCCGGGAAAGTTCCTTGTACACGACGACTTCCCCGATGGAGGTGGGGAAGATATTTGCCTGGACATCGCAGCCCGAGAGGAGCTCGTGGGCGGCCGGTCCGTCCCTGCCGAGGCCAGGGACTGCCCGGCCCGTCCGCACCACGCCCCGCACCTCGGGCACCTCGCGCACGATCCTCTCCGCTGCCCTGCGGTCGGGATAGGGGGAGAGGAGGACAAGGGACCTGTCCGGGAGGAAAGGGGGCGCGGCGAGGGCGAAGCCAGGGTGGACGACCGGCGTCCCCGCGGCTCGCAGGGGCTCGGTGCCGGCGATCGCCCCCTCCTCCCTGAGGACGAGGTAGATGGCGGCGAAGACATCGTCGATAAAACGCCGCCCACAGGAGCAGGGGGCGGCCGGTTCATAGTTCTGCGGCAGGGGGGCCGCCTTGTCGAGGGGTGCGGCCCTGCATTCCCCGCAGGGGGAGAAGACCGCAGGTACCATTCCGACGATCTCTTCCACGTCCCTGACGCACTCTCCTCCGCAGACCGGACACTGCATGGACGCGCGTGGGGTGCGGCGGCATATAGTGTTTTACTCGCCTCTGCCGGCAAAACTCTATATGTCGTGGACCGCATTCACCCTTCTCTCTCCGGAGGGGGAACACCAGATGTCATCACGATCTGTCATTCTTGTCATACTGCTCGTGCTGGTGGCGGTGATCGTCGCCGGGTGCAGCCCGGCAGACACGCCGCCCGTAGCAGATACCCACGCCACCGTCGATGCCACCCCGGGAACCCCGGACGATGCCGACCTCTCCGGTGCGATCGCCCACACACAGGCCTATGCGTTTTTCAGGAGTCTCGCCCGCCTGGCCGGGATCGGTCAGGTAACCTGAAAAAGGGGTCACTGTGCCGGAACAGCGACCCTCTTCTTCTCCTTTTCCTCCTTGTCCGCCGCCTCCACCGCGGCGGCGAGGTCTGCCCCGGCGAGCAGCAGTGCCTCGGGCGTCACCATCCCCTGGGCAAGCACGAAGCCGCCGGCGTCGCGCAGCGCCTGCTTGAGCCCGATCGCCCAGGTGTGCTCGATCAGCATCACGGCTGCGGCGCTGTCTGCCGGGATGGCGTCGGCGATCGTGGCGAGGTCGTCCGCGGCGATGCCGAAGTCATACTCCGCCACCCGTTCCGCGCCCGCCTCCGCGCCGGCACGCGCTCCCTCTTTCCCGGCCGCCCCGAACCCGATGAGGGCTCCCACAACGGCGCCGAAGCGCATCCTCTCCTCCTCGGTGAGATCGGTAGCCTGAAACTCGGTGACTTTGCCGTCGGCATCCTTCCAGACAAAGAGGAGGTCGATCAGCCTCATCGTACCCTTTTCTCGCAGGGATCTAAGTTGCTTGAGAACTTGTCCATGGAATTCGGGCTCGTCAAAGCCGATCACGACCATCTGCATCGGTCCATACATTACGTTTGCCATCTCTCTTCCTCCGCCATTCCTTCCCTGTGCGGGTAGGGGCGACCTGTGTCACGACAGAGAAATATAAAAATGTGGTGATTGTTTTAGTTCGGTCGCCTTCCCGGATTCTACAACCTCTGTGGCCTCAGGGCGTGCACTTCAACTCGGCAAAGAGGTTCTGCCATGCCTGTCTGAAGGCGACGCGCTGTTCCGTGACCGATGATAGACCCTCCCCCAGGGTGGCACTTTCAGGGATGTTCCTGACTGCGTTGTCCAGGTTGGTGTACGCGGTCTCGAGTTCGGTCACCCGTGCCGATTTCAGGTCTTTCGCCGATGTCCTGACACTCTCCATCGCTGTTTTGACCTCGGCCTCGGCCGCTCGCAGGTCACCGACCGTCGAGTCCCTGTTGATCGCCTCGACTTTCTTTAATGCCTGGTCCAGGTCTGCCATGCTCTGGCAGAGCTGTGCCTCGGCCTGCTGGCTTGTGGGCTGCTGGGTGCACCCGGCGACGGCGATGACCGCCAGCAGGGCGATGCCGATACAGATCCCGATTGTCTCTTTTTTCATCCTCTCCCTCCGGACCGGACTCAAGGCAGATGTGCCTGCCCGGTCTTCAATCGCCAGTATGGCATATAAGATATATATCCACGCGTATCGATATCGCCCCTCCCCGGTGCAGTGTTCCCTCCGTTATCACCACTCTATGGAGGGATTTATCTCCTGATAGCCGCCGGGACGAGGAGATCGAGGGGGCCGGTGACGATATATATGAGGAGGATCTTCTCCGGGTACCGCCCGGGCCGGGCGGTCTGGAGACGATGTTTGTCATGACACGAAGCCGACCTTTTGGTATTACCGTCCTCGCGTTCCTGGCTATTCTTGCGGCGATCCAGGCCGTGGTCTATACCCTGCAGATGCTGCACCTCCTCCCCGTCACCCTGGGGCCGGTGCGTTTCTTCACCTTCGACCTTCTCGGGGCGATCCTCTGGGGCATGCTTGCCCTCATCTATCTCTGGGTCTTCCGGATGCTCTGGAACCTCGACCCGCAGGGATGGGTCTTTGTCGTGCTCCTCTCTGTCCTGAACCTCGTCCTGGCCTTCCTCTCCGTCCTTGGTGCGTCCACCTGGGAGGCGATGGCGCCTGCACTCCTGATCAACGGGGTCATCCTCATCTACTGCCTGGCGCCCGGCACGAAAGAGGCGTTCGGCGTACCGGGATAGGGAAAAAAAGGGGGTGGCCCCCGGCCTACTGCCGGGCGAGGGCCATCCTGATCTCGGCCTCGTGGTCCTCGATCCTCTCCCCGCTGACGTCGACGGCCACACGGTGGATCGTGCCCGTGAATGCGAACGGGGGCCTGTACAGATCTGTGATCGGCGACCCCCTGCTCCGCCCGCAGCACAGTCCCCCACCGAGGCCGATGAGGATCGGGACGGTCACCGGCACCTCCATCTCGCCCACCGGCCTCTCATTGAAGTACAGGCGCCCCGTGCCCGGCGCCCCCTTCCCGTTCCTGACGTCGGGCTCGCCCGTCCTCTCGAACTGGTAACTCAGGACCACCCGCCCCTCGGGGACCGTCTCCGTGGAGACGAGGTGGAACTCCCTGACGCCCACGTAGTTGTGGACATAGTGGAGCCTGTTCTCCTTCACGAAGAGGGCGTACCCCCCGACATTGCTGCCATGGGAGAGCAGGACCCCCTCGGCCCCTCCCTCCGGGATATCGACCACCGCCGCGATGACGTGCGAGCGGTTGAGCACCTTCACGGCCGTGTTCTCGGGCACTCCCTGCGTCCCCGGGAAGTAGACATAGCGCGCCCTCTCCCCTCCTATCTCAGGGCGAGGGTCGGCAAAGCGCTGGACGCCGCGGCCGTCGATGGGCAGCACATGATACCTGCCCGCCTCCGCGTACCACAGGGTGACCAGTTCCTGCAGGACCTCCGGGTACTCTCCGGCCACATTGTGCGCCTCGGTGACGTCAGTCTCCACATGGTACAGTTCCCAGCCCTTTGCATCGAGTTCCCTGAGCTTTTCCGCCGATATCGGCTGCCCGAAAGGCCCGCTCTCGGCGAAGGAGGGGCCCGGCCAGGGACAGACCGCCTTCCAGCCTTTGTGGTAGAGGGAACGGTGGCCGATCATCTCGTAGTACTGGGTCGCGTGCCTGGACGGCGCCGCGGCGTCGTCGAGACTCCCGGCAAAACTCACGCCCTCGATGGGCGACTGGGTCACGCCCCTGATCGCCGCGGGCGGCCTGATGCCGAGCACCTCCAGCACTGTCGGCACGATATCGATGGCATGGGCGTACTGCGTCCTGATCTTCCCCTTCGCCCTGATCCCTCGCGGCCAGTGGACGATGAAGGGGTCGCTGATCCCTCCCCTGTACGTCTCCCTCTTCCAGCGCCTGAAAGGCGTGTCGCCGGCCCAGGTCCACCCCCAGGCATAGTGGTTGAAGTACTTCGGCCCGCCCAGATCGTCCAGGGCCGCAAGGTTGTCCTCCAGGGACTCGGGGACGTAATTGAAGAACCTGTTTTCGTTGACCGACCCGGTGGGGCCGCCCTCCGCACTGGCGCCGTTGTCCGAGATGACCATGACCAGAGTCTTCTCCAGTTCGCCGATCGATTCCAGGTAGTCGAGGACGCGGCCTATGTGGTGGTAGGTATGCTCCAGGAAACCGGCGAAGACCTCCATCATCCTGGCGTACAGGCGCCTCTCCTTCTCAGGGAGTGCGTCCCACCGCGGCACGTCCGGGTCGTGCGGCGGGAGGTCGGTGCCTTCGGGGACGATGCCGAGTTCCTTCTGCCGGGCAAAGACCCTCTGCCGGTAGGCCTCCCAGCCGTCGTCGAAGACGCCCCTGTAGCGGTCGGCCCATTCCCTCGGCACATGGTGCGGGGCATGCATCGCGCCGGTGCAGTAGTACATAAAGAAGGGCCTGTCAGGGGCGACCTGTTTCGCGTCGGCGACGAAGCCGATCGCCCGGTCCGCGAGGTCCTCGTTGAGGGTGTAGCCCTCCTCCGGCGTCCGCGGCGGGTCGATCGTGTGGTTGTCGTGGGCGAGGTCGGGATAATACTGGTGGGTGTCGCCGCCGAGAAATCCGTAAAACCGTTCGAAACCGCGGCCCAGGGGCCAGCGCTCGTACGGGCCGGCCGCGCTGATCTGCTCGGCCGGCGTCAGGTGCCACTTGCCGACCGCGAAGGTGTTGTAGCCGTTCTGGAGCAGCATCTCGGAAAGAAATCCGTTCTCAAAGGGGATGCTCCCGGAATAACCCGGGTACCCGGTCGAGATCTCGGTGATCCCGGCCATGTTGTTGGAGTGGTGGTTGCGCCCTGTCAGGATGCAGGACCGTGTCGGCGAGCAGAGCGCCGTCGTGTGCATGTTGGTGTAGCGCAGACCCCCTTCGGCAAGGCGGTCCAGGTTCGGCGTCCTGATGGGTGAGCCGTAACAACCCAGTTGCCCGAAGCCCGTGTCGTCGAGCACGATGATCAGGACATTCGGTGCTCCCTCCTTCGCCCGCAGGGGCGCGGGCCAGGCCGGCGTGGACTCGTCGACCGTCCGGCCGATCGTCCCGGGAAACGCCGTCCCGGGCGGGTACTCGATCAGTTTCTCGTTCATCTCCATATCCCTCCTGGATAGGGGGGGATACCCGGAGTGGGGAGTACGAGATATATATCCTCCCCTCTCACCCTGCCGCACGCAGGCGGAAGGAGAAGACCATCGCGCTCACCCCGCCGAGGATCGCCAGGATGCCGAGGAGCAGCACCAGGGACGCGACGGTGAAGAGGGGGTTTGCGAGGAGGATGACGCCGAGGATGATGCTGATGATGCCGAGGAGTGCCGGCGCCCACCCGCCGCCGCTCACGCCCTGTGCGATGCCGGCGGCCCCCATGATCATCCCGAGCACGCCGATGAGGATCGCGAGGAATGAGGAGATGATGGCCGTGCTGTACAGGGGGTACGCCAGCACCAGGACCCCGGCGATGATCCCGAGGAGGGCGAGGACGATCGTCCATATCCCGTGGTCTCCACCGAAGAATATACCGACAAGGGCGACGATGCCGGTGATCATCCAGTATATCCCGAGGAAGGTGACCAGGACGACGAGGGTCTGTGCCGGCCATGCGAGCAGGACCAGACCGAAGAGGAGGGTGACGATGCCCTGAAGGAGGACGAGCCACCAGGGAAAGGTTTCTTCTACTACCACAATATCAGCACGGATCGTTTCACCGTTCATGATGACACCTGGGTGTAGGGACTCCTGTGTAATTATATTCCTTTCGTCCTCCCGCACCCCAACCTATATCGCCGGGCAGAGAGCCATGGGGAGACACCAGGGATCTGGAGGAGTTTCTCTCCTTCCTGTCCGCGGCCCGCACCATGAATCCCGACTGGCTCTTCACCTGGCTCCGGCAGGCATCAAAGGTCATATTGATCGTCGTCATCTTCACCCTACTCATTCCTCTCCTCCTCGGCCTCGCCCTCTCCGTCCCCTCGGGCGTGGTGCTCGGCCTCGTTTCTTCCACTCTCCTCCTCCAGGCGAACGCCGTCTTCGTCGGTCTCGCGATGGGTCTCCACCCTGTCATGGTTCTTGCGGTCATGACCCTCGTCGAGGTCGGCGCCGTGCTCGCGATCTTCGAGACCTGCGACACCTTTGCGATGCAGTCGGTACGGATCCAGGCCATGCTTGAGAAAACCGGGAAAAAGATGCAGACAATGAAATATCTCTCAAAATATGGCGTCTATACTCTCTTCTTCCTCCCGGTATTCCCCATCATCGGGCTGTACTCCAGCGTCGTCATTGCGTGGATTCTCCAGTGGGACCGCCGTCTCTCTCTCCTTTTTATCACCCTCGGCTGGATCGGGATCTGCCTGGCACTCATGCTCATGAAGTTTGGCGTCCTTAAGATCATCCTCTGATGAACGGTGGACGAAAAAAAGTGGAGTTCGCAGGGCCCTCTCACATCGCCGGGGCCGCGACCTTCTCCTTCTCTGCCGGTTCCTCCTCGCCGAAGGCCGCCCTCAGTTTTGCCTCGTTCTCCGCGGTCATGGACGTCCTGATGACCGTGCCCTTGAACTCCGCCATCTCCTTGAGGAACTTGTCAGGCGTCGCCTCCTTGATCAGCATGAAGACCGCTGAATTCCCGGGCTTCACCGTTTCGGAAACGTCTTTGATGAACTTGTCATCGATGCCGTAGTCTGCAAAGTGGCCGGCGATCGCCCCGGCGATCGCGCCGATCGCAAGCCCGAGGACCGGCACAAAGAAGATAAGCCCGATGAGGAGGCCCCAGAAACTCCCGCTCAGCGCCCCTATGCCGGCAAGGCTCGTCGACTGCTTGATGTCTGTCTTCCCGTCCTGGTGGCGGACCACCACGACCAGGTCCTCGAGCCCGACCAGGTGCTCCTTGCTCATCTGCGCGAGTTTGTCCCTCACCCGGAACGCGGTTTTTTCGTCGTCAAATCCGACGACAACCAGATCACTCATGATTCGTCCCCCCTTTCGTCATGCTCTTCAGCCCGGAGAACCCCGGACCGATATCCCGAATGGGGCAGGCGGTATAAAAACCCCGTGATCCCACCCCCCTCTCTTCACCGCCTCCCGCAGCACTGCTTGTACTTCAGCCCGCTCCCGCAGGGGCAGGGGTCGTTCCGCCCGGTCTTTGCCCCGCCGGTCGCCTGTCGACCCGATAGGCGTCGTGCATCTCCCGTGTGCCGCCGAGGCTGAGGCCCACGAGATAGTTGTGCTCCCGAAAAACTCGCACC
The DNA here is from genome assembly GCF_002498315.1 of Methanofollis sp. UBA420. Classification (NCBI taxonomy): domain Archaea; kingdom Methanobacteriati; phylum Methanobacteriota; class Methanomicrobia; order Methanomicrobiales; family Methanomicrobiaceae; genus Methanofollis; species Methanofollis sp. UBA420. Next base: position 25,719 of record NZ_DAGX01000003.1, read on the forward strand.
ACGCGTCGTTCAGGAGAGTCCTGTTTGTCTGGATGGTGTTCTCGACGATCATGCCTGGCCGCATGTATCTCTCCTCAGGTGCGCCCCAACCTCTTTTCCCATGTGACCTGGCAGCGCACGAGACCGCAGATCTCCCTGACGGCAAGGACGGAGAGGAGGATCGCGGCGATGAGCATGACGACGACGAAGACCGCGAGCGCCTGGTCGGCCGTGACTCCGAGACCTGCTGCTGCCGCCCCGATCAGATGCGGAAAATGGGGGACGAAGACGACGAGCGTGATCACGAGTACCAGGAGGACGGTAAAAATGGGAAATGGTTTCATGTCCGGTCCCGTGCCAGATCAGATCTTTTTCTCCTCCTCAGGTGTGGCCTCTTTCAGCTTTTCAACCCTCTTTGAAAAATCCACGGCCTTCTGCTCGATCTCGACCGAGAAGATCCGCCCTGCCTGGAAGAGGACGATGATCGCCCAGATGACCAGGAGGACCAGGACCACGCCGGCGAGCACGCCGAGTACCCCTGCGATCAGGGGCAGGAAGAAGAGGTACGCGAGCACGGCGATGAGCACGTAGCCGATGAGCCTGAACCCTGTCTGGTATCTCTCCAGTTTTTCATCGGAGACCTCCCCCTTCGAGAACGCGAGCGTTGCATACCCGGCGACGGCATTGGTGACGTCGATGATCTCCTTGAGGATGGCAAGGAAAACGATGATCAGGGCGACGATCACGATCGCCGATATCAGCGGCTGGAGCCCGATCAGGCCGAGAAATGTCGGGTCACCGAGCGATCCTGCAAGAGGAATGAAGATATAGACGGCGAAAAGCCAGATCAGAAAGGCAATAACGATTTCAACGATGATCTTCGGGAGACTGTCTGCAATCTCCCGCCTGGATTCGGTATAAATTTCTTCACGGGTGACCATACTACCACCACGGCGACACATGATATATAAATCAGAATTTATATTTGCCGGTCGCCGGGCCTTGCCCGTGCAGATGCCTGATTTTCCAGATTATTCCGGGCCTTTTGTCTCCATCACGCTCGCAAGCCAGCGTGTCTCCTCCGATGATTCAAGCAGGGTTTTTGCGGCAAGGGTGAGCGGTACAGCAAGAAACATGCCCGGGATCCCGAGCACCCATGTCCAGAAAAAGAGGGAGACGACGGTGATGGCAGGGGAAAGGCCAGGGACTTTTGCGGCTTTGGGCGTTGCGAAGCCTCTTTCTGCAAGGAGGTTGATCGCGGCGATGCCGGCGACGACAGCCACAGCCCCCGGCGTCCCGTACTCCAGCCATGCCATCCCGATGGGAGGGATGGCCGCGATCCAGATGCCGATGAACGGGATAAAAGAGAGGATGAAAACGAGCAACCCCCAGAGCAGGGGGAAATCGACCCCGATCACGGCGAGGAAGAATCCTGTCCCGGCGCCGGTGACCAGGGCGGCCCGGCCCCTCGCGGTGAAATGACCGACGACCGCATCAGAGTACCGACCGAACCCCCATCCTTCCCCGGCCGCGGGGAGGAGGAACGCGGTGACCAGCAGAACCAGAAAAAATTCGGCGAGCAGTCCGGCGAGGCCCGCAAGCACGCTCACGATAGAGGGACGGAAGGGAGAATCTCCGGGGATGGCCGGAATATCTCCGGGCGAGATCCCTGTCCCCGGGAAGAATGACATGACCCGCTCGATCTGTACCCTGAGCATCTCCTGGTAGGCGGGCAGGGCCTCCCCCATCTGCACGAGGGAGGTGGAGAGCACCCAGAGGAGAAAGGCGCAGAAAAGGACGATCATGCCCATCACGACAAGGGTCGCCGCACCCCGGGGCATCCCTTTCTCGATGAGTCTGTGCTGGAGGGGGGCCATGAGGACGGCGATGAGAAATGCAAACAGGACCGGGTTGAGGAGGTCTGCGCCGGCGTGCATGCCGGCGGCCACGATAACAAAGGTAGCTCCACAGATAAGGGCCGTCCCCGTCGGGCTCCTGATGATGCCGGCGCTCATCCGGTTTCCCCCCCGCGTGTCCGGTGCATGTCCGGCATGGACGTGATCGCGATATTTATGCCTGCCGCGGACCTGCCGGCACCCCGCCGATCTCGATAACGCCGTCTGAGATGGCGGTCAGCCGCGCGAGGAGGGCGGGGTCGAGGCCAGACTCCACGGCGAGGAAGATGCCTGAGATCTCCAGTATTTTCAGTTTGCTTGTGAGATAGTGGATGAACTTCAGAAGATCCGCGGATGAGATATAGATGAGCATTGCGTTGATGGAATCGACGAGGATGCAGGTCTTTTGCTCACCCGGATCTTTCAGGGCCTCTGTTATGGCGATGGAGAGGCCGGTGAGGTCGTCCGGGCGGTGGAGGAAGATGCTTCCGGGCATGTCCTCCTGGGCGTCGCCGCCGGCGTACTTCGTGACCGTGTCGATGAAGCGGAGACTGGCAGTATCGACGCCGTTTTTCTGGTAATGCCTGGCAAGAGAACGGGCCGGCTGGTTGATGGTGACGATGACGACGCCGATCCCCTGCTCCATGACCTCCCTGACGGCGGCCAGGTTGCTCTCCCTGACCGAGCGTGCAGGCGAGAAGATCAGGACGATCCGGGGATTGTCGGGCGTGATGTCGAGGGCGCTCACACCTCTTTCCTACCTCTGCAGGAAATGGCGGAATGCGTCGGGGATCTCGCGCCGCCCCTCCGCGATGGAGGCATTGAGCTCGCGGAGGTTCTCGGCGATCTGGTCGGCCGCCGCGATCTGGACCCTGATCTGGGTGAGGATCTCCTCCTTCGGAATGGTCTCGTCCCTGATATCGTCGTGGATCACCTTGAGGTTCTCCCGCAGGAGGGCGACCGGGTTTTTGAGCCTGAGGGCCGACTCGGTGATGTAGGCGAGCATCGTCTCTTCTGTCTCCTGCCGGCGGATCGCGGACCCGATGATGCCTGCCGCAGCCTCGAGTGTGTCGATCTCGACCTCGGTCCAGCGCCTCTCCTCCCGCGTCTCGTCAAAGCCGATGAACCCCCACCACCGGCCCCCGACATGTATCGGGACGATGACGAACGATTGAACCCCGAGCGCCTCCATGTTCCACCTTTCATCATTTTCGGCGGTCCTGATGTCGGCAAAGACGGTTTTTCCGTCCCTGAGGTCCGCCTCCCAGGCACCGACTCCGGCCTTCTGATAGGAGAGCCCTCGAAGCCAGGTGGTGGCGATCTCGCCTCCTCTCCCCTCTCTGGTCCATTCGTACCGGCCTGTCATGAGGGTCTCGCCGGTCTCCTGATCTGTGGTGTTCTCGAAGAGGTAGACGCGGTGGACATTGGTTGCCGTGCAGAGTCCGCGGAGGGCCCCGGGGATCTCCTCCTCCCAGGTGCGTGCCGCAAGGAAGCGGCCAGCCATGGTACTGATCGCCTCAAGAATTGCGTCCCGCCTTTGGAGGGCGTGTGTCACCTGTTTTTTTCCGGTGATGTCAAGGACTGAGGCGATGAAGAGGTCACGGCCTGGGATAGTCCTGACAGTGACGGCAGCGTCGATAAAAGAACCGTCTTTCCGCTGCAGCCGCATCTCCCTGATCGCCGGCGCCGCCCCGGTCACGGCGAGGGCCGGGAGGTCGCCGCCCTCCGTGATCTGTGACCAATGCATCATCCCCTCGATCTCTGACCGCCCGTACCTCGTCATCCTGAGGAACCGGCGGTTCGCCCTGATGATCGTCGAGGAGCGGTCGGCAAGGACGATTCCATCGCCGCTGGCGTCGAAGACAGCCTCATAGAGGTCGGCATCGAAGCATACGTCTCTTCCGCTCACAGAAATGAATGAGGAGTCCCTGTTATATAACCCCTGCTGTTTTTCCCTTTTTTGGTGGGTGTACAGGTCCGGAACTCCCTCTATGTCCCCGCAACACGTATCTGGTCAGTTCTCGAAAATGTATGGGTACTTCATGCAGCAAAGGACATACGCGTATATCGCCGCCGTTTTCAACGCCTTCTTTATCGGCCTGAGTTTCCTCTTCGTCAAGGAGTCTCTGGCGGCTGCAGAGCCCTTCACGACTCTTGCCTTCCGTTTTGCCCTTTCCTTTGCTTTTATGCTGGTGCTGCTTGCGACAGGCGTCATCGCGGTACGCATCCCGGCAGACACGATCCGGGACCTCCTGGTCCTCTCTCTCATCCAGCCTGTCCTCTTCTTCTCCCTCCAGGCTTTCGGGTTGCTCTCCATATCCTCGTCAGAGGCCGGGATCATCTCCGCCTTCGTGCCTGTCTTCGTGGGCGTCCTCGGTCTCCTGCTGCTGGGCGAGCGGGTGAATGCGAAACAGTTTGTCGCCTTCTTCATCTCGATCGCCGGGATCGTGTGCCTCTTCTCTATGGGCGGGAACAACGGGGACGGCACCAGCTGGATGGGGATGGTCCTGACCCTGCTCTCCGCTCTTGCGACCTCGCTGTACATCGTCCTCGGCCGGAGGCTCACCCGGACCCTGGACCCTGTCAGCCTCACCTTCGGGATGATGCTCTGCGGGTGTGTCGCGTTTGTGGCGGCTGCGGTCGGGTGCGAGGGGCTGGACGCAGGCGGAGCAGTCCTGTTGCTCGGGGACACGGGTTTCATGCTGGACGTCCTCTATCTCGGCCTCTTTACCTCTGTCGGTACGTCTTTTCTTGCGATGTACAGCCTGAAGGATCTGGAGGCGGCGAAGGTGGGGATCATTCAGAACCTCTCTGTCGTCGTCTCTATTCTTGCCGGCGTGCTGGTGCTCCATGAGGCATTCCTCTCCTACCACGCGGTCGGGAGTCTCCTGATCATCGCCGGGGTGGTGCTCGCGAACGTCTGGGCCGACCCGGAGACGAAGCCGTAATTGTCGGGAATACCCTCATCTCCTGCCGAAAATTCCCTCCTCCCCTTTTTATCCCGGACCTGCCGATACTCTCATATGGGATCAGGCACCCGGAGGGCATGATGAACCCCGGGCCGGCATGCCCGTCCCCGGGAGGATGGATCGATCATGACGACAAAAGCGGATTTCACCACCGAAGAATGGAACCGTCTCCTGCAGGCGCCTGTCGCCGCGGGTTTTTCCGTGATGCTCGCCGATCCTGACTTCACCGGCATTCTCAGGGAGCTGAAGGCCCTGTCCCGGGCCTTCGACAGACTCGACGTCCCGCCGGAAGCGAAGGAACTGATCGGGTCACTGGTCGCCGACCTCAGGGAGATGTCGGAGAGGAAAGAGCGCCTTCCCGGCAGCGAGGACTTTACCGAGGGGAGGCCCGAAGAGATCAGGGCACGGATACTGGATGACCTCCGCGGCATCGGCCCCATCCTTGTTGTCAGGGCGACGACTGTCGAGGCGGAGGGGTTCAGGGAGTGGCTTCTCGGCATCGGCCGGGCCGTGGCGGAAGCGAGCAGGGAGGGCGGTTTCCTTGGCATCGGCGGTACCCGCGTCAGCGAGAAGGAGAAGGCGGCCCTCCGGGAACTTGCAGAGGTGCTTGAGGTGCCGCTCCCCGCGGCGGTGTGAGAGCCGCGGCTCCTGTCATCGCTCTTTTCAGAAAAAGGAATGGGCCCGGAGGGATTCGAACCCACGGCCACCCGGTTATGAGCCGGGCGCTCCACCACTAAGCTACGGGCCCGCGTGTACGGGATCTTCTCGGGACACCCCTTCGCAGGGGAATACCTCCCGGTGCATTATATCTCTCGCACCCGGACCATATTAAATCTGCGTGCGTTCTCCCTGACGTTTCGATCAGGCACGATTTCTCCGTCCCCTCTCTCTTCCGGTATGCTCTGATCGCCGCACGCCCCCGGTCTTGCCCCGACCATAGGTTTCATGTATTGTGCTCATATGAGTACTATTGCCTGCAAGGGTTGGTGAACGACATGCCAGGATATGATGGAACAGGGCCGCGGGGATGTGGCCAGATGACAGGGGGGCGCCGCGGACCGTGCATGACGGCCAGGACCGCCCCGGGTGAGACCGGAGACGCGCCCGCACCGGAGCAGAACACCGTTCTGTACGGCATCGGAAGAGGCGGCATCCCGTGCGGATGCGGCAGAGGCCGTGGCAATGGCATGAGAGGGCGCCGTCCCGGCAGGTGGTGAAAAGATGAAACTTGCAATTGCACTCGATGGAGACTTCGTGTCCGACCATTTCGGCCACTGCGAAGCCTATGCACTCTTTGACGTCAACAGCGGGTCTGCATCCCGGCTTCCCGACCTTGCGAACCCCGGACACGAGCCCGGTTTCCTCCCCCGTTATCTTGCCGACCACGGTGTCAATGCCGTCGTCGCCGGTGGGATGGGGCCGCGGGCCGTCGACCTCTTCTGCCAGAACGGGATCGAGGTCTTCCTCGGGGCCTCCGGGCCTGTTGAGGCCGTCGCCGCGACATATGCTGCCGGGAAACTCGCTTCCGGTGAGAGTTCCTGCACCCATGGCGCGGAAGAGCACGAAAACTGCAACGGGGGATGTCAGTGATCGTCTGCATCACGGCAGACGGCCCTGATTCCGACGCCCAGGTCCAGCCGCGTTTTGGCCGGGCCCCGTACTTCGTCTTTGCCGACACTGAGACCGGAACCTTTGACGCAGTGAAAAACCCGGTCGCAGATGCGCAGGGAGGCGTCGGTCCGCGTGCGGTCCAGACCGTCCTCGACCACGGCGCCACCGCCCTCGTCACCGGGCATGTCGGCGGCAACGCCGCGAGTGCCATTCAGGCCTCAGGGATCAGGGCCTGCGCCTTCAAAGGTCAGGGCACCGTCTCAGCAGCGCTCGCGGCCTTCCTCGCCGGTGAACTCCCGTCCCTCCTCTGACCCGACCGCCATGAAGATCGTCGTTGCGAGCGGAAAAGGCGGCGCCGGGAAGACGATGGTCGCCGCAAACCTCGGCTATGTCCTCTCTCGCGACCGGGAGGTTACTCTCGTCGACTGCGACGTGGAGGAGCCGAACCTCCACCTCTTCTTCCCGGCGGAGACTGCCGACGTGGCGGTGACGGCCGAGAACCCGGTCTTCGACCCGGCCCTCTGCACGCAGTGCGGTGCATGCGGGAAATTCTGCCGGTACGGCGCGATCACCGTCCTCCGCGACCGCGTCCTCTTCTTCGCGGAACTCTGTCACTCCTGCGGCGGGTGTCGGATCGTCTGCCCTGAAGGTGTTATCACAGAAATCGGACGGGCGATCGGGAGGGTCGGCACGTCACACCCCCTGCCTGGCCTCACCCTCGTCTCCGGCTTCCTGAACGAGGGGGAAGTCCAGGCACCCTGTGTCGTGCGTGCGGCCCGTGCGGCCGCCGGGGAGCACTCCCTGATCATCCAGGACGCCGCACCGGGCGTCGCCTGTGCGGTGATAGAGACGATAACTGGTTGCGACCTCTGCATTCTGGTGACAGAGTCGACGCCTTCAGGGCTTCACGACCTCGCCCTTGCTGTCGAGGCCGTGAGGATGCTCTCCCTCCCGGCGGGCGTCGTGATCAACAGGAGCGACGGCCGGGACGAGGCGGCAACCGCCTTCTGCCGGGAGCACGGCCTCCTCGTCCTCATGACCATCCCCTTTGGTCGGGAGATCGCTGCGGTCCAGAACCGGGGCGGCCTTGTCGCCCGTGACCTGCCGGGTTTCACGGAAAAGTTCGCCGCCCTGTACGCCGCCGCCATGCGCCTCTGCGGGGTGAAAGAATGATCCGGATCGCGGTCGTGAGCGGGAAAGGAGGGACAGGGAAGACGATGGTCGCTGCCGCCCTCACCGACCTCCTCACGGTACCGAAGGTGCTCGCCGACTGCGACGTCGACGCGGCCAACCTCGAACTTTTCCTGGATCCGCGTCTCCTCGATGAGGAACCCTTCATGGGGTTGGAGAGGGCGTCGATCGATCCCGCTGTCTGCACCGGCTGCGGGGCCTGCGCCTCTTCCTGCCGTTTCGATGCGATTGCCTGCGAGGAAGACCGCTGCGCCGTCGATCCCCTGAGGTGCGAGGGGTGCGGCGTCTGCACTCTCGTCTGCCCTGCCGGTGCGGTGCACATGACACCTTTCAGGGCCGGGACGATCTATCGCTCCGAGACTGCCGCCGGGAAACTCGCTCATGCACGTCTCTCGCCCGGCGCCGGGAACTCAGGGCTGCTCGTCCACTCGGTGCGGCAGAAGGCCGAGGAGATGGCCGGGGAGAGCCGCGTCCTCCTTGCCGACGGCCCGCCAGGCATCGGCTGCCCCCTCATCTCCACGATCAGCGGCATGGACGCCGTCCTGGCCGTCACCGAGCCCGGCATCTCGGCCCTCCATGACCTGAGGAGACTGGTCACGGTCTGCCGGGGCTTCTCTCTCCGGATCTTCGTCGTGATCAATAAATTCGACCTTGAACCCTCGGTCTGTCGCCAGGTCGAGGACTTCTGCCGTGAAGAGGGGCTGCCCGTCATCGGGCACATCCCCTTTGACCCGGCCGTCCTCGCGGCCGTGCGGGAGGGCAGGCCTGTCACCCGCACCCCTTCGCCCGCATCGGAGGCCCTATATCAGATGGCCGAGCATCTCTCTGGAGAGCTGACGATCGATGGATGACGAGATGCAGGGCAGGTGTTGCGGCCGCCGCGGACGGCCGCGGGCCCCCCGGATAATCCACGAGGGAACGGCCTTCCGCTGCTTCGGCCCCCTCTGCAAGAGGTCTGGGGAAGTCGTCCACCTCCTCCCCGAGGAGGTGGAGGCCCTCAGGCTCACCGACCTGGAAGGGCTTGAGCAGGAAGAGGCGGCCGAAAGGCTCGGCATCTCCAGGAAAACCCTCTGGCGCGACCTCCACGAGGCGCGGCGGAAGGTCGCCGACGCTCTGGTCAATGGCAAGGGGATCCGGATCGCCGGCTGCAGGAGAAAGGGGGTAGAGTGTCCCCGCCATCTCTGCGACGATGCAGCAGAGGAGTGATCCGTTTGAAGGGTCCCTCCTCCCTCTGAACGGAAGAAAATACATTCTGTTTTCGATCTGTGAACAGTGCGTTCACACGACATGAACGATTGGATGGAGACCTTCGCCGATTTCTGGAGAATCGTTCGTTTCAGGGCTGGAAGAACAGGATTTGCCTGATAGTACACAGAACAATCGAACAAAAAGGAAAGACGCAAAGCGCCGCCAACAGGACTCGAACCTGTGACATGCTGGTTAACAGCCAGCCACTCTACCAACTGAGTTATGGCGGCAATGCACTATTGTGCCTTACAATCTTTCTTGCCGCTCCTATTAAACCTTACTGGAGGGGTCGTTCCGCATCCCCTCCAGAAGGGCGATCATGCCGTCGATCTCCTGGTCGAGATCAGCGAGATCCTCGCGGGCGCGCTCGGTGACCGTCGCCCCTGCTGGTGAGGCCCTGATATACCCCATCCCTTCGAGGACCCGGAGGGAATACCGCACCCGGTGGTACGGCAGGCCGAGCACCTCGGCAAGTTTCATGATCCCGATGGGCTGGTTTGCGGCAACGACCCGCAGAACCTCAAGGTGGCGGCCGAGGAGCTCGATCTCACTCTTCAGTTTTTTGAGCATCTTTCTCCTCCTTGCCAGAGGGACCAGCATGCACGTCGAGCCAGGCCTTCGTCCTGTAGTAGTCCTTCCTGAAGTACCAGATCAGGGGAAGGTCGACGAGGATGAGCACCACTGCAACCGCCGGACCGATCGGCGGGGGCATTTTGAAGAAGAGGCCTATGGCAAGAGCGACGAGGATGATGATGATGTTCAGGACTATCGTCAGTTTCCAGAACTTCCATTTGAAGACCTGCTTATCGGCGTCCTCCATCGATCGTACTTGTGCGTGCTTGTTGAAGTAGTTTTCATGCGTCCATGGGGGAAAATTCGGTGCACCCGATATCAGGGGATGCGTTTTCGGGAGTTCCCGGATCTTTCGTGGCGATCTCCGAGAGCGCGGAGAATGAAATCCGATAAAGTGCCGTTCAATTCTTTGGTCGTGCTATTTTTTTTGTCAGCCATCCGGTCTCCAGAGTGAGGGGGACTGCAGGTTCTTTTGCCGTTCATACTCTCACCTGTCTGCCGGTGGATGGAGACACCGATGGACAAACCAGATCGGTGTGTACGCTATTCGGTCGCCATATCGCGCGTGTGGGGGGCATGAATGTCACTTATAGTTTATGTTATATATACGTTTGTCTCCGTCGAACGACTGGCAAACGAGGTGGAAATCGGCATGGATAATACCTATCTCTTGAGACAATGAAGATTGGTCATTCAATGACCACTGATCAGGCTGACTACCGCGTGGGCATCCGGATTCCCGGAGAGTTGAAGGAATGGATATCCCATGAAGCAAAAAATCGTGGTTTTTATAATGATTCGGAATTTGTACGGTCTCTGTTATACCAGGAGATGACGAGGTCTAAGGTCCTCGAAACGATTGACGATCGGATCGCAGGGTATCTCCGCGGCCCTGAAGGACAGGCGGTGATCCGGGACGCTCTGCGATCCGAGTTCAGGGGTGAGGGTCTGCGTACATTGATCCGGGCCGGTGTGGAGGATGTCCTCCAGGACTATGTCGTAGAACATGAATAATTCACACCCTTCTCCGAAAGATGGTATGGAAATTTCACCATCCCTGCTTTTTTTGTGTGCAAAGAAGCGTAATTTCTTGTAATCATCCATCCATAGATACACAGTACTGCCGGGCCGATGGCCCGGACCAGGATGATTGCATGGAAAGCCTTGACAATGCTCTCGCTGCGGCGGACTGTGCGGCCTATGTCCTCTACGCCTCCTCGGACGACGCCGACTTCCGCTACCTCACCCGTTTCCAGGTCTCCGACCCCCTCCTGTACGTGAAGCGGAAAGGTGAGCGGGGGCTCCTCGTCGTCCCCCAGATGGAGTACGAGCGTGCGGCGACCGAGTCGTCGGCCGCGCCCATAACCCGCGCCGGCGCAGGCTTCCTGAAATATCTCGACGAGGAGAAGGATGCCTGGAAGGCGCTCGCGCGCACCACCGCCTCCCTCGCCGGGGGGAAGGTTCTCGTCCCCCGCACCTTCCCGTACGGGCTTGGCCGCCTCCTGGAGGAGTACGCCGGCGTCGAAGTCGACGGTGCCGGAGCCGTCAGTGCGATGCGTGCCGTCAAGACCTCGAAGGAACTCGCCGCCATCCGGGCGGCGCAGAGGGCGACCGAAGAGGCGATGGACCTCGGCATCTCGATGATCCGCCGGTCCGCCGCACAGAACGGCGTCCTTCACCTTGACGGCGCCCCCCTCACATCGGGGCGGGTCAGGACCGCGATGCACCTCTTCCTGATGGAAAAGGGCTACACCGCGAAGGAGACGATCGTCTCCTGCGGAAAGGAAACAGCCATGCCCCACAGGCAGGGCGACGGCCCCCTCCTCGAAGACGAACCCGTCGTCATCGACCTCTTCCCGCGGGACGACGCCACAGGCTACTATGCCGACATGACCAGAACGGTCGTGAAGGGTGAGCCCTCCCCCGAGATCGCGGAGATGTACGACGCCGTCCGTACTGCCCAGGACCTCGGTGTCTCCCTCATCGCTGCAGGCGTGCGGGGCGCCGCTGTCCACAACGCCGTCGTCGCATTCTTCAAGGAACAGGGCTATGAGAGCGAGACGAAGGGCTTTGTTCACTCCCTGGGCCACGGCGTCGGGCTCGAAATCCACGAGGGCCCCTCCCTCTCCCCCTCCGGTGGTCCCCTCGAAGCCGGCAATGTCGTCACCGTCGAGCCCGGCCTCTATTATCCGGGCATCGGCGGGATACGTATCGAGGACATGGGCGCCGTCACCACAGAGGGCTTTGACCGCTTCACCAACTATCCAAGGAACCTGATCGTATGACTGACGAAGAAATGGAACTCTACCTGGAAGCAGGGAAAATTGCAAAGAAGATACTGAACGAAGGGGCGGGCATGGTGAAAGTCGGCGCACCCGTCCTTGATGTCGTCGAGACTGCCGAAGGGATGATCCTGGACTCGGGTGCCGAGATCGCTTTCCCCCTCAACCTCTCCCGGAACGAGGACGCCGCCCACGACACCGCCTCGGCTGGCGACGAACGGGTCTTCGCCATGGGCGACCTGGTCAAACTCGACCTCGGCGTCGCCCTCGAAGGCAGGATCGCCGACACCGCCCTCTCGGTCGACCTCGGCGGCCACGAGGCCCTGGTCGCCGCGTCGCGGGCCGCCCTTGACCGGGCGATCGCCCTCGTCCGTCCCGGCGTCACCACCGGCGAGATCGGCGCCGCAGTCCAGGCCGAGATCGAAGGCCGGGGCTTCCTGCCTGTCGCAAACCTCACAGGCCACGGCCTTGCGCCGTACTCCATCCACACCGACCCGACGGTCCCGAATGTCGGCATCGCCGGCGGAGCCGTCCTCGAAGAGGGGATGGCCATCGCGATCGAGCCCTTCGCCACCACCGGCAGCGGCCGCGTCTGCGATCGGTCCAGAATCGAGATCTACCAGCAGCTTGCCGTAAAGCCGACCCGCCTCCCCTCGGCAAAGCGCATCCTCGAACAGGTCCGTGACCGCCGCGGCATGCCGTTTTCTCGCCGCTGGCTCCCCCAGGACAAAATCGAGATCGCCCTCTCGGCACTGGTCAGGAGCGGCGTGGTCTACGGCTACCCCGTTCTCCACGACGTCCCTGGCTCCTTCGTTTCGCAGGCAGAGCACACCCTCATCGTCACGGCAGACGGCTGCGTCGTGACGACCAGGTGAGATAGTATTATCGGACCACATCCACCATAGGAAATGTTACATCCATGTCGTGCGCAGAGAGCAGAGACGATGTCATCCGGCTGATGGAATATCTCCTGACGGCTGAGGTGTATAACAAGAACCCCCAGCTGGACATGGAAGACCTCCCTCCCCAGTGCCGGTCCCTCTTCCTCCCCTCCCCGGAAGCGGCCGAGATCAAGCGTCCTCTCGTCATCACCGAGGCCCTCCTCAAAAGGGCGCCCGGGACGACTGACGAGGCGGTTAAAATGCTTCTCAAGAACCCATTTATCGATTTCGACACCCTCAACCTTCACTATCATATTACCGACCTCAAGGCCGGGGCCGAATGGTTCGCCGGTCATGGCGGAAAGGAGCAGGTGGCGAAGAACCCGGTGCTTGCCTTCTATATCGGGGGCTTCGATTCTCTCAACCTCAGGTACGAGGACGTGCGGGCGAAAAACCCTCGTTTCTCCGATTCCCGCCTCTCCCTTGACCGGCGGGTTGCACAACTGACCGATAAAGACGAGCATTTCAAAGAGGCGCTGGAACTCGTCATCGTCAGCGCCCCCGAAGAGATCGAGCAGCAGATGGACGGTATCGTCTGCACCGGCGCACAGAAGGAGGTGATCGCCAGGATCGGGACGGCGATCGAGAACCGCGACTTCCTCCGCGCCCACAACATCTCCGAGGTCGGCAAACTCCTCTTCGTCGGACCGCCCGGCACGGGCAAGACCTCCCTGGCCCTTGCCGTCTGCCACGAACTCCACATGCCCGTGCTCGAGGTCCGCCTCTCCATGGTCACCTCCCAGTACCTCGGCGAGACCTCGAAGAATATCGACAGGATCTTCGAGATCGCAAAGAGCCTCTCCCCCTGCATTCTCTTTATCGACGAGTTTGACTTTGTCGCGAAGAGCCGGGTCTCCGACGACCACGGGGCGATGAAGCGGGCCGTCAACATGCTCCTGAAAAACATCGACAAGATCAGCCTGGTCAAAAATGGCGTGGTCATGATCGGGGCGACGAACCACCCGCAGCTCCTTGATCAGGCCGCGTGGCGGCGTTTCGATGAGGTCGTCGAGTTCTCTCTCCCTGATCAGGCGATGCGGGCGGCGATCCTGGCGACCATCGCCCGTTCCCTGGACTGCAACTGCGACCTTGCCGGTGTCGCGGCGCGGACAGAGGGTTTTTCGGGCGCCGACCTGAAGATGATGCTGAAAGAGGCGGTCCTGAACGCCCTGATGGACGGACGGCGGACGATCTCCCAGACAGACATCGAGTGCGGCCTCCTGACGGTGGAGAACCGCAACCTGATCCGGAACTGCTCGTGGGGATAGGATGAAGGTCACGCTGCTCGGGACCGGGGACGCCATCGGGACGCCGAAGATCGGGTGTTCGTGCCCGGTCTGCACCGGGGCCCGCCGCGCCGGCCGGCAGCGCCTGAGGGCGGCTGTCCTCGTGGAGGTCAGGGAGAAGCATATCCTGGTGGACACCGGCCCCGACCTCAGGGCCCAGCTCATCGCCGCCGGTTCGCCGCACATCGACGCCGTGATCTGGACCCACGGCCACTACGACCACTTCATGGGCTACGGCGAGTTCTACCGGGTGCAGAAGGTCCCGCCGGTCTATGCCGCCGCCCCGACCCTCGGCTATGCGGGCTCGGTCTTCTCTTTCCTCCCTCTGGAAGGGCACTCTGTCGAGCCGTACCGCCCCTTTGCCCTCTTCGGCGCTACGGTCACCCTCCTGACGGTGGACCACCCGCCGATGCCGACCTATGGCGTCCGCATCGAGCATGACGGGGCGGTGCTCGCCCTCACCTCCGACACGAACGACCGCATGCCGGCGGCGACGAAAGAGGCCCTCGCGGGCGCCGACCTCCTCGTCCTCGACGCCATTGTTCCGCCGGGGTACACCATCACCAAGCACATGAACTATGCCGACGCCCTGAAGATGGCGGCAGAACTCAGGCCAAAGGACTTCCGCTGCACCCATGCCTCCCACCTTATCCCCTGGGACACTCCCCACCTTGCAATGGACGGCGAGACCTTCGAGCTGTGAGTGGGCCGGGTTTTCGGGATTTTTCTTTTTTCGATCGGGGGAGACCTTGAAAACCGATGGATTCCTCCTTTCCCTTCAGTTGTTCCCATCTTGGATGGAGGGTGATGGCAATCTCCTTCCCGGGAAGTGCGCCGACCTACTACCTTCCCCATACAGGCCGCCGGGGGTTCCTCGAAGGTCTTCGACCTTCTCTAGCTCGCACCTCGAAAACCTGCGGTCAACGGCAAATCAGAGATTTGCCAGAACAGAAAAATCTTCGATTTTCCTGTATTTCTCGAACTCGCTATCGCTCGCACAGCGAAGACTTCGTCTTCTCGACTCCCTTCGGCCGTTCCCCCGAACCCCCAATTGCGATTGAGCGGGGGAAGAAAGAACAGGAAACTCCGAGGAGGGAAATTGCCATCCCTCCCCCAATCCTGAGCGGGGAACGAGCGTCAGCGAGTTCGAGAAGACCATAGGTCTTCGAGGGCGGGGGCGTAGTCCCCCGGAGAAGGGCGCCGATCAACCGCCTTTCCCATAATCTAGCCGGGGTTTTCATTGAAGACCAGAGGGTCCGTGACACATCGAAGATGTGCTCGAACAGGAAAATCTTCGATTTTCCGCTCATGGCAAATGCAACATTTGCCTGCCCTGGAGATCTCATCTCCTCTCGATCATTATTCCTCCCCTCCCCTGTACACCCTCGACACCCCCCACCCTACCAGGAGGATGCCGAGGCCGAGGATGACGATCTCGGCCTCGATCTGGAGAAGAAGAAAGACGGAGAAGAGGATGCCGAGGAGAGGCACAAGGGGCACCCCCCGCACTGCAAGGGGGACCTGGAAGGGGCGGGGTGTGTCCGGCTCCCTCAGGCGGAGGATGACCACTGTCGCGTTGATCAGGGCGAAGGTGAGGAAGAGGGCGAAGTTCGTCGCGTTCGCCACATACGCGATCTCGCCGGTGAGGGTGAATGCCGCGGCAATGGCGGCGGCGGCTGCGACCGCCACCCACGGCGTCCCGAAGGCCGGGTGCACCCGTGCAAGACGGGCCGGCAGGGCGCCGTCGCCGGCCATCCCCCATGCGAGGCGGGAGGTGGCGACGATGAGGAGGAGAGAGGTGTTCGCCGTCGCGCAGAGGGCCACAAGGGAGATGATGAAGGCGGCGCTCTCGCCGAGGGCCGCCTCCGCGATCGCGGCAAAAGGTGCGGGCGTGGCCGCAAGACCCTCCCAGCCGAGGACTGAGACCGCGCTCACCGTCACGAGCATGTACAGCACCACAGCCGCGGCAAGGGCGAGGAGAAGGGCCCGCGGGATCGTCCTTTCCGGCTCCCTCGTCTCCTCGGCAAGCTTCACCATCTCCTCGAACCCCATGTACGCAAAGAAGACCAGGGCCGAGGCCTGGAATACCCCGGGTAGACCCTTTGGCATCGCGAAATAGTCTACAGACCCGAGGTACGGGATGCCGATGACGATCACGAAGACGATCCCCCCGGCCTCGATGAGGGTCATCGCGATCGCAAAGAGGGCCGTCTCCCTGATACCGTACACGCCGATCGCCGCAAGTCCTGCGATGAGGAGCAGGGCGGCCGGGACGGCCGGTATGCCCGCGAGGCCGGAGATGTATCCACCGAAGCCCAGGGCGACCGTCGCCGCGGAGAGGACACCCGAGGCCAGGATCAGCCAGCCGACAAGAAAGGCGGCCGTCCGGCCGAAGGCCCGGCCCACATAGGCGTACTCGGCCGACGCCCTCGGAAACATCGAGGAGAGCTCCGCGTAGGCAAGCCCGGTGCATGCCGCCATCACCGCCGAGATGCCGAAGGCGACCCAGACAGCATTCCCGGCAAGCCCGGCCGCTTCCCCCATCAGGGCATAGATGCCGGCACCGAGGATGATCCCGACCCCCGAGAGGGTGACCTCAGGGAGACCAAGGGCCCGCCTCAGCCTCCCATCTCTCTCCATGCACGTTCTCCCTCCTCCCGGCATAAAAACCCTCATGTCGGCTGGCAGATCCGGGGCCTTTCCCGGTACCCATATCTATATACTCTCCTGCCCACCACCTACACATACATGGATGTCAAGATCCTTGAGCGTGAAGAGGACAAGGTGCGGATGGTCCTGAAGGGAGAGGGTCACACCTTCATGAACGCCCTCGTCGAGGAGATCCTCACCGACCTCTCCGTCGACGTGGCACGATACGAAATAAAGTACCAGTTCTCCGACCCCGAACTCCTCGTCACGACCCGCGGTGGAAAGGATCCCATCGCCGTGATCCTGGAGGCCTGCGCCCGCATGAACGCCCAGTGCGACGAACTCCTCGCCCAGATCCGGGCTCAAAAGACCGCATAAGCATGAAGAGGGACGCGGCCGGCTTCGACCGGATCGCAACCCGCATCTTTTCTCCTCTCTATCCGGTGATCGCGGAGAGACTCCTTATCTGGTCGGGAAAAAGAGAGGGGCTCTGTGTCGACCTCGGTACAGGCCCCGGCCTCCTTGCCGTCGCTCTTGCCCGTGCCTCAGAGATGGACGTCCTCGCCTTCGACCTTTCCGCCGGGATGCTCGGCTTTGCCGGGAAGCACATCAGGGATGCCGACCTTGAAGGTCGGGTCTTTCCTCTTCTTGGCGATGTCCACGCCCTTCCCTTCAGGGACGGCACCGTCGACCTCTTCGTCTCCCGGGGTTCCATCTTTTTCTGGGAAGATCGCGTCCGGGCCTTTCGGGAGGTGCACCGTACCCTTGCGTCGGGCGGCGTCGCCTATCTTGGCGGGAGTTTCGGGACACGGGCCCTGCAGGAGGAGATCTTCCAGAAAATGCGGGAGATAAACCCTGACTGGGACCGGGATGTTGCCCGGCGGAGCGGCCGTGCCGCCCCTGCCTCCCTTCTTCCCGACCTTTCCCGTGCCGGGCTTCATTCAGCCCGGATAAAAGAGGATGAGGCCGGGTTCTGGGTCGAGATCAGGAAACCCTGATCAGGCCCGCTCGGTGAAGATGATCGATCCCGATATTCTGGTGATCTTGACCTTGACGGTCTGACCCGGGCGGGCGTTCGAGACATACATGATGTATTTCCCGATCCGTGCCACGCCGTCGCCGCGCCGGGAGATAGACTCGATCCTGACGTCCACGATCGCGCCCTCCTCAAGACGGCTGCCCGGCTCCTCTGTCCGTGCCTTGCGCTTCCTCACCGGCCGGTGGCCACCGCAGGCGTCGCACCTCAGGATGAGGATGCGGTCGTCTTTGACAAGTCTCGTGTCAGGCCGCCCGCACTCGGAACAGATCACATAGTCTTCGACATAGTTCTTGATCGCCGAGGAGATCACCGACTCCTCGAATTTCCCGTTGAAGACCGCGCGGCCGCCCTCGATCTTTCCTGCTGTACCAAGCTCGCCGACGAGATATTTCATCAGGTGGTCGGGCTCTCGCCTGATATATCCGGCGATGTCCCCGAAGTTCTCGATGACGGTGGTCTTGCCCTCCATGTAGACCTTCGCCTCGGGAATATGAAACCGCTCGGCACTCGGGCCGATTTCGGTGATATTGGCGTAGGCTTTCTTCAGCAACTCTTCATAGGGATCTGCCATGGTGTTATACTATTGCCGGGATCGGTTAAAAGGGATAGCACCTCTGAGATGGATATATAGGCCCCGAAACCCACCTGTGAGTACATGCTGTCTGCCGATGACCTTGCGTTTATCACCGGAAAACTGGGCAGGGGCCTCACCGATGTGGAGGCCGCCTGTTTCGAGAACCTCTGGAGCGAGCACTGCTCGTACCGCTCCACCAAGGGGCTGTTAAAGACCCTCCCGACAGAGGGAAAAAATGTCATCCTCGGGCCGGGTGACGACGCCGCCATCGTCCGCTTCTCCGACACCTGCGCCCTTGCCGTCGGGATGGAGAGCCACAACCACCCGAGTTATGTGGACCCGTACGACGGCGCCGCCACCGGCGTCGGCGGGATCGTGCGTGACATCATCTCCATGGGCGCACGGCCCATCGCCCTGATGGACCCCCTGTACTTCGGCGCCCTCTCCGAGGAGAAGACGCGGTACCTCTTCGAGCACATCGTCGCCGGCATCGGCGACTACGGGAACTGCATCGGCGTGCCCGTGGTGCGGGGCGAGACCGTCTTCGACCCGTCGTACCAGGGCAACCCCCTCGTGAACGTCGTCTGCGTCGGCGTCGTCCCGCCCGACCGGTTCACCACCGCCAGGGTGAAGGCGCCGGGCAACCGGCTTGTCCTCTTCGGCTCCTCGACCGGGCGCGACGGGCTTGGCGGAGCATCCTTCGCGTCCCGCGACCTCTCCGAGGGTTCGGAGGCCGAGGACCGGCCGAGCGTCCAGGTCGGCGACCCCTTCACCGAGAAACTCCTCATCGAAGCGACCTGCGAGATGGCGGAGACCGGGAAAGTCCTTTCCTGCCGCGACCTCGGCGCCGCCGGTCTTGCCGGGGCCTCGTCCGAGATGGCGAGTTCCTTTGGCGCCCGCCTCCATGCCGACCGCGTCCACCTGCGGGAGACCGGGATGAACCCGGTCGAGATCATGCTCGCCGAGTCGCAGGAGAGGATGCTCGTCGAGGTTGCCCCTGGCGACGTCGCCCTCATGGGCGCGATCGCCGAGAAGTACGACCTCTCCTGGAGCGAGATCGGCGAGGTGATCGCGGAGCCCCGGTACATCGTCGAGTTTGAAGGACAGGTCGTCTGCGACCTCCCGGTCGACCTCCTCGTCGGTGGGACGCCGGGCTGTGCCCTCCCGAAGGCGCCGAAGGCCGCGGGCACCCCGTACGCCGCCCCCGCAGGCGACCTGAAGGATCTCGCCCTTGCGGTGCTCGCCCACCCCGACATCGCCTCGAAGGCATGGATCTCCGGGCAGTACGACCACGACGTGCAGGTGCGCTCGGTCTCCCTCTCCCATGACGCTGCGGTGGTCCGTCTGGAAGACGCCGCCCTCGCCCTCTCCTGCGGCTGCAACCCCCGTCAGATCGCCCTCTCCCCGTACGCCGGTGCGGCAAATGCCGTCTATGAGAATGCGGCGAACCTTGCCTGCGTCGGCGCCGAACCCCTCTGTATCGTCAACTGCCTCAACTTCGCAAGCCCCCTCCACCCGGAGGTCTTCTGGGAGATGGAGCAGGCAGTGCTCGGCCTCGGCGACATGGCCCGTACAATGGATGTCCCGGTCGTCGGCGGGAACGTCTCCCTGTACAACGAGTCCGACGAGTACGGGACCGAGATCAAGCCGACCCCGTCCATCGGGATGGTCGGCAAGGGCCCGGTCCGCCGGTGGATGCGGCCCTCGGCAGGCGACAGGATCGCTCTTGTCGGGGAGACCGGCCCGCACTTTGGCGGCTCCATCCTCGACGCGGTGACCGGATGCGGTGGCGAGGCCCCGGCGATGGCAGACCCGGCCCTTGTCCCGAAGGTCCGCGACCTTGTGGCGGCCGACGCGATCACCGGCGCCACCGACCTCTCGAAGGGTGGCCTCTTTGCGGCCCTTGCGAAACTCTGCCCTGACGCAGAGGTGAAACTTGCAGGCGACGCCCTGACCGTCCTCTTCTCCGAGACCTACGGCCGCTTCCTCGTCACTTTCAGGGACGAGTCCGCCCTTGCCGGCCTCCCGTACCAGGTCATCGGCACCGTCGGCGGCGAAGGCCTGCGGTTCTCGGCCGGGGCAAAGAGTTTCGCCCTCAGCCCGGAGGAGATCGGGTTCGCCCTCTCCTCGATCACGCGCCAGATGCAGTACTGATCAGGCGGGCAAGGCCGTCGATCCCCTCCCCTTTTGTGATCTCCCTGTCGGTGATGTGGAAAGTCCCGGCAATAGTCATCCCCCGCTCTTCGATCTGCCGGGCAAGGATCGGGAGGGTCTCGCCAGGCGCGCCCCCGCTCGTTGCAAAGGCAACGGCCTTTTTCTCCTCGCAGTTTTTGAGTGCGGCGACAATGGCGTTTGCGGCCGGGGCCGGCCTGAAGGCCCAGACCGGCGTCCCGACGGCGACGACGTCATAGGCCGCGACGTCGATGGCGGCCGGTTCGATCTCCGCCTTCTCTCCCCTTCTTGCCTTCGGCGCCCCTTTGAGGTACATCATCACCTTCGAGTACGCCGCGAGGTCCTTCACCTCGACGAGGTCGGCGCCTGTCGCCGCGGCGGCCGCCTCTGCGACCCTCTTCGTGTTCCCGGTGGCAGAATAGTAGACAATACAGACCTTCATGGAGGAGTGGTCGCCGGGATCTGATATCTTCTTTGCGACAGGAAAAAAGAGAGAGGGAATTGGCTCTGTAGAAATCCTATTCTGGAGTGTCTCCTCCGGGGGGCTGCCGCCCCCCGGTCCCCCTGCCATTAGGATAGGG